>JBGSIZ010000214.1:0-4525 GCA_041742255.1 Marivivens sp. | reverse complement strand
GCGCGTCTGGGGCGGGGGCTGATGTGGCTGGGGTGGCAACTTGCGCGACCCCGGCTGTCTTAGGGGGCGGGGCGGACGGTTGCCCGGCCCGCCCCCGGACGCTAGGTTTGGTCAAGCAACCAAAGGACACCCCATGCTGCGTTTCGCGCTGACCATTTTTCTGGTTTTCCTGTCCGGGCTTCCGGCGCTGGCGCTTTGCGCCGGGCAAAGCATCATGGACCGGCTCAACGCGGATCAACGGGCGGAACTGAATACGGCGGTTGCGGCCACACCCTACGGTCAAGGCACGCTGTGGACAGCGACGCGGGGGGACAACCGGCTGACTATTGTGGGGACAATGCACCTTTATGATCCCCGGCTTGACGCACTTCTGGACCGGGTCCGGTCTCAGGTGACAGGGGCGGACCTGATCTTGGTCGAAATGACCAAGGCGGAAGAAAAACAGATGCAACAGGCGCTGCTGACGCGGCCGGAAACCATGATCATCACGACCGGGCCAACGCTGCCTGATGTGCTGGATGCGGCAACATGGGCGCAACTGTCAGACGCGGCGGCAGCGCGGCAAATCCCGCCGTTCATGGCGGCCAAGTTTCAGCCGTGGTATCTGATGCTGGTGCTGTCGATGCCGCCGTGCGCGATGCAGGATGCGCTGGCGGGGCAACGCGGGCTGGATCACATGATCATGGATCTGGCGGAAACCGCTGGCGTGCCGATGCAAGCGGTGGAACCATGGGACACGCTGTTCAGCCTGTTCGAACAGGACAGCTTTGAAGATCAGGTGGCCATGTTGCGGCTGTCGATCCTCGATCCGGGGCTGCAACAAGAAATGTTCGTGGCCATGCTCGAAGGCTACGTAGCGGGGCGGATTGCGGAAGTGTGGGAACTGTCGCGGCTGTCGTCGGCGTTCATCCCCGGCATGGACAAAACGGCGGCGGATGCGCTGTTCGTGCAAACAGAACAACTGTTGCTGATCGACCGGAACCGGGCGTGGCTGCCCGTGATCGAAACGGCAGCGGGCACGCACCCCGACATCGTGCTGGCGGTGGGGGCGGCGCATTTGCCGGGGCAGGACGGAGTGCTGCAAGGGTTGGCCAACGCAGGCTGGACAATCGCGCCGCTGCCCTAGGGCGGGATCACTCCTCGGCCCAATCGGCCAGTCCTTTGTGGCCCTGCGGGGTCAATCCATACACACCGCGATCCACGCGGGTGAACCATCCATAATGATCGGCGGCCATGATCCGGGTGGCTTGGGGGACTTCGGCCCATTCGGCCACCTTGGCCCCACGGGACGGACCATGCACGGCCAGAAACCGGGCACAGGCGATGGCGTCCTGCCGGTATCCGGTGACAATGCCATGCCGGGTGGCGCCGCCCGCATTGGGGTCCCCGCGCAGGCGGTCAAATTCGCGCAACAGTCTGGTCTTGGCCTTGGGCGATTTGCGGGGGCGATAGGGGCCGGGGTCGGCGACGGGGTCCACATGGCCATCGCGGACCCGGACAAACAACACACCAATGCCCAACCGGCGGGCCATGGCGACATTGTCGGCACCGCCTTTCTTGGGCGGGGGCAAGGCGATATAAACCAGATCGGTGATGGCCTGTCGGGCGATGGCCTGATGAAACAGGGCGAGGGAAAACGCCAGCTTCAGCTCGACAATCAGGGTATCGGGGCCCTTGCGGGCGACAATATCGGCGGGACCGACCTCGCCCTTTACGGTGTAATCCCGGGCCTCCAGCCACCGCTTGACGACGGGATACAGATCGGCCTCGCGCAACGCCTGCTTTGGGGGCATGGCTGCCATTCCTTTGTAGGGGCATTCTGCCCCGTGACACCTGCCCGCGCGGCCCGTATAAGGCGCGCGATCCTCAACAGAACTCTTCCAAGGTTTGACCAATATGACCACCCTCGTTTTCGGGCACAAATCCCCTGACACTGACTCGACCGGCTCTGCAATCGTCTGGGCGTGGTATCTGGACCACACCGGCACCAAGGCCGAAGCGCGGTTGCTGGGCACCCCCAACACCGAGGCGCTGTATGTGGCCAAACGGTGGGGGTTTGACCTGCCGGCAGTGATCACAGACGTGGAAGACGGGCAAAAAGTGGTGATCGTAGACACCAACAACCCGGCAGAACTGCCCGCCAACATCAACAACGCCGATATCACGGCGATCATCGACCACCACAAACTGGTGGGAGGTCTGGAAACCAAAGGGCCGATCGACATCACGATCCGCCCGCTGGCCTGCACGGCGACGCTGATGTATCAACTGATGGGCGGCCACGCCGGGCACGCGCCGGACGGGATCAAGGGGCTGATGCTGTCGTGCATCCTGTCGGACACGCTGGAATTCCGGTCCCCCACCACGACGGACGCCGACCGGGCCATCGCGCAACGTTTGGCGGGCGACCTTGGGGTCGATATCCCCAGCCTTGCGGCGGAAATGTTCGAGGCGAAATCGGACGTCTCGGCGTTTTCGGACGCTGAGTTGCTGCGGATGGACAGCAAGGAATACACGCTGGGCGGCAAGGAATTCCGGGTGTCGGTTCTGGAAACCACCGCGCCCAAGATCGTTCTGGACCGCAAGGACAGCCTGATGGCGTCGATGAAAACGGTGGCCGCCGAAGACGGGGCCGATCAGGTTTTGCTGTTCGTCATCGACATCCTGCGCGAAGAGGCGACGCTGCTGGTTCCCAACGATCTGGTGAAAACCATCGCCGAAAAATCGTTTGGGGCGACTGTGACGGGCGACCTCGTGGTGCTGCCTGGCATCATGAGCCGCAAGAAACAGATCATCCCGAACCTCAAGGTCTGATCGGGCCTCAAGGTCTGAACCGGGGCAAAGGGGGGCTGTCTGCCCCCCTCTGGCTGCGCCATTCACCCCCCGAGGATATTTCGGGCACAAAGGCACGGCAGATTTTAGTCAAATTTTAAGTGTATTGGCGGAGCTTCAGACCGCCACAGCCCATTCGCCTTGGCGAAACACCGGCACGATACGGCCATCGGCATGGATACCGTCGATATCGGTTTGTGGGCCGCCAATCATCCAATCCACATGGATCAGGCTACTGTTGCCCCCGCGCGCCGCAATCATGACCGGATCGCCCCCGATCCCCGCCTCGAAACATTCGGCGTAACACTGGCCCTGCGCGATGTGGCAGGCCGCGTTTTCATCGAACAACGTGTTGTAGAACAACAGGCCCGACGCCGAAATCGGCGAGGAATGCGGCACCAGCGCCACCTCGCCCAATCGGGCCGCGCCTTCGTCCGTGTCGAGCAACTTGCGGAACACCGCCTCGCCTGTGGTGGCCGATGCCTCTGTGATCCGGCCCGCCTCGAACCGCACCGATATCCCCTCGATCAACGTGCCTTGGTGCACCAAAGGTTTGGTGGCCGTCGCCGTGCCCTCGACACGCCCGGCGTGCGGGGTTGTGAACACTTCTTCGGTGGGGATGTTGGGCGAACAGACCACCCCTGTCTTGGCCTGCGATGCGCCGCCTTTCCACGCGTGCCCATCCGCAAGCCCCACCCGCAGATCGGTGCCCGGCGACCGAAAGTGCAGCATGTCGAACCGCTGCACATTCATCCAATCCACCCGCGCCGCCAATCGGGCATGGTGTGCTGCCCATTCGGCCAGGGGATCGTTGTTGTCCAACCGGGAGGCCGCGAATATCGCCTGCGCCAACCGGGCCACCGCCGCGTCACCGTCCAGATCAGGGAACACCTGCCGCGCCCACGCCCGCCCCGGATAGGACGCCACGCACCAGTTGGTTTCAAACCCGGTGATCTTTTCCATCGCCGGGCGCGCCGCAATCGCATTGGCCTTGCCCACCCGCGCCACCCGCGCGGGGTCCTGTCCCGCCATCATCATCGGGTTGTCTGCCGATATGGCCAGCCTCGCCGTGCCCGCCCCATATGCCTCGGCCATCCCGCGATACAGCCATCCGGGGGCCGCATCAAACGCCGCGTCCTGACCATGTCCGAACCGGGCCAGCGTCACCGCTTCGTCCGACAGAATCGGGGTCACCACCCCGGCCCCTGCCCGGTAGGCAGCCACCGCCACCCGGCGCACCAGCGGCAACGCCTCGACCGAGGCCGAAATGATCAGGTCTTGCCCCGGTTGCAGGTTCAACCCCACCCGCACCGTGACCTCGGCCAGCTTGTCCAGCATGACGGTTGCATAGGGCAAATCGGTATCGGGCATCGCGGCCTCCTTTGGGGGTGATCGGCGCGATCCTAGCTGCCCCGGTGAAAAGGTCCAGACGCCCCGTCTCGCGCTTTTCATACCCGCGTGATACCGACGGGATACAGACGCAAAACCGACCCAAATCAAAAGGCCCGCCATGACCCGGATCATCACCCGCTTTGCCGAAATCGCCGCCGACTATGACGCGGCCTTTGTCGATCTGTGGGGGTGCATGCACAACGGCGTCGCGGCCTTTCCCGCCGCCGTCGCCGCGATGCAGGCATTCCGGGCCCAAGGCGGCACCGTGGTTCTGTTGACCAACGCGCCACGCCCGCGCGGC
>JBGSIZ010000213.1:0-3006 GCA_041742255.1 Marivivens sp. | reverse complement strand
CGGCGCTGTCGCCTGTCGCCGTCATGGCGTGATACAGCCGCACCGCCCCTTCGCCCGTTTGGGGGGTGGCCCCGCCGAACCAGTCGATCACGGTTTGCGGCGGCAACCCGTCCGGCATCACCTCTTCCCCCCGCGCGCGCAGGCGGTCCATCCCAGGCCAATCCCGCCGTTTGGGCACAAAGGCCGCGTAGTCCGCCCAATCGGGCCGGGGGTCGGTTTCCGCAAATGTGGCCCGCAACCGCGACCACATCAGCACATCGCGCCCGATGTCGTTATCCCCCGCCAAGGCAAAGGCCAGATCCCAATCGCCCGCATTTGCCGCCGCGAATGCCGCCGACAGGCCCAAATCCGCATCCGGCGATTGCGCGGGTGCAGGGGCGGCAATGCCAAAGCACAGCCCAAGGGCAAGAAGGGTGGACCGGATCATGCTGCTCTCGTTTTATGTTTTGCACAGCCTACCGGGCCTTGTGTCCATTACAACTCACAAACTTGGCAAGCGGCGGAAACCCGTCTAGAGAACGCCGGATCATCACCACGGGCGATTGCCCGGAAACACACGACCACGGGCGACTGCCCGGAAACACAAAGGAAGCGTGCCATGCTCAAGGGATCTCTCCCCGCTCTCGTCACGCCGTTTTCGAACGGCTCTGTCGATCTGGCCACGCTCAAGAAACTGGTGGAGTGGCATGTGGACCAAGGCAGTCATGGCCTTGTCCCGGTCGGCACCACGGGCGAAAGCCCGACGCTGAGCCATGAAGAACACGATCTGGTGGTGGCGACGGTGGTGCAGCAGGCGGCCGGGCGTATCCCGGTCGTGGCCGGGGCCGGGTCCAACAACACGGTGGAAACCGTCCGTCTGGTGCGCGCGGCCAAGGATGCGGGGGCCGACGCCGCCCTTGTCGTGACCCCCTATTACAACAAACCGACCCAAGCCGGGTTGATCGCCCATTTCACCGCCGCCGCCGATGTTGGCCTGCCGATCATCATCTACAATATTCCGGGCCGGTCGGTGGTGGATATGTCCCCCGCCACGATGGGCGACCTGTCCCGCCATCCGATGATCGTGGGGGTCAAGGACGCCACCGGCGATTTGTCCCGCGTGCCCAAGCAGCGGATGACCTGCGGCGCGGATTTCCTGCAATTGTCGGGCGAGGATGCCACCGCCCTTGGGTTCAATGCCCATGGCGGGGTCGGCTGCATTTCGGTGACCGCCAACGTGGCCCCGCGTTTGTGCGCGGAGTTTCAAGACGCGACGCTGCGCGGCGACTATGCGGGCTCCTTGGCCCTGCTGGACCGCCTGATGCCCCTGCACGAAGCGATTTTCATCGAACCGGGGCTGGTGGGCGCGAAATACGGCATGTCGCTGCTGGGGATGTGTTCGGAGGAGGTCCGCTTGCCATTGGTCGGCCTGACCGAGGGCACCAAGGACCGGGTGCGGGCGGCGATGATCCATGCCGGGTTGTTGAACTGACGAAGGTCGTGGCAGGCCGCTGCAAGGCCACCAGCCACATCCCGCACCGGTTGGGCGAGGTAACTAGGGCTGTTTTGCGGACGAAGTGGTCGTTCGGTTTCTGAAGCTCAATGACTGCTCCCAGCCTCAAAGCTGACGTCTGATCTGGTTTCTTGCTCGACATTCAGCTTGCGGCCAACTCGCCGAGCTTTTCGACATTTAGGATTCGTTCGGGCGACGTTGCGACCCGTTGCATCAAACAACAGTCAGTTCTCAGCTTCGCGATATCAAAGCTTGGCTTCGTTGCTTTGAATGCCCAGGCATTAAGGAAGGTTCGCGCAAGCACGGGGATTTCCCCCATGTCCATGACCTCCGAATAGCTGAAGTGTGGATGAGCTCCCCTAATGAGTTCTTCGCCACTGACTTGGACATGAACAAGGACGGGAACCGTCTCAGAGTTGAGCAGTTGAAGGCCCGACAGGTCGCCAAATAACCGCTTCACAACGTGCTGATCAAACTCAGAACCGTCGGTCAAGTAATGGTCAAAACCATTCACCAGTCCTGATCTAGAAAGGCTGAAATGGACCTGCCCTTGCCTTCTGCCTTGCTTTTCCTTTGGACCAAAGTATTCAAGGACTTCAAGAAGTCTATCCTTTACAAAATGCCATTTTGGATGGTGCTCAAGAATTTTTCTGAGGCGTTGTTCACGGTCAGTGGCCACCAAGGGACGCAGCCCTTTCTGTTGCACCGCGAGAATTTCCTCGGGCAGCAATCTAGTTCCATGGAAGACGCAAAAGTCATTTGCTCGAAGCCAGCCCTCAATTTCGGTTGAAACGGTTATGATGTCCGAATGGTTGACCACAAAGTCGCCCGCATCTTCTATATATTCGAAATTTTGCGATGTGAGATTTTTCAGCGCTTCCTCGCCCACCAGACCAACTACAAGGTCGCCGAAAGACCCCTTCCACGTTTCAAAATTATCGAAGTGAATCATCATGCCTCCGGTGATGTTTGAAAGTTACCCACCGCCCTACTCGTCTAGCTTGTTGAGCGCACTTAGCAAACTCCGCTTCCTGCGCACATCAGCCGTTCGTGCACTGCGCGGCGTTTGTCAAATTGGGCTCATTCCCGCCGTTCGCTTCGTGGCCTCTGCCCTCGTGCAAGACAAGAAACGCGCCGCCCCTTTTCACCCCCGCACCCACCCGTCCCCCAACTTCACTTCTCCGCACCCTCCAAATCGTGCTGCCCGGCTCAGTTCGGCCTGTAGCCGCGCGATCCGGCCTTTGCCCATGTCCACCCCTGCCTCGGGCCAGAACGCGGTGACGTGGAGGCACTCGCCGTCCCGTTTCATGTCGATCCGGCCGATCAGGGTCGTTCCTTCCAGCACTGGAAAGACGTAATAGCCGTATTGCCGTTTGGGCGCGGGCACGAAAATCTCGATCCGGTAGTGAAACCCGAACAGCCGTTCTGCCCGCGCCCGGTCCCGCAACGCGGGGTCAAAGGGCGACAGGATGCGGATGCGCGTGCCGGGGTCGGGCGGCCCTTCGTCCCTCAGC
>JBGSIZ010000212.1:0-6248 GCA_041742255.1 Marivivens sp. | reverse complement strand
GCCGGATTTCCGCCGCCGGGATGGTTCGGCTGCTGACCGCGCCGGGTGCCGCGTCGGTTTTGCGCCCGTTGATGAAGCCAATCCCGATCGTGGACGCGGCGGGCAAACCGATTGCCGATCATCCGGTGCGGGTGGTGGCCAAGACAGGCACGCTCGATTTTGTGACGACGTTGGCCGGGTATGTGACGGGGCCGAATGGCGGCAACCTTGGGTTTGCCATATTCGCCGCCGATCTGGGCCGCAGGCAGGCCGCCAAAGCCGCAGGCGATGAAATCCCGCCCGGATCGCGCGACTGGAACGACCGGGCCCGCGCGTTGCAGCATGTTTTGTTGCGACGGTGGGGTGTGGCCGGCCCGGCTACTGGGCCAGCCGTGGTCGAGTGACTACAGCGTCATGTGCCGTGCCCGCGCCCCGCGTTCGATTGCGGCGGCGTGCAGGCGGTCGATGTTCAGTTCTTCGCGCACTTCTTCCAGCATCCGCGCCTCTGGTCCCTCGATGATACCATCGGCGGCGGCCACGTCGCACGACAGCGCATAGGCGGTTTCGAACAGGCGTTCGGGCAAGGCGTCGCGGATCAGGCCAAACAGCGCATCCAGCCCGTCGTCCTGATCCAGAAGGTCGAATACCATGTGCGAGATGCGCGGCAACCGGTCCACGTCATAGCTTGCAAAGATCGGCAGATGATTCAGCGCGTTGTTGATTTTGACCAGTTCCGCGGTGCGCAGGTCAGAATCCGAGGCGGACACCGTGAACATCAGCGCCACGAGCGCGTCCTGTGCGGTCATGGGGGCGTCGTCAGTCATTGGGATTCCTTAGGTTGCGCGTGCAGCATTACGCGACAAGCCCGATTGCTTCAATAGTCACCCGCGCGATTGGGGCCGGGCGGGTTCGAGAAACGATATTCGATGCTTTCAAAGCTGGGTTCTGAGAAGCCGTAGACGATCCGCAGCCCGTCTGGCCCGGCTTGCGTGCCATGTTCTGCGTTGCTGGCCACATAGAGCGCGATGCCGGGGCCGATCGGGTGGGCGATCCCGTCAATGGTCACGGTGCCGCTGCCTTCGATGCCGACGTAAAATTCGGCGGGGTCGTGCCGATGCGGGGGCAGAACGCCCTGCGGCCCGAATTCGGCGATGCCCACGATGAACTCTTTGGGGTCGGCCAAACTGCCGTTGATTAGGGTGCGCCACAGGACATCGCCAAAGGCCGGATCGGTTCCGCCGTCGACCCGGCATGAGGCGATGTTGACGGAAAAACTTTGTCCGGGGCGGGTCGGTTGCTGTGTGGTTTGGTCCAAGGCGGGGGTGTCCTGTTGTGCTGCGGGCCGACTGTTGCAGATTGCCCCCGGCGCTTCGTCTGTCTCTGCGACATTTTGCGGGTCGGTTTCTGGCCGTGGGCGGGGATGCTGTTCCGGCTGATCCCGTCGCGCCGATGTTGACCCCGTGCCGCCCCCGCAATAGGGAGAACCGTCGTAACCTGCCACAGGGGCAGGTCCAACCTGAGAGACCCATCATGTCCAACCTGCGTGACGCCGCAATGACGAGCAAAGCCTGGCCGTTTGAAGAAGCCCGCGCGTTGTTGAAACGTCATGACGCCGCCAAGGTGAAAAAGGATCATGTCCTGTTCGAGACGGGATATGGCCCGTCCGGCCTGCCTCATATCGGCACCTTTGGCGAGGTGTTGCGCACCACCATGATCCGCCGTGCGTTTGAATTGATCTCGGATATCCCCACCCGCCTGATCTGTTTTTCCGACGATGTGGACGGCATGCGCAAGGTTCCCGAAAATGTCCCCCAGCAGGACCTGTTGCGCCAGCATATGCAGCGCCCCCTGACGTCTGTTCCCGACCCCTATGGCCAGTTTGAAAGTTTCGGACACCATAACAACGCCATGTTGCGCCGGTTTCTGGACACGTTCGGGTTTCAGTATGAATTCATCAGCGCGACCGAGTTTTACAAATCTGGTCAGTTTGATGACACGTTGCGGATGGCCACCGAACGCTATGACGCGATCATGGCGATCATGCTGGCCAGTCTGCGCGAGGAACGGCAGCAGACCTATTCCTGTTTCCTGCCGATCCATCCCGAAACCGGCCGCGTGTTGTATGTGCCGATGAAGCATGTCGATGCTGTCAACCACACCATCACGTTTGACGACGAAGATGGCCGCGAATGGACCCTGCCCGTCACCGGTGGTCATGTGAAATTGCAGTGGAAGCCCGATTTTGGTGCCCGCTGGGCCGCGCTCGGCGTTGATTTTGAGATGTATGGCAAGGATCACAGCACCAACACCCCCATTTATGATGGCATCTGCGAGGCGCTGGGTGGCCGCAAGCCCCACCATTTCACCTACGAGCTGTTTCTGGACGAAGAGGGCCAGAAAATCTCCAAGTCCAAGGGCAATGGTCTGACCATTGACGAATGGTTGTCCTATGCCGCGACCACGTCCCTGTCCTATTTCATGTATCTGAAGCCCAAGACCGCCAAGCGGCTGCATTGGGACGTGATCCCGAAAATGGTCGATGAATATCACCAGCAATTGCGCGCCTATCCCACGCAGGATGCCGCCACGCAGTTGAACAATCCGGTCTATCACATCCACCAGGGCGAGGTGCCCCACAGCACCTTGACCGTGCCGTTTTCCATGTTGTTGAACCTTGCCAGCGTGTCCGGGGCCGAGGACAAGGCCGCCATGTGGGCATTCATCAATCGCTATGCCCCGGATGCCACCCCCGCCGCCAATCCCGATCTGGATGCCGCCGCAGGCTATGCCGTGCGGTATTACCGCGATCATGTGAAACCCGCCCGCGTGTTCCGTCTGCCCGATGACCGCGAGCGTGCCGCACTGGAAAACTTGCGCGACGCTTTGCGCGATCCTGAGGTCGCCCTTGCCGTCATTGCCGCCAAGAACGCCGGGGCCGGCAATGCCGACCCGTTGCCCGTGCCCGATTACACCAGCGAGGAGTTCTTGCAGTCCGTCGTGTTTGCCATTGGCAAGGTTCACGGGTTTGACCCACTGCGCGCATGGTTTGGGTGTCTGTATGAGGTGTTGATGGGTGCCACCGAAGGCCCCCGCTTTGGCGGGTTCATCGCGCTTTATGGTGTCGCCCCATCTATCGCGTTGATCGAGGCCGGGTTGGCGGGCCGTCTGGTAAAATGACGCAGATGTGAAACCATTTGCCCCGCCGGTCCGTATCTACTGCGTGGATGCAAACCGAGAAAGGGGCAGGGGATGATCAGGATCGTTGTTGTGTGTCTGGCGATGATGTTCGGGACGATGGTCCGGGCACAGGATGCCGGGCCTATCCAGACTGTCATATCGGACCAGATGGCCGCCTTTGTCGCCCGCGATCTGGACCGCGCGTTTTCCCATGCCAGCCCGACGATCAAAGGGTTTTTCGGCAACTCCGCGGCCTTTGGCGCAATGGTGGAACGCGGCTATCCGATGGTGTGGGACAATTCCGACATCCGGTTTCTGGACCTCCGCGAGGTTGAGGGGCGACTGTGGCAACAGGTCATGGTCCGCGATGCGTTCGGCGGGTTGCATATGCTGGATTACTGGATGGTTGAAACCGCCGCTGGATGGCAGATCAACGCGGTGCAATTGCTGCCCGCCCCTGATGTGGGTGCCTGACCCCGTGTTGCGCCTGCCTGCGTGACGGTGCCCCAAGCCCGGTTTTACCCTTTGCCGCTACCCCTTGGCCCCATGTGACCGGGCGTGCTGCCGGTCCTGACATGGATTGGCTGTGCCGGGACTGATCCCTGTGCCGCCCCAGCGAAAGGGATCTAGATGAATAAGGCAATTACCGACGGGTTGGTGTTCATGCCCCCTCCCTTTGCCAATGGGTTGACCGTGTGGTCCAGCGGGGACGGCACGCCGGGGTCTGATACCTATGCCGTGTCCGGCACGGGCGTGTTCGTGCCCGCCGATCAGAATTTCGATGGCTGTTTGGAAATCCTGAAATCCCAGACCACGACCAAACTGCGGTATATGGGCCAGACCACGATCCTGCCGGGGTGCTATCTGCGCGTGACCGCAAGGGTCAAGGCCGTGGCGGGCGCGTTTCCTGCCGTCCGTATTGCCGGATGGCCGGGCAAGGCGGGCGGGCTCAAGGCCACCGGCCTGACCGAGTTTGGCCCCGCCACCCAACTGACCGCCTATGGTCAGGTGCTCGAGGTGACCGCCATCATCGGGACCGGCGCGCGCACCGGGGTCGATATGGTTTGGAACGGTGCCATTTATGGCCATCTGGGTCTGGACCTGACCGGCCCGAATGGCGGCGTTGTCCGGGTCGATGATATCGTGATCGAGGATGTCACGTCCGTGTTCCTGCGCGACATGCTGGGCGTTGTCGATGTCCGCGATTTCGGGGCCAAGGGCGATGGCGTCACCGATGACAGTGCTGCGTTCGAGGCCGCCGATGCCGCCGCCAATGGCCGCGAAGTGCTGGTGTCCAAGGGCGTCTATCGTCTGGCCAATGATGTGACCATCGACAACCAGATCCGGTTCGAGGGGACCGTGACCCTGCCCACCGACAAAAAGCTGATCCTGCGCAAGAACTTTGATTTTGCCACTTATGCGGACGCGCTGGGCGATGAAACGCTCGCGTTTCAAAAGGCGTTTCAGGCGCTGTTGAACTTTGCCGATCATGAATCGCTGGATCTGAATGGTCGCCGCATCCAGATTTCCGCGCCCATCGACATGCAAGCGGCGGTGCCGGACCGCACGTCGTTCGCCACCCGCCGGGTGATCCGCAATGGTCAGTTCGAGGCGCAGGCAGGCGGCGCATGGGCCCCCGTGGTGGTCACATCGCAAGCGACCTATGCCGCATCCAATAACCTGACCCTGACGGGCGTGGTCAATGTGGCCAACGTGCCGGTGGGCGCGCTGATCACCGGAAACGGGGTCGGGCGCGAGATTTACGTCAAGGCCCGCAACATCGCGCAGCAAACCCTGACCTTGTCCAACCCGTTGTTTGATGCCGAAGGCACGCAAGCGTTCACCTTTACCCGGTTCAAATACATGATCGACTTTTCCGGGTTTGAGTCGTTGTCCCAGTTTTCATTCGACGACATCGAATTCCAGTGCAGCGGTGTTGCCAATGGCATCCTCCTGGCCAAGGCGGGCAGCATCTTTCATCTGCGCGACTGTTTTATCAACGGCCCCAAGGACCGGGGTCTGACATCCATCGGAACCGCCTGTCAGGGGCTGATGTTCGACCGCTGTCAATGGTTGTCCGCCGAACAATCCCTTCCCGTGGAAAGCCGGATCTCGATCGGGTTCAACGCCAATGCGAACGACGTCAAAATCCGCGATTGTCGGATCATTCGGTTCAAGCATTTTGGCATTCTGGGGGGCAGCGGCAACCTGATTGTCGGCAATCACTGGTTTCATGGCGACGATGTGGCCAATGGTGTCCGCAAGGGCGGCCTGATCTTTACCACACCCAACGTGATGTCCGTTGTCACCGGGAATTATATCGACAACAACTTTATCGAATGGACCAACGAACATTCGTCGTCGCCGGCCCTCGGCACCCAGTTTTCATTCGGGGCGCTCACCATCACCGGCAATATCTTTACGTCGCTGGGGTCAGCCCCGTGGTTTAACTGGATCGTCATCAAACCGCATGGTCCGGGCCACTATATTCAAGGCCTTTCCGTGTCGGGCAACGTGTTCCGGGCCCTCAACGGTACGATCACCCGGATCGAGGCGGTGGATACAACATTCGCCGATCTGGATTACAGCCGGATGCGCAACGTCAGCTTTGAACACAACACGTTCAACGGCGTGACCGAAGAGGTGTATAACCCCGCCGTCATGTCGTTCACCCAAACCACGGCATCCCAAACATGGGTTCTGGACACCTTGCCCCGGTTGCCGTTCAAAGGCTGGGCGCGCACGGTCGAAACGATTGCCCCCGATGGCAAGGTCAGCGACGCGTCCAATGTGGCGATCTATGACATGCCCTATGCCGAAACCGAATATGGGACAACGAAAACCCAGATCCGGGTGGTCTGGAAATCGGCGACCAAGGGCAAGATCCGGGCACGGGTCCGGATGGACAACCCGATCTGATGCGTTGGCGGGCGCCCCACACCGGGCGCCCGTTTCCCTAGACCGTCAGGGTGGCGGCCACGGCCCGTTTCCACGACGCGTAACGGGTATCCCGTTGATCCGCGTCCATCTGCGGCGTGAAGGTCCGGTCGAGCGCCCATTGCGCCGCGAACCCAGCCTGATCCGGGTAGACA
>JBGSIZ010000211.1:0-4550 GCA_041742255.1 Marivivens sp. | reverse complement strand
CATGCCAGCGTATCGCCCACTTGGGCCGCCGTTGTGCCTGCGCCGAATATGGCTTGTCCCGCCATCGCCCCGATGAACACGATGTTCAACAATGTGGGTGCCGCAGCCGCTGCCATGAACCGCCCCGTCGCGTTCAGCACCCCCGACAACAGCGCCGACAGTGAGATTAACAGGATATAGGGGAACGCGATCCGCCCGTAGGTCACCGCAAGGTCGAACCGGTCGTCCCCCGCGAACCCCGATGCCATGGCCCAGACCAGCGCCGGCATGAACACGATCCCCACCGTGGTGAATGCCGTCAGGATGAAGGCCATCCCTGCGAACGCGTCCTGCGCAAAGGTTTCCGCATCATTCCCGCCTTCGAGTTTTTTCGAGAACATCGGGATAAAGGCCATGTTGAACGCCCCTTCGGCAAAGAAGCGCCGGAACATGTTGGGCAGGGAAAACGCCACCAGAAACGCCTCGGCCACGGGGCCCGTCCCAAGGTAGGCCGCGATCATGATGTCCCGCACGAACCCCAAAAGCCGGGACAACAGGGTCCAGAGGCCGACAGTCAGAAAACCGGACACAAGGCGGATGGGTTTCACGGCGCGGCTCCTCGCCTGTTGGGGTATTGCCAAGTCTTTTACGGAACGCGGGTGCAGACCGCTAGGACGTAATGTGCAACGGGCGGGGCTGGCGGCGGGGGCTGGGCGATTGTCGCGCAATCGGGCAAGGTGCAGAAGGCAACAAGGGTAGGCGTCATGCGGGGTTGGTTTTTTGGGGCAGTGATTGCGTGGGTTCTGGCCCCATGCGGCGCGTGGGCGCAAAACCACGACGCAATCAATGTGCAGTTCGCGGACTGGCTGGAAACCGATCTGTGGCCTCGGGCGCAGGCGGTGGCCGTGTCCCGCGCCACGTTTGACGCGGCGTTTGACGGGGTCCGCCCGAACCTTGACCTGCCGGATCTGGTTATTCCGGGGGCATCGGAGCCGGATGCGGGCGCACAGTTTCAGGCCGAATTTCGCGCCCCTGCCGCCTATTTTGATGCTGCCAACATCGCGGCCATTGTGACCATCGGACGTGAAAAGGCGGCAACCCATGCCGCCCAGTTGGCTCGGTTGGAGGCGGAAACCGGCGTCCCGGGTCCGATCCTGCTGGCCATCTGGGGCCGCGAAAGCGCGTTCGGGCGCGCCGAAATTCCGCATGACGCCCTTGCCGTTCTGGGCACCAAAGCATTCATCGGGCGCAGGTCAGCGTTTTTCACCGATGAAGTGCTGGCCGCGTTGCAAGTGGTCCAGACGACGGGCATTGCCCCCCGCGACCTGCGCAGCAGTTGGGCCGGGGCGCTGGGACAGCCGCAATTCCTGCCGTCCAGCCTGTTGACCTATGGCCGTGATGGGGATGGCAACGGGCGCATTGATATCTGGGGATCAGAGGCGGACACCCTTGCATCTATCGCCGCGTTTCTGGCCGTGCACGGCTGGCAACGGGGCAGGGGCTGGGGTGCCGAGGTCACCTTGCCCCCGTCAGTGTCCTGCACGCTGGAGGGGCCGGACCAAGGCAGGCCCGGTGCGGAATGGTCGGCAATGGGTATCGCCACGGCCGACCCCGGTGCGGCATTCCTGATGGTGCCTGCGGGCCGGTTTGGCCCGGCGTTTCTGGTCAGCCCGAATTTTTATGTCCTCAAGGAATACAACACCAGTGATCTTTATGCCCTTTGGGTCGGGGATGTGGCCAACCGGATTGCAGGGGAACCCGGTGGGTTTTCGGCCCCTTGGGCGGCGATTGATACCATGCAGCGGGGCGAAGTCGCGCAGATGCAGGCAGCGCTTCAGGCCACGGGGCTGGACACGGGCGGGGCGGATGGCCTTGTGGGGTTTCGCACCCGGCGGGCAATCGGTCAGTGGCAAGCGGCGCAAGGCGTGGCGCCAACCTGTTTTCCTGATGCTTCGGTCATCGGGCGATTGGCCAACTAGGCCTGCAAACCTAGGCCCGCGCCTGCGCCGCCCCTTGTTCGATGGCGTCCCGCAGTTTGCGTTCCAACGTGTGGCGTTTGCCTTCGGCGTGGAATTTCAGGCCGAACATATCCTTGACATAGAACGTATCGACCACCTGTTCCCCATAGGTCGCGATCATGGCGGACGCGATATACACATGCGAATTGGCCAGCGTGCGCGTCAGATCATGCAGCAGGCCGGGCCTGTCGCGGGTGTCCACCTCGATGATGGTATAGATGTCGGACCCTTCGTTATCAAAGGTGATAGAGGTGGCGACACGGAACGCCTTGTCCCGTTTTTTCATCTTGTCGCGGTCCTTGAGCGCCTCGCGGGCGACAACCTCGCCGCGCAGGATACGGGTGATCATGGAGCGCAGGCGGGGCAGGCGGCTGACCTCGAAGGGGTGACCGTCGGCGTCCTGTATCCAGAAAATCGCGGTCGCATAACCGTCTTTGGAGGTGTAGGTCCGCGCGTCCACCACGTTTGCCCCGACAAGCGCCAGCGCGCCCGCCATCCGGCTGAACAGCCCCGGATGGTCGGCCATGGCAAAACAGGCCCGCGTGGCGTCGCGGTCTTCGTCCGGGTGCAGGTCGATGCGCACCTCGTCATCGCCGATGTCCCGCAAGAGGCGGGCAAAGACAACATGCGCCGCAGGTGGCAACCCTTGCCAGTAGGGGCCATAATGCCGCGCCGTTTCGGCCCGCAAATCCCGCGCGTCCCAATCCCGCAGCCCGTCGCGGAGCGCCTTTTTCGCCTCGGCCTCGCGCGCGTCGCGGTTGAGGTCCTCCAGCCCGGTTTCCAGCGCGGATTTGGTCGTTTTATAAAGGCTGCGCAGCAGCATGGCCTTCCAGTTGTTCCATGTGCCGGGGCCGACCCCCCGGATGTCGCAGACGGTCATGACGCACAACAGGTCCAGCCGTTCCACCGATTTCACCGCCTTGGCGAAATCACGCACTGTGCGCGGGTCCGAAATGTCCCGTTTTTGCGCCATGTCCGACATGAGAAGGTGATACCGCACCAGCCATTCGACCGTTTCGCATTCCTTTTTGGTCAGTCCCAGTCGCGGGCAGACGCGCCGCGCGATCTGCGCCCCCAAAACTGAATGGTCTTCGTCCCGGCCCTTGCCGATGTCATGCAGCAACAGCGCCACATAGATCACCTTGCGGTTGACCCCCCGCTTGAGGATGCCCGAGGCCACGGGCAGTTCTTCCAGCAGTTCCCCCCGTTCGATCCGCGCGAGCGTCGAGATGCACTGGATGATGTGTTCGTCCACCGTATAGTGGTGATACATGTTGAATTGCATCATCGCGACGATGGACGCGAATTCCGGCAGGTAGGCCCCCAGAACCCCCAGTTCGTTCATCCGCCGCAGCGCCCGTTCCGGGTTGCCGTGCCGCAGCATCAGATCCAGAAACAGCCGCCCGCCGTCCTTGTCCTCGCGCGTGGCGGCGTCGATGCGGTGCAGGTTGGCGGCCAGAAGCCGCATCGCCTGTGGGTGCAGCAGGGTGCCGGTGCGCAGAGCTTCCTCGAATATACCCAGCATGTTCAGCGGATCGGCAAAGAACGTATCCTCATCCGCGACCGTGAGCCGGTTTTGCAGGATCGCATAGGGCGGTTTCGCCTTTTTGCGCCGGGTCAGAAGCCGGGTCAGCATGGGTTCAGGTTTGGTATGCGCGGCCTCAAGCGCGGTCAGGAAAATCCGCGTCAGTTCGCCCACCCGCGTCGCATGGCGGAAATAATCATGCATGAAATGTTCGACACCGCGCCGCCCGCCGTGGTCGCGGTAGCCCATCCGGGCCGCCACTTCGACCTGCATGTCAAACGTCAGTTGGTCCGCCGCCCGTCCGGCGATCAGGTGCAGGTGACAGCGGACGGCCCACAAGAATTCCTCGGCCTTGAGAAAGGCGTCGAATTCGGCTGGGGTGAACACACCCAGCTTGACCAGTTCGGATGCCTTTTGCACTCCGTTCACATATTTCGCGATCCAGAACAGCGATTGCAGGTCCCGCAGCCCGCCTTTGCCTTCTTTGACGTTGGGTTCGACCATATACCGCTGGCCGCCCTGTTTGCGGTGCCGTTCGGCCCGTTCTGCCAGCTTGGCCTCGATGAATTGCGCCGCGGTGGATTTGAACAGCGAGGTCCACAGCCGCGCGCGCAGGTCTTCGCCCAAGGCCGCGTCCCCGGCCAGAAACCGCAGTTCCACAAGGCTGGTGCGGATGGTGTAGTCGTCGGTGGCGAGCCGCAGGCAATCCTTGATCGTGCGGCTGGCGTGGCCGACCTTCAGTTTGAGGTCCCAAAGGATGTAGAGCATCGATTCGATAACGCTCTCGGCCCAAGGCGTGATCTTGTAGGGGGTCAGGAACAGCAGATCGACATCCGACGCCGGGGCCATCTCGCCCCGCCCGTAACCGCCCACGGCCATCAGGGTCAGTTTTTCGCTTTCGGTGGGGTTGTACAAGGGGTGCAGCCGGATCCGGGCCACGTCAAAAACGGTCATCACGATCTGGTCGGTGAGCCAGGCATAGGCTTGCGTCGTGGGCGTGGCCGCAAACGGCGCGCGGGCAAAGGCGG
>JBGSIZ010000210.1:0-1722 GCA_041742255.1 Marivivens sp. | reverse complement strand
GGTGCTGGGGGCGGCTGGTGGTGTCGGCCTGACCGCGATCGAGATTGGCAAGGCGTTGGGTGCCCGGGTGATTGCCGTGGCGCGCGGCGCGGACAAGCTGGAGGTGGCCCGCGCCGCCGGGGCAGACCATTTGATTGACGCCGATACCCCCGACCTCAAATCCGCGTTGCGCGCGCTGGGTGGGGTCGATGTGGTCTATGATCCGGTGGGCGGGGACGGGTATATGGCCGCCCTTGGGGCCACCAACCGCGAAGGCCGCATTGTCACCATCGGCTTTGCCAGCGGGGAGGTGCCCAAGATCCCGGCCAATATCCTGTTGGTCAAGAACCTGACCGCGATCGGGTTCTATTGGGGCGGCTATCTGATCTTTGCCCCGCAGGCCCTGACCGACAGTCTGGCCGAGTTGATGGCATGGCATGCTGCGGGCCGCCTGCATCCCCATATCAGCCATATCCTGCCGCTGGAGCGCGCCCAAGAGGGGCTGGACCTGTTGGCCAGCCGCGCGTCCACCGGCAAAGTTGTGATCGTGATGGGCGATGCGGGCTAGGGTGGACCTGAAAAGGCGCGGAATTTTCACAGTCCCGTGATCCCCTGCGACAAACTGTTCCGTTCCTGCCCAAAAAGGTCGGATTTTAACCGCTGACCGCCCGGAAGTTCTTGAAATACCCCCTGACCCTGCCAATATCACGGATCAAGGCCCGGCGGCGCAGGCTGTCGGCGACACGCATATTCTTGGAGGATGACAATGGCTGACTACAGAACGGCACAAACGGTCGGCATCGGCGCGCGGACGGCCGCGATCGATGAGGGGCTTCGGTCCCACATGAACAAGGTTTACGGCACCATGTCCGTGGGGATGGTGATCACGGCGCTGGCCGCGTGGTCCATTTCCGGGCTGGCCGTGACCACCGATCCATCCAACGCAGCCGCCCAGATCGGCAGCGGCGAATACCTGACATCGTTTGGCGCGATGCTCTATACCTCGCCGCTCAAGTGGGTCGTGATGTTCCTGCCGCTGGTGATGGTGTTCGCGTTCGGCGCGATGATCAACCGCCTGTCGGCTGCAGGCGCACAGTTGTTTTTCTATGCCTTCGCGGCGGCGATGGGTGTGTCGATCTCGTCCATCTTCCTGATCTTCACGGACTTTTCCATCGTGCAGGTGTTCTTGATCACGTCTGTGGCCTTTGCCGGGTTGTCGCTCTGGGGCTATACCACGAAAAAGGACATCTCGGGCTGGGGATCGTTCCTCATCATGGGGGTGATCGGGTTGTTGGTGGCGTCCATCGTCAACATCTTCCTGCAGTCGGGCATCGTGATGTTCGCGATCTCGTCCATCGGCGTGCTGATCTTTGCAGGTCTGACCGCCTATGACACCCAGAAGATCAAGAACGACTATCTGGCCCATGCCCAGCACGGCGATGCGGAATGGATGGCGAAATCGGCAATCATGGGGGCGTTGAACCTCTACCTCGATTTCATCAACATGTTCATGTTTATGCTGCAGCTGTTCGGCAACCGCGAATAACCGCAGATCAACGTGACAACGACAGGGCCGCCTTCGGGCGGCCCTTTTGCGTTTTGGGGGTAAGGTGGGTCTTGACCCACCCTAGAGGGGGCGGACCATCGCCACCGCTGGAAAGTCGATGCCCGGCCCAAGGGGGACCACGGTCGGCCCCACCGTGCGGAACCCCATGGCGGCGTAGAACGGCACGGCGGTGCGGG
>JBGSIZ010000209.1:0-3014 GCA_041742255.1 Marivivens sp. | reverse complement strand
AGCCCGCCGGTTTTCACCAGCGGCGCGCATTCCGACGTGACCGAGAGCACTTGTATCATTTTGCTGCTGCCCGCCTGTCCAGCATATCTTGGGTGATGAGGGTGATCCCCCGTTCGGTGACGCGGAACCATTTTGCATCTTCGATCGGGTCTTCGCCGACCACCAGACCTTCGGGGATGATGACCCCCCGGTCGATGACCACCCGCCGCAACCGCGCCGACCGTTGCACCGTCACATACGGCAGCACGACCGCGTGATCCAGCACCGCGTAAGAGTTTGTATGCACTTCGGTAAACAGGAGCGAATTGCGCACCTCGGTTCCCGAAACGACGCAGCCCCCCGACACCATGGACGAAATCGCAACCCCCCGCCGGTCTTTTTCGTCGTGGATGAATTTGGCGGGCGGCACCGATTCCGAGTAGGTCCAGATCGGCCAATCCTTGTCCCAGAGGTTGAGGTCCGGGGTGAAGTTGGTGAGGTCGATGTTCGCCTCCCAGAAGGCATCGACGGTGCCCACGTCCTTCCAATAGGCTGCGGCCCCCGGTGTCCGCACGCAGCTGTCGTCAAAGCGGTGCGCCACGGCTTTGCCGTTCTTGACGATGTCGGGGATCAGGTCGTTGCCGAAATCGTGGGTCGAGTTGGTGTCGGATGCGTCCCGGATCAGCAGATCCCGCAGGAAGGGCCAGTTGAAAACATAGATCCCCATCGAGGCCAGAGCCAGCGACGGGTCTTCGGGTGTGCCGGGGGGATCGGCCGGTTTTTCCAGAAAGGACGTGATCCGCCCTGTCGCGTCTGTTGCCATGACGCCGAACGCTGTTGCCTCCATCCGGGGCACCGTCAGACAGCCGATGGTGACATCCGCCCCGGTTTCGACGTGCTGCCGCAGCATCAGTTCGTAGTCCATCTTGTAGATGTGATCGCCCGCCAGCACGATGATGTAATCCACCCCGTAGCTGTCCACGATGTCGATATTCTGCGTCACCGCGTCCGCTGTTCCCTGATACCAGGTTTCATCCCCGCCCCGCTGGGACGCCGGCAGGATGTCCAGAAATTCGTTCCGTTCCGCCCGAAAGAAGGTCCAGCCCCGTTGCATGTGCCGGATCAGGCTGTGCGCCTTGTACTGCGTGGCGATTGCCATTTTGCGGATGCCCGAGTTCATCGCGTTGGAGAGCGCAAAGTCGATGATCCGCGTTTTGCCGCCGAAATAGACAGCCGGTTTTACTCGCCGGTCCGTCAATTCCTTGAGACGCGAGCCGCGCCCCCCAGCCAGCACAAAGGCCATGGATCGTTGAGTCAGTCTGCGGTTCTGTGGCATGACGTCGGGACCTCCCGTTCCCTAGGTTTTGCTCGGGGTGAAGACGAGCGTCGTCAGCCCCGGAACTGTGATGGTGATGCTGTGCGGTTGGCCGTTGTGCCCCGTATCCTGTGCGGTGGTTCCTCCCATGTTCCCCCGGTTGGCCCCGCCGTAGATGGCGGCGTCGGTGTTGAGCGTTTCCGCCCAGACCCCCGGTTGCGGCACCCCAACGACATAGCCTGCCCGGTCCACCGGCGTCATGTTGCACACGACGACCACGGGCGCGTCGCCGGGATTGCCGAACCGCACATAGCTGTAGATCGAATTTTCCGCGTCACCCGCATCCAGCCATGCGAACCCGTCCCAATCGCAATCCTTGACGTGTAGCGCGGGCGTGTTCCGATACAGGTGGTTGAGGTCCCGCACCAGCGTCTGGATCCCTTTGTGATCCGGCCGCGCCGCCGCGTCCCAATTGATCTGGGCGTCGTGGTTCCATTCTTCGGGTTGCCCGAATTCGCAGCCCATGAACAACAGTTTCTTGCCCGGCTGCGTCCACATATACCCGTAATAAGCCCGCAGATTGGCGCATTTTTCCCACCACGATCCCGGCATTTTCGAGATCATCGAGCCTTTGCCATGCACCACCTCGTCATGGCTGATGGGCAGCACGAAGTTTTCCGAAAACGCCCACATGATCGGTTTGGTCATCATGTCGTGGTGGTATTTGCGATGGATCGGGTCCTGCGCCATGTAGCGCAAGGTGTCGTTCATCCAGCCCATGTTCCATTTGTAGCCGAACCCAAGCCCGCCTGCGTCCACGGGGGCCGACACGCGGGGGAAGGACGTGCTTTCTTCGGCTACGGTCATGATCCCCGCGTGTGCCCCGTAGGCCGCGACGTTCATCCGTTGCAAAAGCGCAATCGCCTCGTAGTTTTCCCGCCCGCCGTCCCGGTTGGGCACCCATTCCCCCTCATTGCGCGAATAGTCCCGGTAGAGCATGGAGGCCACGGCATCCACCCGCAGGCCGTCCACATGGTATTCGTCCAGCCAGTAGGTGGCGTTGGCCACGAGGTAATTCGCCACCTCGGCCCGGCCGTAGTTGTAGATCAGTGTATTCCAGTCCTGATGGAAGCCTTCGCGCGGGTCGGAATGTTCATACAGGTGCGTGCCGTCGAATTGCCCCAGCCCGTGCGCGTCTGTCGGGAAATGCCCCGGCACCCAGTCCAGCAGCACCCCAAGCCCTGCGTCATGCGCCGCCTGCACCAGATCCCGGAATTCGTGCGGCGGTCCGAACCGGATGGTGGGCGCATACATCCCCACCGGTTGATAGCCCCACGATCCGTCGAACGGAAATTCCGACACCGGCAGGAATTCCAGATGGGTGAACCCCATGTCCCGCGCGTAGGTCACCAGATCAATTGCCGCCTCTTTATATGACAAGGGCCGCCCGCCTTGGTCCCATATCCGTTTCCACGATCCCAGATGGACCTCGTAGACCGAAATCGCCGCATCCCGCCGATTGGCCAGTGCCCGCGATGCCATCCATGCGTCGTCGGACCAGCCGTAGCCCGAGATGTCCCGCACCACGGACGCCGTTTCTGGCGGGTGTTGCGACCCAAAGCCCACGGGATCGGCCTTGAGGTGCCGTTCCCCGTGTTGTCCGATCAGTTCGTATTTGTAGGCCGCCCCGTCGCCTGCGCCGGGCACGAAAATCTCCCAG
>JBGSIZ010000208.1:0-15271 GCA_041742255.1 Marivivens sp. | reverse complement strand
TCGAGGACATGCGCGCCCTGAACCCGCCCGCCCGGATCGAACAGGCTGTGGATGCCATGCTGGCCGCAGGGCAGGTTGTGTTGTTTGGGGCGTTCGGGTCGTCCGGTATTGTGGAATACATGGCCTATCTGGCCAATTATTTCGCCCCCAATTGGACGCTTGCGGGCCGCCGGGGCGCGTCGCTGGGCGCGTCGGTGTCCGGGTTGGGCCGGGGGGATGTGTTGTTTGTTGTCACCACCGCCCCCCATGCCCACCGCGCTGTCACCGCCGCAGAAGCCGCCGCCGCCCAAGGGGCCACGGTGATTGTTGTCACTGACAGCCACACATGCCCCGCTGTGCGTCATGCCGCCGTCAGTTTCTTTGTCCCGACCGGGTCGCCGCAGTTCTTCTCGTCCTATGCCGCCATGCTGACCCTGATGGAGGGGTTGATTGCCACCCTGATCGCCCGGTCCCCCGATGATATGACCGCCCGGATCGCACAGGTGGACGATGGCAACCGCAAACTGGGCGAATTCTGGATCGACCCGTAACCCGTATTTCCCCCCGCGGCAGCGCCGCACCCTTAACCATATCAGGTGACCCATGCAGACCCCGTCAGAACCAAGTTTTCGCGACAGTGTTGATATCATGTTCAGCAAGGCGGTGCGCCTGATGGACCTTTCCCCCGGATTGGAGCAGAAAATCCGGGTGTGCAACGCGACCTATACCGTTCGGTTCGGGGTCCGTCTGCGCGGCAAGATCGAGACGTTCACTGGGTATCGGTCCGTCCATTCCGAACATATGGAACCGGTCAAGGGCGGCATCCGCTATGCCCTGTCGGTCAATCAGGACGAGGTCGAGGCCCTTGCCGCCCTGATGACCTATAAATGCGCCTTGGTAGAGGCCCCGTTTGGCGGGTCCAAGGGCGGGTTGTGCATTGATCCCCGAATGTGGGAAGAACACGAACTGGAACAGATCACCCGCCGTTTTGCCTATGAATTGATCAAGCGCGACCTGATCAACCCAAGCCAGAACGTTCCCGCCCCCGACATGGGCACGGGCGAGCGTGAAATGGCGTGGATCGCCGACCAGTATTCCCGGATGCACACCACAGACATCAATGCCCGCGCCTGTGTCACCGGCAAACCGTTGAATGCAGGCGGTATTCATGGCCGTGTCGAGGCCACGGGCCGCGGCGTGCAGTATGCCCTGCGCGAGTTTTTCCGCCATCCCGAGGACGCCGCCAAGGCCGGGTTGTCGGGCACACTGGACGGCAAACGCATCATTGTGCAGGGTCTGGGCAACGTCGGCTATCACGCCGCCAAGTTTCTGTCCGAGGAAGATGGCGCCAAGATCATTGGCATCATTGAACGCGACGGCGCCTTGCATGACGAGGCCGGGCTGGATGTCGAGGCGGTGTCGCAGTGGATCCGCAAGCATGGCGGGATCGCCGGATTTCCCGATGTAGCCCACCATGTGGACGGCGCGGCCCTGCTGGTGGCCGAGTGCGATATTCTGATCCCGGCCGCGCTGGAAGGCGTCATCAACCTGTCGAATGCTGACCGGATCAAGGCCCCCTTGATCGTGGAGGCCGCCAATGGCCCGATCACCGCCGGGGCCGACGAAATCCTGCAGAAAAAGGGCATCGTCATCATGCCCGACATGTATGCCAATGCGGGCGGCGTGACCGTGTCCTATTTCGAATGGGTCAAGAACCTATCCCACATCCGGTTTGGCCGGATGGGCCGCCGTCAGGAAGAGGGCCGGCACGAATTGATTGTCCGCGAATTGGAGCGGCTGAGCGCGGACAAGGATCTGGGTTGGACGTTGTCCCCCGATTTCAAGACCCGGTATCTGCGCGGTGCGGACGAACTGGAACTGGTCCGGTCCGGGTTGGATGACACCATGCGCATCGCCTACCAATCCATGCGCGAGGTGTGGCACAAACGGGACGATGTGCCCGACCTGCGCACCGCCGCCTATCTGGTGTCGATCGGTAAAGTCGCCGCCAGTTACCGCGCCAAGGGGTTGTGATGCGGCGGGGCAGGGTGGGTTCAATCCCGCCTTGCCCCCGGTTTCATCCCTCGTCGCAGACAACAACTGCCGTGTCGAAAAGCGACATTTTGTGACGCCAACGCCTTGTTAGTTTTGCGCGGATACTGCGAACTGCACAGGCGGGATTCGTGAGGGCGGCGCATGGCGTATTCGGGGTGGCAGGTGATCAAGAACGGGATTCTGGGCCCCAAGGCCTGGAAACCGATGTGGCGCACCCCGGACCCAAAACCCGAATATGATATTGTCATCATCGGAGGCGGCGGGCATGGGTTATCCACCGCCTATTATCTGGCCAAGAACCACGGATTGACCAATATCGCCGTCGTCGAAAAGGGATACCTTGGCGGTGGCAACGTGGGCCGCAACACGACCATTGTGCGCGCCAACTATTTTCTGCCCGGCAATTCCGAATTTTACAGCCATTCCCTGAAACTATGGGAAGGGTTGGAGGCCGACCTGAACTATAACGTCATGCATTCCCAGCGTGGTCTGATCAACCTGTTCCACAGCGATGGCCAGCGCGACGCCTTTGTGCGGCGCGGGAATGCGATGATCAATCAAGGCGATGACGCCATCCTTCTGGACCGCGAAGGCGTCCGCAAGCATCTGCCCTATCTCGATTTCGAGAATGTCCGGTTTCCCATTTACGGCGGGTTGCTGCATCCGCGCGGGGGCACCGCCCGCCATGACGCCGTCGCATGGGGATATGCCCGTGGGGCCGACCAGCGCGGTGTTGACCTGATCCAGAATTGCGAGGTCACGGGGATTGATATTGCCAACGGCAAGGTCACAGGCGTGCAGACCACCCGTGGCCTGATCCGTGCCAAAAAGGTGGGGATCGTCGTGGCAGGCCGTTCCGGGCAGGTTGCCGCCATGGCCGGGATGCGCCTGCCTATCGAAAGCCATGTGTTGCAGGCCTTTGTTACCGAGGGCCTGAAACCCTGCATCGACCATGTCGTCAGTTTTGGCATGGGTCATTTTTACATCAGCCAGTCCGACAAGGGCGGATTGGTGTTTGGCGGGGACATTGATTTTTACAGCTCTTACGCCGCCCGAGGAAATCTGCCGATGAAGGAACACGTCATGGAGGCCGCCATGACCCTGATGCCAATGATCGGCAAGGCCAAGGTGTTGCGCAGTTGGGGCGGCATCATGGATATGTCCCCCGATGGCAGCCCGGTCATCGACAAGACCGATGTGGACGGTCTGTTTCTGAACTGCGGTTGGAACTATGGCGGGTTCAAGGCCGTGCCGGGGTCCGGCTATGCCTGTGCCCATCTGATGGCCACAGGTCGCCCGCATGACACCGCGACCGGGTTCCGGTTGGACCGGTTTCTGACCGGGCGCGGGTTGCTGGACGAGGAGGGCACAGGTGCGCAACATAACCTACACTAAGAGGCGTGGATCATGCGTTTGACCTGTCCCCACTGCGGCGAACGCGACCGTCGGGAGTTCACCTATCAAGGGGCCGCAGAAACCCTGAACCGACCGGCCGCCGATGCTGGCCCGGAGGCATGGCATGCCTATGTTCATCTGCGCGACAACCCTGCCGGGGACACCCGCGACCTGTGGTATCATGACCCGTGCGGCGCGTGGTGCGTGGTCCACCGCAATACCGTCACCCATGCGATTTATGGCTCTGAATTGGCTTCAGGGGCAGGATCATGAGGGTCGAGGGCAAGGGTCTGATTGACCGTTCCGTGTCTGTTCCGTTCACATTCGACGGGGTGCGGATGACCGCGTTTGAGGGCGACACGCTCGCCTCGGCGTTGTTGGCCAATGATGTGCGTCTGATTGGGCGCAGTTTCAAATACCACCGTCCCCGTGGCACGTTGACCGCAGGGTCCGAAGAACCCAATGCATTGATGACAATTGGCTCTGGTGCTGCTGCCGTCCCCAATGTCCGCGCCACCGTCCAAGAGGTGTTCGAGGGGTTGGAGGCCACCAGCCAGAACCGCTGGCCGTCCCTGACCCGCGACCTGTTGTCCGTCAACGATATGATGGCCCCGTTTCTAAGTGCCGGATTTTACTACAAAACATTCATGTGGCCGCGCGCGTTCTGGGAACGTGTGTATGAGCCGTTGATCCGCCGTGCTGCGGGTCTGGGGGCGCTGTCGGGTCTGAAAAACGCGGACCCTTATGAAAAGGCGTTCGCGTTTTGTGATGTGTTGGTGATTGGCGCCGGGCCTGCCGGGTTGATGGCCGCGTTGACCGCTGCCCGCTCCGGGCTGGATGTGATCCTTGCCGATGAGGATGCCCGGATGGGCGGGCGTTTGTTGGCCGAAACCCACGAGGTTGGCGGTGTCCCGGGTCCTGTCTGGGTGGACGGCGTTCTGGCCGAACTGGCCGCGATGGACAATGTCCGCCTGATGCCGCGCACGGCAGTCACGGGGGCGTATGACCAAGGCACCTATGGTGCGTTGGAGCGTGTGGCCTTGCACCGTGCGCCCGATGCCCATACCCCGCGTGAATGTTTCTGGCGTATCGTGGCCAAGCGCGCGGTGTTGTGTGCGGGCGCGATTGAACGGCCCGTCGCATTTCCCAACAACGACCGTCCGGGCATCATGATGGCGGGGGCCGTGCGGGCCTATCTGAACCGTTGGGGCGTGGCCCCGGGCCGCGAAGTCACCATTTTTGGAAACAATGACGATGCCCATCGCACCGCTCGCGATCTGGCCGCGGCGGGTGTTCGCGTGATGGGTTTGATCGACGCCCGCGACGACGTGAAGGTATCGGGGGATTTCCCGGTTTTCACCGGCGGGCGCGTCACCCAGACTACGGGCCGCATGGGCCTGCAAACTATCACAGTCGAACATTCCGGCGGCAAGCGGGTGATCCGCACCGATTGTCTGGCGATGTCGGGGGGGTGGAACCCCACCGTCCATCTGACCTGTCACATGAACGGCCGACCCGTCTGGCGCGACGATATCCAAAGCTTTGTTCCCGTGGCGGGGATGATCCCCGGCATGGTCGTGGCGGGTGCCGCAAATGGTGCATTTTCCACCGCCGCCTGTTTGGCCCAAGGGGCGCAAGCCGCCGTGGATGTCGCCCGCGATCTGGGCAAAACCGCCAAGGTGCCGGACCTGCCCGCCGCCGAGGATGCCCCGACACGGGTCCAAGCCCTTTGGTTGGTGGAGGGCAAAGGCCGCAAGTGGATTGATTTCCAGAACGATGTTCACGTCAAGGATATCGCCCTTTCCGCACAGGAGAATTTCCGGTCCGTCGAGCATATGAAACGATACACCACCCAAGGGATGGCGACCGATCAGGGCAAGAGTTCGAACGTTGTCGCGCTGGCCATTTTGGCCGATGCGACCGGGCGCGGTATTCCCGAAACGGGCACCACCACGTTCCGCCCGCCGTTTGTTCCGGTGTCCATCGCGGCCATCGGGGCGGGCGGGCAAGGGGCCGGATTTGCCCCGCAGCGGTTCACCACGTCCCACGGACCAAGCGTGGAACGGCGCGCCCCCATGATCGAGGCCGGGTTGTGGTATCGGCCCAGCTATTTTCCAAAACCGGACGAAACCCATTGGCGGCAATCCTGTGACCGTGAGGTCAACATGGTCCGCCAGTCGGTTGGCGTGTGCGATGTGTCCACGTTGGGCAAGATCGACATTCAAGGGCCGGACGCCGCGCAGTTTCTTGATTTCGTGTATACAAATACGTTTTCGACCTTGCCTGTCGGGCGCGTCCGCTATGGTCTTATGCTGCGCGAGGATGGTCATGTCATGGACGATGGCACGACCGCCCGTCTGGGCGAGCGCCATTTTGTGATGACCACGACAACGGCCGCCGCAGCCCTTGTTATCCGACATCTGGAGTTTGTGGCGCAGGCGATCCGGCCCGATCTGGATGTGCAGATTGTCAGCGTGACGGAACAATGGGCCCAGTTTTCAGTGGCTGGTCCGCAGGCGCACGAGGTGATGAACGGCATCCTGGCGACACCTATCGACGATGCCGCGTTTCCGTTCATGGCCTGCGGTCCGGTGGATGTGTCCGGCGTGCCGGGCCGGGTGTTCCGCATCTCTTTTTCGGGTGAGCAAGCGTATGAGGTGGCCGTTCCCGCCCGCTATGGCGAGGCGCTGTATCGCGTGTTGCTGGCGCAGGCCGAAATGTTTGGCGGCGGCCCCTATGGCATGGAGGCCCTGAATGTGTTGCGCATCGAAAAGGGCCACATCACCCATGCCGAGATTGATGGCCGCACCACTGCGTTTGACATCGGGTTTGAGCGGATGGTGTCCAAGAAAAAGGACTGTATCGGGTTTGGATCGTCCCGCCGCGATGGGTTGCTGGCCGAGGACAGACCGCAACTGGTCGGCCTGAAACCTGCAGGGGCTGTCAAGCAGATGACCGCTGGTGCCCATCTGTTCAACCGCGCCGATCCGGCGGTGCGCGTGCATGACCAAGGCTATGTGACCAGCGTGTGCTGGTCCCCCACATTGGAGTCCATGCTGGGTTTGGGGTTTTTGAAAAACGGTCGCGCCCGGCATGGCGAAGTGGTCCGGCTGGTGGATCATTTGCGCGGTGTCGAAACCCTGTGCGAGGTGTGCGACCCGGTGTTTTTTGATCCAGAAGGAGGGCGGTTGCGTGGCTAAATTGATCGCCCAAAGTCCCTGTGCGGGGCTGTTGCCTGTCAGCATCGGGACCGTCATTGTTTCCGAAATCGACATAATCCAGATGTGGTCCGTCGCCCCGTTCAAGGGGCAGGAGGCCGCCGTTTCCGCCAGATTGACCGCTTCGATTGGCGTCGGTTTTCCGTCGGTAAACCGTCGGTCTCATAAATCCGGCAAGACAGCGCTTTGGGCCGGGGCGGGGCGTGCGATGATTGTGGCCGACGCCCTGCCGGACCTGTCGGATATCGCCGCTGTCACCGATCAATCGGACGCCTGTGCCTGTGTCCGGATTGAGGGCACCGGGGCCGAGGCCGTGTTGGCCCGGTTGGTGCCTGTCGATCTGCGCGCCAAGACGTTCAAGACCGGGCACACCGCCCGAACCCTGATCAATCACATGACCGCATCCGTGACCCGCGTGGGGCCGTTCGCGTTTGAGGTCATGGTGATGCGGTCCATGGCCCGGACATTGGTGCAGGAGTTGACCGAGGCCGCGCAAGGCATAGCTGCGCGGGGGTAGGGGCACCTCGACTCTGGTGCAACGTGCGCCCATATTGTCGTCATGAGTCTGCCTCCCGGTTTCCTTGATGAATTGCGCGGTCGCCTGTCATTGGGGCAGGTGGTTGGCCGCAAGGTCATGTGGGACAGCCGTAAATCCAACCCCGGCAAAGGTGATATGTGGGCCCCGTGCCCGTTCCATCAGGAAAAATCGGCGTCGTTCCATGTCGATGACCGCAAGGGGTTCTATTACTGTTTCGGGTGTCATGCCAAAGGCGACGCCATTTCGTTTGTCCGTGAAACCGAGAATGTGAGTTTCATCGAAGCCATCGAAATCCTTGCCCGCGAGGCAGGACTGCCGTTGCCCGAACGCGACCCCCGCGCGCAGGAACAGGCCGACGAGCGCACCCAGTTGGTGGCGGTCATGGAACAGGCCGTCCAGTTTTATCGCCTGCAATTGAAAACCGGGGCTGCCGCCGATGTTCGCGCCTATCTGACCCGTCGGGGGCTGACCGAGGCCGCGTTGGACCGTTGGGATATCGGGTTTGCCCCGGCGGGATGGGACGGTCTGCGCGAGGCGTTGAAGGCGCGCGGCGTGTCCAATGACCTGATGGTCAAGGCCGGGTTGCTGAAGTTGTCCGACAAGGGCCGCGACCCCTATGACACGTTCCGCTACCGGATCATGTTCCCGATCCGCGATATCCGGGGCCGCGCCATTGCGTTTGGCGGCCGTGCGATGGACCCCGCCGATACCGCCAAATACCTGAATTCCCCCGAGACGGTGTTGTTTGACAAGGGGCGCAGCCTGTTCAACCACCAGCGCGCCCGCGAGGCCGTGGGCAAGGGGCATCCTTTGATCGTGGCCGAGGGATATATGGATGTGATCGCCTTGTACGAGGCCGGGTTTGAGGGCGCCGTGGCCCCCTTGGGCACCGCCGTGACCGAGGACCAATTGCGTTTGCTGTGGCGGATGTCGCCCGAGCCGGTTCTGATGCTGGATGGCGACACCGCGGGTCAGCGCGCGGCGTTGCGTGTGGTGGATTTGTCCTTGCCGTTGCTGGAGGCCGGGCAATCGGTCCGGTTTGCCGTGTTGCCCGGCGGACTTGACCCTGACGACCTGATCCGTGCCAAAGGTGCTGCCGCGATGCGCGCCGTGATCGAGGCCGCCCAGCCGATGGTGCATCTCATGTGGCAACGCGAGATCGAGGGCCGGAATTTCGACAGCCCCGAGCGCCGTGCCGCTTTGGACAAGGTGCTGCGCGACAAAATTGCCTTGATCCGCGACCCGTCCATTCGCGGCCATTACACCGATGCCATCAAGGAGATGCAGTGGGCGTTGTTCGGTGCCCGCCGCAAGCCTGCGCCGCGGGCCGCCGGGGACCGGATGCGTGGTGGCAAATGGACGCCGCCGCCTGCCCCCGCCATGCCGTCCACCCGACAATCCGCGCTAGCCTTGGGGGTGGATGGCGAGGACAGTCTGCGCGAAGCCGTCATTCTGGCGACGGTTCTGATGACCCCATCGGTCGCCGTTACATTCCTGTCTGATCTGGAGCGGATGGAGGTGCGCAACCCGAACTGGGCAGGGGTCCGCAACGCCATTTTGCACCACGCCGGGGCCACCGATTTGTGGGCGAGGGTTGAAGCCGAGGCCGGCGCACCGACCCTTGAAAAGCTGATGTCACAAACCCATGTCGCCATAAGCCCGGCAGTGCGCCGAGCAGGTGAAACCGAATTGGCGCGCATGTGTCTGGCCGAGGAGTTTGCGAAATTGAACGCCCGGCGCGGCCATGCAAGGGAACTTGCCGAGGCTGAAGAGGATCTGGGTGCGATCGCCGACGAAGGCCTGACTTGGCGCTTGCGGCAGGCCGCCCGTGCGTTAGATCAGGCGGCACGGGGCGATACCGAAGACAAGGCGGACTACATCGTGGGCCCCAATGGCGCCCGCATCAAGAAAGACGAACGCAGCGCGTTTGACCAACTCTTAGGGCAAATCGACTATGCCAAAGCCGGACAAAAACGCCAACACGACTGAAATCGGGGTCACACCCCCGGGAAATCTGGGTTAGAGCGGTTGCGAATCACCGCGCCTCCAGATTGATTCGACTGAAACGAATCATCTGATTCGTCTTTGGACCTGATGCCATCTTTTTGAGGAGCCCCGACATGGCCGCAAAAGACAACGACGACACCAAGGACGACGATCAGGATACCGAAATTTCCGTTGATGTCAGTCAGGCCGCCATCAAACGGATGATCGCCGACGCCCGCGAGCGTGGCTATATCACCTATGACCAACTGAATTCCGTGTTGCCCCCCGATCAGGTGTCGTCCGACCAGATCGAAGATGTCATGTCCATGCTGTCCGAAATGGGCATTCAGGTCACCGAGGAAGAAGAATCCGAGGAAACCGAAGAAAACAGCAAATCCACCGAGATCGTCGCCCTTGGCGGCACCCGCGATGTTGCCCTGTCCAGCGGTGAGACCGAAAAGCTGGACCGCACCGACGACCCGGTCCGGATGTATCTGCGCGAGATGGGCAGTGTTGAACTGTTGTCCCGCGAAGGCGAGATTGCCATCGCCAAGCGCATCGAGGCTGGTCGCAACACGATGATTTTGGGCCTGTGCGAAAGCCCGCTCACATTTCAGGCCATCACCATCTGGCGCGACGAATTGTTGTCCGAAGACATTCTACTGCGCGATGTGATCGACCTTGAGACCACGTTCGGCAATCAGTTGGGCGAAGAAGGCGATGTTGAGGCTGTCGTCGAGGCCGGTGGCGTGGACGCCGTGAGCCGCGAAGATGGTCCCGAGCTGGACGCTGACGGCAATCCCATCGTCAAGGAAGACGACGAGGACGACGACGAACAGGCCAACATGAGCCTTGCTGCCATGGAAGCCGCGTTGAAGCCCCGCGTTCTGGAAACGCTGGAAATCATCGCGCGTGGGTTTGGCAAATTGTCCGATTTGCAGGACGCCCGGATGTCTGCCACCCTGAACGAGGATGGCAGTTTTTCCAAAAAGGACGAGGAGAAATACCAGAAACTGCGGTCTGAGATTGTGGAACTGGTGAATTCCCTGCACCTGCACAACAACCGGATCGAAGCGTTGATTGACCAGTTGTATGGCATCAACCGCCGGATCATGCAGATCGACAGCAGCATGGTCAAACTCGCCGATCAGGCCCGGATCAATCGTCGTGAATTCATCGACGAATACCGTGGCGCCGAATTGGACCCCACATGGCTGGACCGGATGGCCACAAAGGTGGGCCGGGGTTGGCAGGCGTTGGTCGAAAAATCGACCGACAAGATTGAGGAATTGCGCACCGAAATGGCCCAGGTTGGTCAATATGTCGGCGTTGATATTTCCGAATTCCGCCGCATCGTGGCCCAGGTTCAGAAGGGCGAAAAAGAAGCCCGTCAGGCAAAGAAGGAAATGGTTGAGGCGAACCTGCGTCTGGTTATTTCCATTGCCAAGAAATACACCAATCGCGGTTTGCAGTTTCTGGATCTTATTCAGGAAGGTAATATCGGCCTGATGAAGGCTGTCGATAAATTCGAATATCGCCGTGGATACAAATTCTCGACCTATGCGACATGGTGGATCCGGCAGGCGATCACCCGGTCGATTGCCGATCAGGCCCGCACGATCCGTATTCCCGTCCACATGATCGAAACGATTAACAAGCTGGTCCGCACCGGCCGGCAGATGTTGCACGAGATTGGCCGCGAGCCAACGCCCGAGGAATTGGCCGAAAAGCTGCAGATGCCGCTCGAAAAGGTTCGCAAGGTGATGAAGATCGCCAAGGAACCGATTTCGCTGGAAACCCCGATTGGCGATGAAGAAGACAGCCAATTGGGCGATTTTATCGAGGACAAGAACGCCGTTCTGCCGCTCGACAGTGCCATTCAGGAAAACCTGAAGGAAACCACGACCCGCGTTCTGGCGTCCCTGACCCCCCGCGAAGAGCGCGTGTTGCGGATGCGGTTTGGCATCGGCATGAATACCGATCACACGCTGGAAGAAGTGGGTCAGCAATTCAGCGTCACCCGCGAACGTATTCGTCAGATCGAGGCCAAGGCCCTGCGGAAATTGAAACACCCGAGCCGGAGCCGCAAGTTGCGGAGTTTTCTGGATCAATAAAAAAAGGCGCCCGGCGGGGCGCCTTTTTTTATTCCGGGCGAATTGTTTGATAGGGTCAAAACCCGTCCGGATAGAACCCTGTCAATTCCGCCTTGAGCGGGTCGAGGTGCCGTTCGTATCGTTTCCAGCGTTTGACGGATGTCGCATAAACCGGTTGCCGCACCTGCCAGACGGACAGGGTTTTTGCCCGGTTTTCCGCCTCTCGGTAATTCAGGCAGGCGTCGTTCCACGGCAGGCCCAGAAAGTCGATGACAGTGCGCGACATGCCTTCGGTGTCGGCCACCATGTCCTCATAGCGGACTTCGAGGATCGGGTTGGGCAGAACCCGCCGCCAATGGTCCATCAGTGCCCGGTGTTCCCGGTAATATTGCCCGAGCGCCCCCAGATCGAGCGTATAGCTGTGCCAGTCTGACAGGTTTTGCAGATAACAGGACACGCAATTGTCCAGTGGATCGCGGGTGGCGTGCAGGATCCGGCCTTTGGGGAACATCCGTCCGAACAGCCCGAGCATTTCGAAATTGTGCAGGAATTTGTTCACCACCCTCGCCTTGCCCGGTTGTTTGTCGGTCAGAAAGGCGCTGTATTTTCCGGCAAGGTCGCGCGCCTGATCGTCAGTCAGGGTGGTGATCGCGCGGGCCATCGTCGCCCCGTCCCCGCTGGGTATCTTGAGCGCGCCCAGCACCCCCCGCAACGATTTGCTTTCGCCGATGGACCCGATGTCCGGGTGGCTGGCAAGAACCTGTTCCAATAATGTGCTGCCGACGCGGGGCATGCCCACCACCAGAACCGGCGTTTCGTCCGCCGACCCCGTCCGCCCGAAATAGGCCGTGCGGGTGACCCCTGATGTGATCCCCGCCACAAAGGCCCGTTGTTTGCCCCGGTCGTGTTTCACGTCCGACAGCGCCTTGGCCTGTGTGAACAGGTCGAACGCGGCGTCATGGTCGCCAATATCCAACCGTGCCTTGGCCAGATACTTGAGCGCGTTGGCGCGGCGCGTGTGGTTTTTGGGTCCGGTCAGTTGCGGCAGGATCACCGTTTCGAGGTGCCGCATGTGCGGGTCGTCAGCGGTCAGTTTGGTTGAGTTGGAGTAGATGCCGTAGACCGACAGATTTTCCGGCGTTTCGGTCAGGATAGTCCGGCACAGGTCTGCCGCGTCGTCCAGCCGCCCAAGGCTGCGGATGGTTTTGGCATAAAGCGTGCGCGCTGGCCTGTGGTCCGGAGCGAGCGCCAACACCTGCCCCAAGGCAAGGGCCGCATCATTATAGCGTTCAAGCTGGTCAAAGACCGTCGCCGCCACATAAAGCGCATCCGGGTTTTTCGCCCCCAGTTTCGCCGCCAGTTCCGCGTGCCGTTCGGCATCGGCCATCTGGCGGTTGCGAAAGTGAACTTCGGCTGCTTCTTGTTGCACGTCGGCCCGGCCGGGTGCCAGTTTGAGGCAGGCCAGAACATCCGCCATGGCGAGGTCAGCCCGGCCCATCTGACGGGTCAGGAGCCTGCTGCGCGCCAAACGCAATGCCACATCTTTGGGCAAGGCCCCGATCGCCGTGGCATAGAGCCGTTCCGCCCCCCGCAAATCGCCCGCCGCAATCAGCGACTGCGCCTGCCGAAGCACCTGAAACCGGTCTGTTTTCATGGTGTGCCCCCGTGTGTTTATCCGTCTTGATGCCCTGCCATAGTGCCCGGATTGATACAAGCGCCACAGGTCTGTCACACCAAATCTGGTGCCGTTCAAAACAGGCTACCCAAATCTTGACAAGCCCCCTATAGTGCTTGTGGATAACTGGGAAAAAATACCCAGATGGCAGAGAATGAGGACAGGACATGCGTTGCCCCTTTTGTGGAAACGTCGATACACAAGTCAAGGATTCCCGCCCGGCAGAGGACCATGTGGCCATCCGCCGCCGTCGGTTCTGTCCGGCCTGCGGGGGCCGATTCACCACCTATGAGCGCGTCCAGTTGCGCGATCTGGTGGTCATCAAATCCAATGGCCGCCGCGAAGAATTTGACCGCACCAAGCTGGAACGGTCGGTCCGTATTTCGCTGCAAAAGCGCCCCGTTGAACCTGATCGCATGGATCAGATGATTTCCGGGATCGTGCGCCGGTTGGAAAGTCTGGGGGAAACAGACATTCCATCGTCCACCATCGGCGAGATCGTCATGGAAAGTCTGGCCCGGATCGACACCGTCGCCTATGTCCGATTTGCCAGCGTTTACAAGAACTTCCAAGCGGCAGATGATTTCGACAAGTTCGTGAACGAACTGCGGCCCAACGATAAAAACAAAGAGTGACCGCGCAGGCGGATCGCCGGTTCATGGCGCTGGCCCTTGGATTGGGCCGGCGCGGGATGGGTCGTGTGTGGCCCAATCCCGCCGTGGGCTGCGTCATCGTTCAAGGTGACCGGATCGTGGGCCGGGGGTGGACCGCCGATGGTGGCCGCCCGCATGCTGAGACACAGGCGTTGGCCCAAGCTGGACCTTTGGCCCGTGGCGCCACCGCCTATGTCACGTTGGAACCCTGTTCCCATCATGGTCAGACCCCCCCCTGTGCGCGCGCCCTGATTGACGCCGGTATTGCCCGCGTGGTTGTCGCCACTGGTGATCCCGATCCTCGCGTGTCTGGCCGGGGTATCGTCCTGTTGCGCGATGCCGGAATTGCCGTCACCGAAGGTGTCGCCGAGGCCGAGGCCCGCGCCGATCACGCTGGATTTCTGTCTCGAGTGACCCGGGGCCGTCCGTGGCTGACCCTGAAGCTGGCCCAGAGCATGGATGGCCGGATTGCTACCGCCACCGGTGAGAGCCAGTGGATCACCGGGCCGGACGCCCGTCGCGCTGTCCATGCCCTGCGTGCCCGTCATGATGCCGTGATGGTGGGTGCTGGAACCGTGCGCGCCGATGATCCCAGTCTGACCGTGCGCGGGATGGGGATAGATCGCCAGCCCGTGCGCGTCACCGTGTCCCGCCGGATGGACCTGCCCGAAGACGGTGCCATGGTCCGCACCGCCCGCGAAACGTCCGTATGGATGTGTCACGGCCCCGAAAAGCCCGCTCGCGTGGCCCACTGGGAGGCATTGGGCGTTGTGTCCGTGCCCTGTCCCATTGAGGCTGGGCAAGTGGATTTGACCGCTGCCATGGCCGCCCTTGCCGCCCGTGGCCTGACCCGCGTGTTTTGCGAAGGCGGTGGCGCGTTGGCCGCGTCATTGCTGGGTGCGGGGCTGGTGGACGAGGTTGTCGTTTTTTCCGCAGGCATCGCCATTGGTGCCGAGGGCACCCCCGCGCTGGCCGCGATGGGTGTTGATGCCTTGGATATGGCCCCCCGGTTTCGGCTGCACGATGTGTGTCCGATTGGCCCCGATGTCATGACCCGGTGGCGCGTCGTCTGACCCGGATCAGCGCCAGAGCCACGGCATGGACGCAAACACCCCTTGGGCCTTGGCCGTCAAGCGGTTGAGCCGCCCCGGCACAGGGATGTCCCCCGACACCAACCGATCCAGCGCCACCTCGACCGGGCAGGGCAGGCCCGTGACCGGGTCCAGATAGCGCGGATAGTCGATCAGCGTCGCATGGACGAGGCCCGCAAGTGTGGGCGTCGCAGACCGACGGGGCAGGGGCATCGCCCGGTCCTGTGTCAGCCCCCAACCCGCATAGAATGGTTGTCCAAGGCAAGTGACCGATTTGCCCCGCAACAGCCCCTCGAACCCCAGAAGCGAGGTCATTGTCCACACGTCGTCCACCGCAGTGAGCGCTGCGATGGGGTCCGTCCGGGTCAGGATCGCGTCGGCGAACGTGTCCGCGTCCGGCACATGGCCGGGCCGCAACCCGGCCTCGACATCCGGGTGAGGTTTGTAGAGGATCACCGCCGCCGGATTTGCCGCCCGTGTCGCCGCCAAAAGGTCCCGGTTGCTGCGGATGTCGGGCGAGCCGAGCCGGATGGAGGCGTCATCCTCGACCTGACCCGCCACGAGGATGCGCCGCCCGCTGGGCAGGCC
>JBGSIZ010000207.1:0-1945 GCA_041742255.1 Marivivens sp. | reverse complement strand
CGCGTGGTCAATGGCGCGCTGGAGCTGCAGCGGACAGCCAAGGTCATCGGTGCCAGTCTGGAGGCCGCCCCGGTGGTCTATCTGGACACCGCCGCGACGGTGGGGGGCATGGACGCCGCCGAATTGGCGGACCTGTGCATCACGTCGGGACTGACGATTTCGCTGGGCGATGCGCCCGCCGGAGCATTTCGGCTGGACGATGTGCCGGGGGTCGCGGTGGTTTTTGCCTCCGCCACGGGGGATAAATGCGAACGGTGTTGGAAAATCCTGCCGGATGTCGGCCACCACGCCCACGCGGGCACCTGTGCGCGATGCGATACCGCGTTGTCCTGACAGGTAAGGTGGGTTTCAACCCACCCGCCCGTCCATGATCGCGCGGGCGGTGGATAGCCCGTTTGGACCGCTGACCCTGTGGGCCACGGCGGACGGGCTGACCCGGCTGGAGTGGGTGGCGGCGGCAGGGGCGCGTGCGGGTTCCGGGATTCTGGACCGCGCCGCCGATCAGTTGACCGCGTATTTCGACGGGCGGCTGACCGCGTTCGATTTGCCCTTTGCCCCGCAGGTCACCGCGTTTCAGGCCCGGTTCCACGCAGCATTGTGCGCTATCCCGTTTGGCCAGACGCGGACCTATGGCGACCTGTCCCGCGATCTGGGTGTGCCTGCTCAAGCTATCGGGCAGGCCTGCGGGGCCAATCCGCTGCCCCTGTTCATTCCGTGCCACCGGGTTCTGGGGGCCTGCGGGTTGGGCGGCTATTCGGGCGCTGGCGGGGTCGAGACCAAGGTCTGGTTGCTGCGCCACGAATGTGGGTTGTTGATCTGAGGCGGTAAGGTGGGTCTTGACCCACCCCCGTCGTCAGTCGCCTTCAGCCATCCTTGCCATACAGGATTTGCTGCACGGCCCCCGCGCCCATCAGATAGACCGATGTCACGATCAACCCCCAATGCGCTGCACTGTTGGGGTGGAATTGCACGATGGCAGCCCATCCCGCAAACACCGTCCAACCCAAGGCCATGGGCAATGTCACCATCCGCCAGCGCGCCGTGCGCACCGGATGCACGAACTTGATCGGCAGGAACATGGCGACCGCCAGAACCGCCACCAGCGCCAGAATGACCCAGAACCCCGGTTTGAGCGCGAACAGCACCAGAACCACCATGTTCCAGCACCCCGGAAACCCGGAAAAACTGTGGTCTTTGGTCTTCATCCGGGTGTCTGCGAAATACATCGCACTGGCAAAGGTGATCATGAATATCCCGATCCACCCGGTCCAGCCGGGCAACAGGTCCGGGTGTTTGAACAACGCATAGGCCGGGATGAACACATAGGTCAGATAGTCGATGATCAGGTCCAGAAGGACCCCGTCAAATTCTGCCGCGTTCGATTTCACGTCATAGCGTCGCGCCAATGGTCCGTCGATGCCGTCCACAAAGAACGCAACGACCAGCCACAGGAACATCAGGCTCCATTTCTGGTCCACCGCCGCCAGCAACGCCAGCATGGCAAACACCGCCCCGGTGGCCGTCAGCAGATGCACGGCAAGCGCTTTTTGTCGGACTGTCATATTTGTGTCATGACGGGTTTGGGGTGCCGGATCAATGGGCCGCCGATCAAAAGTAGCCGCAACATGACCCGCGCGGCAGGTGCGGTTGTCACGCTGCCGCCCCGGTTCCCTTTGGGTGCGCGCGGTCGTAAACCTCCATCAGGCGGGCAGTGTCCACGGCCGTATAGGCCTGTGTGGTGGACAGCGATGCATGCCCCAGCAATTCCTGTATCGCCCGCAGATCGCCCCCCGCCGCCAACAAATGCGTGGCGAACGAATGGCGCATCGCGTGCGGAGTTGCCGTGGCGGGCAAGCCCAGTTGCATCCGGGCCTGTTCCATCACCTTTTGAATGGCGCGCGGCCCCAGCGGCCCGCCCCGCACCGCCCGAAACAACGGCGTGCCC
>JBGSIZ010000206.1:0-7582 GCA_041742255.1 Marivivens sp. | reverse complement strand
GACCGAAAAACCCGGTGCTGCCCCTCTTGCAGAGGATGGCGAGGAAGGCTAAACGACACGCCGAAGGGTGATTAGCTCAGTGGTAGAGCGCTTCGTTCACATCGAAGATGTCAGGAGTTCAAATCTCTTATCACCCACCAGAATTCAGCGAGCGCAGCCCATGGGGCTGCGTTTTGCGTTTGGTGCGGAGCCTGTGATGCCCGGTGTCGTCACCGAATTGTTGATCCTGCGCCACGGCGAAACCGAATGGAATCGCGCGGGCCGGTGGCAAGGCGATCTGGACAGCCCGTTGACCGAGGAGGGGTGCGCGCAGGCCCGTTCCATGGGCCGATTGTTGAACGCGATGGGGGTGACCGCACAGACCCATGTGTTTCACACCAGCCCGATCCGCCGCGCCCGCCGCACCGCCCAATTGATTCTGGCCGAGATGGGGATTGACCCGGAGGTCGTGCGCGAAGACGCCCGGCTCCGCGAAATTTCCGTGGGCGCATGGACGGGCCGCGACCGCACGTCGATCCGCGAAACCGCCGGATTGCCCGACGACGCCCATTTCATGGATTACTATGCCGCGGCACCGGGTGGCGAAAGTTTTGCCGCTGTGGCCCAGCGCGTAGAGGCGTTTCTGACAGGCATCACCGCCCCCGCCGTTGTTATCACCCACGGTGTCACGTCCCGCGTGTTGCGCGCCCGCGCGTTGGGGTGGGATATGGCCCGGATGATTGATTTGCCGGGCGGGCAGGGCGTTATTCATCGCATTTTCGAGGGCCAGCACACCGAAATAGCCCCCTGACACATGAAAACGGCCCCGGTGAAGGGGCCGTTTCCGAGTGTGCAAGGCGTGCTTGGGAGACGCCCCTGCAGGTGTAGGATCAGCCGACCGGGACCGGGTCCGACGACGACAGCGCCGCCGCGATGAGCGCGATCAGGATCAGCGGAATGATGAGGCCAGCCGAGGACGACGAACCTGCGGTGGTTTCTTCGAGGGCTTCTGGGGCCATGTCGATCATGGGGGCCATGCCGCCCGCAATTGCGCCGGTTGCCAGAGTTGCCGCGATAAAACCGGCGATGAGGGTCTTTTTCATTTCAAATGTATCCTTGAGTAAGCGGAAGATGGCCTACGCTGCCTGTCTGTCCGCATCTGGTCAACAGCAATTTGTGGCGGTGGCCCCGTTCCCCCCGAAGGCGGTGCAATTCGGTGTCAGGGTTTGCGCGCGCGCAACAGCCCGATGCTTTCTCGGAAGGGGTCGATCAGCGCCGACCGCAGGGATGTGTAGGGCGCATCGAGCAGGGTGCCGTGTTGATCCGCCAGCCCAAAGACGATCACCTCGTCGTCGCTGGGGATGTAGAGCGTGCCGAACATCCAGTCCCACAGCGCCAGATTATCTCCATAGTTCTTGTTGAAATGTCGGGGATCGGTCGAATGGTGGACCTGATGCAGGGCTGGTGAAACGATCACATGTTCGGCCACAGTCCCGAACCGCAGCCAGATGTGCGAGTGCCGCAGATTGGCCCCCACGATGTTGAATGCCGTCAGGAATACATTGGCTGTTGCGATGTCGATCAGCGTGGCCTGTTGAAAGATCAGCACGAGCAAAAGCCCCTGAACCACCCCCCGCAGTGCTGCAAGAACAAGACCGTAAAGAAAATTATAGACCGGATGGTGCCGGTAGGCCGTCACCGGGTTCATCACTTGCGCCGAATGGTGGACCTTGTGAAATGGCCACAGGAACCGGTTGTCGTGGTGATACCGATGCACGAAATAAAGCGCGAAATCTTCGGCCAGAAACAGCGCCAGCCCGATGAGGAACAGCGACGCCGGGAGATTGAGGCTGGGCAGCCCCCCAAGTCCCGATTGCAGCCCCGCCGCCACAAAGATCGTGATCGCCGCCCCGTTCACCAGCCGCACCAGCCGGAATGCCCAGTTGAACACCAGTATCTTGAGGTCCAGACCAAAGGATTTGTTCTGGTAGATATGCGCCGGGAACGCCCATGCCAGAAACGAACCGGACGGCCGCCGCACAAGGTAGATCCCCGCCATTAGCCCCAACATGGCCAAAAGCGCAAAGGGCGCCAGCCGCGATTCGACGTTGAGCGCGAACGACCAGAACAGGTCTTGTGCCATGGTCAGGACCGTCTGCCATGCCTCTGATTGCGTCACGGGGTGCCGTCCCTTGTCCGGTGGGTTTGTGCCGCAGTTTGGCCGCGCCGTGTCGCGCGTGCAAGGTGCGGCGGTGTTTGTCCACCATTGCGCTTTGCCCAACGCCCCGCTACATGCGGCGCGCGGGTTGTTAGCTCAGTTGGTAGAGCGCTTCGTTTACACCGAAGATGTCGGCGGTTCGAGCCCGTCACGACCCACCATTTCCCCCCCATGTCTAGCGCTACCAGTCCCGGTGCAGGTCCAGCCATGTCTGCACGTCCCGCAACCGCGCCCGCGCGATGGGCACCGGTGTCCCGCCCGGCATCGTCAGATGCGGTTTGTCCCCGATTTTCGCCAATGTCGGTTTCGCGTGCCTGCTGATCCACCACGACCGATGCGGTTGCACCCCGTGGTGCGGTTGAATCTGGTCCAGAAAATCCGACATCTTGCACCGGTGCAGGATGGTTTCCCCCCGCAGCACGACCCGCAGGTAGTGTTCTTCGGAGGTGACCAGTTGGATATTGTCCAGCCGCAGCCGACGGTTGGCCAGCGACACCGTTTCTGGTGTCGCACTGGCCACGGGCTGCGGCGTTAGAACGTCTTTCACCTGCGGGCGGGGGATCGGCCCTGTCACCGTTTCTGTGGTGTCCGTTTGGCCCAGATCCAGCGTCGGCAAAATGAACTGCACAAAGATCATTTCGAAGGTCAGGAACGTCACCAGATAGAACGGGTAGGCCCCAATCAGGTTTGTCTTAAATTCACCGTCCGACAGCCAGATCGACAGTGCGTTGGTGAACAGGATGCAGGTGAAGAATTCATAGGCCGACAGGATCGGCAGATAGACCACGGTGCGCGGTCGCCAGACGCTGAGCAGCGCCACCGACAGAAAGCTGATGTTTTTCAGAAGGATCAGCACCGCCCCTGACAGGAGCCAGACCAGCGCCGTCATCCCGAGGCTGAAATGATCCCGAAACTGGTGCGGGTCGGCCGCCCACAGCGCCACAAGGATTGCCGCGATATACGCGAGCGCCGTCTTGTGCTGAAAGAGCGCCACAAGATCGGTGAGCCGCATCGGCAAAGGCCGCCAGAACATGTCACGCAGGTTCATTTCGTGACTAAGCACTTTGTCCCGCAGCCCTGTGCCCACTATGCCTGCCCTTGTTGTTCGAGTGTGCGCCGGACGTACGGTGCTTCGGTTTTCCGTCGTGTCAAGTCCGGCGGGTAAAAGTTACGAGTTCTGGGCGAAGATTGTCATGCAGTCTTCGCCCGTTTTGTTTTCGGGTCCGCGCATGTGCGTCCGGGATCGTCTGACCGATGTTTTCCCAACTGGAGTGCTTGACGTCGCCGGATGCCCCGCTTAGAAGCCCCTACACGTTCGGTGACAGTCATCGAAAAACAGATGCGCGGTTGTAGCTCAGTCGGTTAGAGTACCGGCCTGTCACGCCGGGGGTCGCGGGTTCGAGCCCCGTCAACCGCGCCACTGTTTTCCTGAAGCACCGGACATGATGCGCGGTTGTAGCTCAGTCGGTTAGAGTACCGGCCTGTCACGCCGGGGGTCGCGGGTTCGAGCCCCGTCAACCGCGCCACTTTCCCACCATTTGCAGTTGGTCCGCCCCGTGGGGACGGACCGTTCATTTTTGGCCGGTTTACCGCGTCAGGGCCGCAAGAATCCGTGCCCAAGATCGCGTTCCCTTGTGGAACGACGTCAGGTCGTATTTTTCGTTGGGCGAATGGATCTGGTCGTCGTCCTTGCCAAAGCCGATCAACAGCGCGTCCATGCCGAGGATGGATTTGAAGAAACCCGCAATCGGGATGGACCCGCCGCAGCCCACATAGGCCGCCGGTTTTGGCCATTCATCGCTGAGCGCTGCCCGCGCCTTGTCAAAGGCCGGGTGGGTGGTGGCCATCAACCCCGCAGGGCTGGCCCCATGGCTGTGGAATGTCACGCTGCAATCGGCGGGCACCATGCTGCGCACCATGTCCCGGAAGGTGTCCCGGATCGCCAGCGGGTCCTGGGTTCCGACCAGACGAAAGCTGATCTTGGCGCTGGCCTGTGAGGGCAGGACGGTTTTGAACCCGTCCCCTGTGTAGCCCGAGGTCATCCCGTTCACTTCGCAGGTTGGCCGCGACCAGATCATTTCGAGAGGACGCCGCCCGGCCTCGCCCGCGGGCAGTGACAGCCCCACGTCCCCGAGGAACGCCGTTTCATCGAATTTCAGGTCGTCCCAGCTGGCTGCCAGTTCGTTCGACAGGTCCGGCACCCCGTCGTAGAACCCCGGCACCGTGATCCGCCCGTTGTCATCGTGCAAGGATGCGATGATTTTCGCCAGCACCCGCGCGGGGTTCATCGCAAGCCCGCCATACATGCCGGAATGGAGGTCCTTGTTCGGACCGGTGATCGTGATTTCCTCGCCCAGAAGCCCCCGCAACTGCGTGATGATGGCGGGCGTGAAATCCCCATAAAGCCCGGTGTCACAGATCAGCGCGATATCCGCCGTCAGTTCCGCCGCGTTGTCCCGCATGAAGGGCACGAGCGAGGGCGAACCCGATTCCTCCTCTCCCTCAAAGAAGATCGTGATGTCGGCGGGCAGGTTACCATGCACCGCCATCCACGCCCGGCATGTTTCCACAAAGGTCATCAATTGCCCTTTGTCGTCGGACGATCCGCGCCCCCGGATCACCTTGCCCTTGGCGGTGTCCTGCACCTGCGGATCAAAGGGGTCGTTGTCCCAGAGCGACAGGGGGTCCACCGGTTGAACGTCATAATGCCCGTAGAACAGGATCCGCGGGCCAGTGCCCCGGTAATGCGCCACCACCATCGGGTGCCCCGGTGTGGGCCGTTTGGACGCCTCGAACCCGATGGACGCAAGGTCCGCCACCAACCAGTCCGCCGCTGCGTCGCACGCCCCTTTGAACGCCGGGTCGGTCGAGATCGACGGGATTCGCAGGAGGTCCAGCAGCCGCCCGGTGGCTGCCTCCAGATTTTGGTCAATCAGGTCCAGAACCGGGTCCAGGTGGGGGGCAGGGGTGGCGGCCATGAGGTATCTCCGGTGTTACGAGGGGTTGCCCCCGAGACTACGCCCCCGCGCCGGGATGTCCAGCAAGGCCCCCCGAATTTCCGGCCCCGAATTTCCGGCCCCGCATTTCCGGCCCCGAAATTCCGGCCCCGCATTTCCGGCCTTGTTATCGGGGCGTCAAATTGTAGCGTATTGTCCTGCGCGTTCCCGGCCTATATCCCGTGGACAAAGTTGAAGAAGGGACACCCCTTGGACTATACCGCCTATCTTGATGCTGCCTTGGGCCAACTGCACGCAGAAGGCCGTTATCGCACGTTCATTGATATTGAACGGACCCGGGGCCAGTTTCCCCATGCGGTCTGGCGCCGTCCCGATGGCACCGAGCAGCCGATCACCGTGTGGTGTGGCAACGATTATCTGGGCATGGGCCAGCATCCCGCCGTCATCGCCGCCATGCACGAGGCGCTGGATGCCACGGGCGCCGGGTCTGGCGGCACCCGCAACATTTCCGGCACGACCGTGTATCACAAGCGGCTGGAGGCCGAGTTGGCCGACCTGCATGGCAAGGACGCAGCACTGTTGTTCACCAGCGCCTATGTCGCCAATGATGCCACCCTGAGCACGCTGCCCAAGCTGTTTCCCGGTTTGATCATCTATTCTGATGCGCTCAACCATGCCTCGATGATCGAAGGCGTGCGCCGCAACGGCGGGGCCAAACGGATTTTCCGGCACAATGACGTGGACCATCTGCGTCAATTGCTGGCCGCCGATGATCCGTCCATTCCCAAGTTGATCGCGTTTGAATCCGTCTATTCCATGGATGGCGATTTTGGCCCGATCCCCGAGATTGTGGCACTCGCCGAAGAGTTTGGCGCGATGACCTATCTGGACGAGGTTCACGCCGTGGGGCTGTATGGTCCGCGTGGTGGCGGTGTTGCCGAGCGGGACGGGTTGGCCCACAGGATCGACATCATCAACGGCACCCTTGGCAAGGCATACGGCGTCCATGGCGGGTATATCGCCGCCAGCGCCAAGATGTGCGACGCCATCCGGTCCTATGCGCCGGGGTTCATTTTCACCACGTCGCTGCCCCCTGTCGTCGCCGCAGGGGCCGCTGCCAGTGTTGCCCACCTCAAGCACGATCAGGCGTTGCGCGATGCCCACCAGACGCAGGCCCGGATACTCAAATTCCGGCTCAAGGGGTTGGGGTTGCCGATCATCGACCATGGCAGCCACATTGTTCCGGTGATCGTGGGCAACCCGGTTCATACCAAGCTGATGTCGGACATGTTGCTGGAACAGTTCGGTATTTACGTTCAGCCGATTAACTTTCCCACCGTGCCCCGCGGCACCGAGCGGTTGCGGTTCACCCCGTCGCCGGTCCATGGCCCGCGCGAAATGGACAGCCTTGTCAACGCTATGGACGCCTTGTGGTCCCGCTGTGCGCTAAATCGCGCCGAGATGGCCGGTTAACCTTTTTCTGCGGGTGCATGACTATTTCGTGTATGTTACCCGGCATAAGGGAATGGTGAAACCGACGAATCGGCTCACCATTACTGGGGCAAAAGAGCAGACATCGGGACAGCCGAATGATCGTGAAGGCATTCAGACGCGGGACACCCGCGAAAGCCGCCGAACCCACGGGTTTTGACGCGTTCGAATTGCGTTTGGGCGATCTGATGCGCGGTGAGCGCGCCACGATGGGCAAATCGTTGCTGGATGTGCAGCGCGAGTTGAAGATCAAGGCGGCCTATATCGCCGCCATTGAAAATGTGGACCCCACCGCCTTTGACACCCCCGGTTTCATCGCAGGCTATGTCCGGTCCTATGCCCGGTATCTGAACATGGACCCCGATTGGGCGTTCGAGACGTTTTGCCGCGAAAGCGGGTTCGCCACCGCCCACGGGATGTCCGCCGAGGCATCGTCCATCCGCCCCCGCCAATCTCGCGAGGAACGGTTGAACCGGTCCGCTGGACGCGACAACATGTTTGCCGCCCCCGCCACCCCGTTCATTCCTGCCCGCGATGCGTTCTTGTCCCGCGTGGAGCCGGGTGCCGTTGGGTCCATCCTTGTTCTGGTCGCGTTGATTGCCGGGTTGGGATACGGCGGCTGGACCGTGTTGCAAGAGGTCCAGAAGGTTCAGTTTGCCCCGGTGGAACAGACCCCTGTCGTGGTGTCGAACATCGACCCGCTGGCGGGTGTGTCCGCCCCCGATGCCGGGACCACGGGCGTTGAAATCGCTGCCGCCCCCGCATTCGATGCCCCCACGACCGAGGCGCTGGACCGGTTGTATCGCCCGCAGGCGTTGGACACCCCCGTGATGATTTCCCGCGATGGCCCGATTGCCACGCTGGACCCCCGCACCGTGGGCACCTTGACCCAGCCGCAGACCGTCGCCGCCGCAGACCCTGTGCTGCCCGGCGCGGA
>JBGSIZ010000205.1:0-9959 GCA_041742255.1 Marivivens sp. | reverse complement strand
GGTCGAGGCGATGCTGGCCCCTTGGGCGCTGGGCCTGTTGTGGCCCGTGATGGACCGGCTGGGGCTGACGCGCGGGATGACCTCCGAGGCGGGCGCGACTGTGACGGCCCCGGTGATGGCCTGTTTTCACAGGCCCGAGGGGGAAAGCCCAGTTACCTCTGGCCGGGCCTATTTGCGGATGTGTCTGGAGGCCGCAGCACGGGGCATGGCCGGATGGCCGATGGCCGCGTTGTCCGATCACCCGGTCACGGCGGCAGAGATCAAGGCGGAGTTTGGGATTGGGGCGGATCGCCGATTGGTGCAGGTGATCCGGTTTGGCGTGCCTACGGGCGTCATGCCTGCGCGCGCGCGGCGGCCGTTGTCCGAGGTCTATGCAGGGTAGGGGGCCGTCGTAAGGTCAGGCGGGTTTGGGTTCAGGCGGGCCGGGGTGGCCCGCCTGAGGGATGCCTTAGTTCAGGTCTGCCGCGTCTTGGGCTGCAATGTCGGCCTTGGCGGCCTCGACTGCGGTCTGGAAGGACGCAAGCACGTCGGCCCCGCCGTCCACATTGGCGTTGAACCAGTCGATGACCGGGGCGGCCGCCGCTGCGAATTCAGCCTTTTGTTCGGGCGTGGGCACATAGAGGTTGCCGCCGCCTGCGGTGAAGGCTTCGTAGGCTTCGATGGATTTCCGCTTGGGCGAGGCGAAGGTCGCCTGTTGCAACTGGTAGAACCCGTCGTTGACGATCCGCCGCAGATCTTCGGGCATCGCCATGAAGTTGTCGTTGGACATCCACCAGAAGGCACCCATATAGCTGTGCCCGTCGAGGGTCAGATACTGGAGGCCCGCATCCGGAAACTTCATGTTCATGATGTCGGTGATGCCATTTGCGGTGCCTTCAACGACGCCGGTTTGCAGCGAGGTGAACAGTTCCGGCCACGGAATGGGCGTGGGCGATGCCCCCAAGGCGCGGGTCAGTTCCTGCGGCAGGTCCGCAGGCACGGTCCGCAGTTTGAGGCCAGCGAGGTCTGCAGGCGTTTCCACCTGACGCTGGGTGTTGGCGAACGACCGCCAGCCGCCCGTGTTACCGACCGTCATCAGCCGGATTTTGCCGTCCGATGTTTCGAGCGCCCGCGCGCGCAGGTCCTGCACGAAGGGGCCGGTCAGAACCGCCTCGGCGACGCGGTCATCCGACATGAGGTAGGGCAGGTCCAGAACCTGCACATAGGGGAAAATCGACGCCGCCCCGCCCGAGGTCGAGATGTAGACGTCGATCGTGCCTTCGGACACGGCCTGCAGGCATTCTTCACCGGTGGCGCACAGCGTGGTGCCCATGAAGATTTCTACGGCGATCCGCCCGTTCGAGGCGTTTTCGACGTAGTTCTTGAAGACGACGAGCCCGTCGTAGTCTTCATCCGCCTCGTTCGAGTTGGCGGTGGCGCGGATGGTGAATTCGGTATGGCCCGCCGCCCATGCCGAAAGCGGCGCAGCCGCGATGATGGTGGCTGCAAGCAGCGACCGCGTGAGACCCTTAAGCATATAGATACCTCCCTTTGCTTTGGTCATTGGACGAACCCGGTCAACCGGGGGATCGTCATCGAGATGAAGGGGAAGTAGGTGATCAAGAAGATCACGATCACTTCCACCAGTAGAAACGGCAGGATTGCGCGTGCAATCGTTTCAACCTTTTCGCCGCTCACGGTGGAGGCGACGAACAACACCAACCCCATTGGCGGCGTGGCCAGACCCACGGTCAGGTTCACCGACATGATCATCGCAAAATGGACGGGATGAACGCCCAATTCAATGAAGATCGGACCAAGGATCGGCCCGAGGATGATGATGGCCGGCCCCGCGTCAAGGAACATGCCCACGACGAACAGCAGGAGGTTGATAAGGAACAGAAGGATAAGCGGATTTTCGGACAGCCCCAGAATTATATCCGTCAGGATTTCAGGCGCATGTGACAACGACACGACAGTTTTGAACGCAACCGCCGCACCCACCAGCAACAGCACCGAGGATGTCCCGAGCGCCGCCCGTGTCAGCACCGCCCCGAGATCCCCGGTTTTCATTGTCCGCAGCACGAAGAACGAGATCAGAAAGGCATAGGCCACCGCCACCGCCGACGCCTCGGTCGGGGTCGAGACCCCAAGGAGGATGCCCCCGAGGATGATGATCGGCGTTTGCAGCGGCACGATCGCCTTTTTCGCGATGAGCCGGAAATCGTGGCTGACTTGTCCCCGATACCAGAGAAGGAAACCGTGGGCCACGACCACCATGACCACAAAGATCATCCATTCAAGGGTGGCCCCGGACCCAACCGGGCGTGGTCCCAGCTGTGACAGGCCCCACAACAGCCCCCCGAGGTTGATCCGGATCAGAACAAAGCTCGCCCATTCTTCGATCGGCGATATGGTTTGGCCGGGGTTCACGATCCGCTGTGCCTTGGGCAGGTCATAGCTGTCTGCCATGAGCCGCACCGCCACCATAAGGCCCACGCCCATCAGGATGCCGGGGATGATCCCCGCCAAAAACAGCGCCGCCACGCTTTCGCCCATCACATAGGCGTAGATGATCATGATGCCCGAGGGCGGGATGATTGGCCCGATCACCGACGACGCCGCCGTGATCGCCGCCGCGAATTTTCGGGTGTAGCCGTTTTTCTCCATCGCGGGGATGAGTGTGGAGCCGAGCGCCGACACATCCGCCACCGCCGACCCTGACATGCCTGCGAACAGGAACGATGACAGGATGTTCACATGCGCCAGCCCGCCCCGCAGGTGCCCCATCATCGCCTGACTGAAATCTACCAGCCGCAGCGTGATCCCGCCTTTGTTCATGATCTCGCCTGCGAGCATGAAGAACGGCAGCGCCATCAGCGGAAAGCTGTCCATGCCGTTGTAAACATTGCGATAGAGGATCGCCAAATCTTTTTCCTGACCATTGAGGAGGAGGATAGCGCTGGGCGCTGCCAGCAGTGCAAAGAACACCGGCAAGCCCACAAGCATGATGACGAGAAAGATCGGAAGGAACCAGATCAGCATCAGTCCGCCCTCGCCATGTTTGCGTTGCTGTAGTCCGTGAGCCTGTCGCCGCCGCCCAGCATCCGCACCAGTTGCCGCAGGATCAGTTCGATATTGACGAGCAACAGGAGCCCCATCCCCACCGCAAGCGACGCATAGGCCCACGAATTCTTGAACCGGATGCGGTCCCCGCCCAGCCAATCCAGCGGCAGCCGGAGCGAGGGCGCGTTGCCCCGTCCGGTGAGCGAATTGACGTGGTTGTTGATCCCGATGTCGAGCGCATAGACCAGAACCGTGGTCGCAATCAGCAACAGGCCAAGCGTGAGAAGCCCGGACACCAGACCCGGCAGCGCCCGTTCCACCATGTCGATGGCCACAAAGCCCCCCTGACGGTAGGCCAGCGGGGCCATCAGCCCGTTCATCCAAAGCATCCCGAACCGCGCCCCTTCTTCGGTCCAGCTGGGTGCTGCGTTGAAGACATACCGCGCGACGACCTGACCGAGGATCAGCAGGACCATGACCACGAGTGCCACGACGCCAATGCGCCGCCCGATTTCGAGCAGGAACGTGTTGAGCCGTTCAAGGGGCCATAACACCCCGAGCAATAGTGACATTGCCGTCTCCTCCCTTTGTCGTCCCTCTTGGTATCTGATCCGGCCTCCCCGCCGGATCGGATTTCGGGGCGTGTTTTCCCCGTCGTTCAGCTTTCGGGGTGTAGTGCCCGGTATCGTCCGCCTTGAAATACGAGGGGCGTGCCGGGGCGCGTGCGCGCCTGTGTGACCTGCCCGATGATGATGAGGTGATCGCCCGCGTCATGCGTCGCCTGCAGCGCACATTCGAACACCGCGAGCGACCCCGTCAGAAGCGGCACGCCCTGTGCCCCGCGTGTCCAGTCCAACCCGTCAAAGGCTGATTTGGACCGGGTAAAGCCCGCCGCCGCGTCCCGTTGATCTTCGGACAGGATGTGGATGGCGAAATGAGCTGCGTCCCGGAACAGGTTGAAACGGCTGGAGGTTTTGGCCGGGGACCACAACACCAGCGGCGGGTCGAGTGACACCGATGCAAAGCTGTTGGCCGTGATCCCGACCGGGCCATCCACGCTGTCGCAGGTGATGATCGTGACCCCGGTGGCAAAGGTTCCCAGCGCATGCCGGAACGCCATGGGTTCCCCCGTGGGATCAAAGATCGTGGTGTCGTGGGGCAAGGGACCGTCCATCATGCCACCTCGCGGCCCAAGGCCGCCGTGTAGAGTTCATACCATGTCTGGCGGTCCATATTCACCTTAAGCGCGTCGGACAACGCATTGATCCGCATTATGTTATTGGTTCCCATCACGGGCAGGATATTGGCCGGATGCGCCAGAAGCCATGCCACCGCAACCGCCGCCGCGTCCACCCCGTTGGCCTGTGCCACCGCTGTCAGTGCCGCATGGGTCCGCCCGCCATCGTCCATAAGCGAACCGCCCCCGAGCGGTGACCACGCCATGACGGGGTGCCCGTGTTGCTGGTGAAAGGCCACGTCGCCGTTGGTGAAGCCATCATGTGCCGCGAGGCTGAGTTCGATCTGATTGGTGACCAGTTTGGTGGTCATCCCCGATTGCAGCAATTGCCAATCCCATGGCCGGAAGTTGGAGACGCCCACCGCCCGGACCTTGCCCGAGGTCACAAGCCCGTCCAGTGTCGCCCCGGTTTCATGGTGGTCCATAAAGGGGTCGGGCCGGTGGATCAGCAAAAGGTCGATATGGTCGATCCCCATGAGCCGCAGCGAGGCATCCACCGACGACAGGATATGCCCCCGCGAGGTGTCATAATATTTAACCCGCGCCCCGGAGTGCCGCCCGGCAGGGGCCACGATGTCGCATTTGGTGATGATCTCGACCCGGTTGCGCAGCGCGGGTGTGAGCGCCGCGCCCAGCAGTTCCTCGGCAGCGTAGCCCCCGTAGATGTCCGCCTGATCGAGTGTGGTGATCCCCTGGTCCAGACAGGCGTTGATTTTCGCCTGAATGTGCGTGGCAGAGGTGTCGGTGTCGTCACCCAGACGCCACATGCCATACACGATCCGGCTGAAACTCAGCCCGGCGGAAATGTCGATACGGGTCATCATCAGCGGCGGACTCCTGTGCCCAGCGGGGTGGCTGGCGTTGTGGCGGGGACGCGTCCGTAGGCCTGTGGCAGCGAGCAGGTTTTCAGGTTTGGCAGGACGCGTGCACCGAAATGCTGCGCCTCGTCAATATGCGGATAGCCGGAGAAGATGAAAGCGCGGATGCCCATTTTCTGGTAACTTTCGATCTCGGTCATGATCTGGTCGGTGGAGCCGACGAGTGCTGCCCCGCAGCCCGACCGCGCCCGCCCGATGCCTGTCCACAGATGCGGTTCGATATAGCCGAACTGGTCCGCCAGCGCCCGCGCCTGTGCCTGATGCGCCACCCCAAGGCTGATGCTGTCGTGCGCCCGGTCCCGGATCAGTTTGCCATACTCGTCATCCAGTTTGCTGACCAGATGTTCGGCGTATTCCTTGGCCTCGGCTTCGGTGTCGCGCACGATCATGTGGACGCGCAGCCCGTAATCGAGGGTCCTGCCGTGGGCCGCCGCCCGCGCGTGGGCCGCCTTCATCCGGTCGGCGATCGTATCTTTGGGTTCCGGCCACATGAGGTAGACGTCGCATTGCGCGCCGCACAGTTCGAGCGCGTCGGGGGAATAGCCCCCGAAATACAGCAATGGCCCGCCGTTTTGCTGATAGGGGCGCGCGGGTTCTGTTGTCAGCCCCTTGAACTGGTAAATCTCGCCGTCGTGGTTGATCTCGTCCTGTGTCCATGCTTGGCGCAGGATCTGCACGACCTCGTGGCTGCGTTGGTAGCGGTAGGGCGACGATTCGACCTGACCGGGGAAATCCGACGAGATGACGTTGAGCGTCAGCCGCCCCTTGAGCATGTGATCGAGGGTGGCCACGGTGCGCGCCAGCATGATCGGGTGCATTTCCCCGCAGCGGATCGCCGCCAGCAGGTTGATCCGGTCGGTGAGCGGCGCCATCGCCGCCACGAACGACAGCGTGTCCTGTCCGACCTGATAGGAGGAGGGGGCCAAGATGTTGCGGAACCCCAGTTTTTCCGCCTCTAGCACGATGTCCCGGCAATGGTCGAACGATGACCGCAGCGCCCCGTCCGGCACCCCGAGATAGGCGTAGTCATCCGAGCAGAGCGCGGAGAACCACGACACCTCGAGCGCGTCCAGATCAGCGGATGTTACCGGAACGACCGTCATCGATTCTCCCCTTTCGGCGCGTGCGTTGCCTCTTGCGTAGCACGGCAAATCATGTGCATCAATGGTGTATCAATTTGCCGGGGACGGAACGATGCCCAAGTCTGGGTCCACGTTTGCGGCACCGCCCGAGACCACCGGGGCGCTGCCGAAATATATCCAGATCAGCGAAATGCTGATCCGGCGCATCGCGGCCGGGCAATTGCCCGAAGGCACCCGGTTGCCCCCCGAACGCGAGTTGGCCCAAAGTCTGGGCATATCTGTTGGCACCTTGCGCAAATCGCTCGCCGATCTGGAGGAAAAGGGATTGCTGGAGCGGATACAGGGGTCTGGCAATTATGTCCGGCATCGCCCGGATGTGCCGTCCGTCTATGCGTTTTTCCGCATTGAGCGTGTTGAAGGCGGCGGGTTGCCCACCGCCCGGGTGCTGTCGGTGGATCGGTTGCCCAAACCCGAGGACGCACCCCCGTTTGGCACCGGACCCGATGCCCACCGCATCCGCCGCTTGCGGTCGCTGGAGGGCGAGGTGATCGCGCTGGAAGAAATCTGGTTGGACGGCGCGCAGGCCCCGCAGGTTTCCCCTGCCATGCTGTCCGAGAGTTTGTATCATTTTTACCGCCAATCGCTGGGTCTGACGATTATGCGGGTCGAGGACCGGATTGGTGTCCGGACTGTTCCCGATTGGGTGCATCCGGCGTTTCCGGTGCCTGCGGGCACCCCTGTCGGATTTATCGAGCGGGTGTCGTGGGATCAAGTGGGGCGTGCGGTGGAATATTCCCGCACATGGTTTGATAACGAAAAGGCGAGATACGTTTCGCGCATGGGCAAGGTCTAAGAATGTCGAAAAATGTCAATTATGGTTTGATCGGTTGCGGGATGATGGGGCAGGAGCATATCCGCAACATCGCACTGGTTCCGGGTGCCCAGATCGTTGTGTGCTATGATCCGGTCGAGGATCTGGCCCGCACCGCCGCGCAGATGGCCGGGGGGGCCGTTGTCGCCGCGTCGCTGGCGGAATTGCTGGCCCATCCCGATCTGGACGCGCTGGTGATCGTCAGCCCGAACCATCTGCACGTTCCCCAACTGCGCGAGATTGCTGCCGCGGGCCGTCCGTTGCCCATTCTGTGCGAAAAGCCGATTTATACCGATCCTGCCGATGCTGCGTGGATTGACACGTTTCGCGCCACCTATGCCGCCCCCGTCTGGGTCGCGATGGAGTATCGGTATATGCCCCCCGTCGCCGCCTTTGCCGATGCCGCGCAGGCCGCCACGGGTGGGATCAAGATGCTGACCATCCGCGAACACCGGTTTCCGTTTTTGCCCAAGGTCGACAACTGGAACCGGTTCAACGCCAATACCGGCGGCACGCTGGTTGAAAAGTGCTGTCATTTCTTTGATCTGATGCGTCATATCCTGCAATCCGACCCGGTCCGGATCATGGCCAGCGGCGGCCGCGATGTGAACCACGATGGCGAGGAATATGACGGCAAGACCCCCGATATCTGGGACAATGCCTATGTCATCGTGGATTTCGCCAGCGGTGCCCGCGCCATGTTGGAACTGTGCATGTTTGCCGAAGGGTCCCGGTATCAGGAAGAAATCACCGCTGTTGGCCCGGAGGGCAAGATCGAGTGTCTGGTGCCCGGTCCCGGACGGTTCTGGCCCGACCATCTGGGCGCTGCCCCGGTGCCGCAGGTGATCGTCAGCCCCCGCCACCCAAAGGGCCCGGTTTTGCACGAAATCCCGGTGGACCCGCAGGTTCTGGAGGCCGGCGACCATAACGGTGCCACCTATTACCAGCATATGCGGTTCAACGCCGTGGTGCGCGGCGAGGCAAGCCCCGAGGTGACGCTGCATGATGGTGCGATGGCCGTGGCCATGGGGATCGCCGCCCAGGACAGCGCCGCGCAGGGGTGCGTCGTCACGTTCTGACGTGATGTCGCATTTGGCGTAGGCGTGACGCGGACGGGCGGGGCGCGTCCGGTTACCTGTCGCAGAATATGAAAAACGGGAGGGAAATTTCATGCACTACGGGTTTATCGGGTTGGGTAATCTGGGCGGTCATCTGGCCGCCAGCCTATTGCGCGCGGGGTTTGCTGTCACCGTCCACGACCGCGATCCCGCCCCTGCCGAGCGGTTGTTGGCCGCTGGTGCCGAATGGGCCGCGTCCCCTGCCGATCTGGCCGGGGCGGTGAATGCCGTTGTCACCTGTTTGCCGTCCCCAAAGGTGTCCGAGATTGTCCTGCGCGAGGTGTTGACCACCGCCCGCCCCGGCACCCATTGGATCGAGATGTCCACGCTGGACCGCGACAGCATGTTGCGCCTTGCCGAGGTTGCCGCAACGGGCGGTGTCCGCGCGATGGAATTGCCCGTTACGGGGGGTGTTCATCTGGCCGCCCATGGCAAGATCACCATGCTGGCGGGCGGCGACCGCGATCTGTTTGACGCCCATTTGCCCGCCTTGCAGGCGATGGGTGACCGGATTTTCCACATGGGTCCGCTGGGGTCTGCCGCGATCATCAAGGTCATCACGAACATGCTTGCGTTTATTCATCTGAAGGCCTGTAGCGAGGCGTTGATGCTGGCCAAGCGCGGCGGTCTGGATCTGGCCCAGTCGTGGGAGGCCATCCGCGCGTCGTCTGGCAATTCGTTTGTGCATGAAACCGAGGGTGCCCTGATCCTGAACGGGTCGTATGACATTGCGTTCAATGTCGATCTGGCCCTGAAGGATCTGGGGTTTGCGTTGGGGTTTGGCCGTGAGTTTGGGGTTCCTCTCGACCTTGCGGGCGTGACCGAGCAGACCTATGTCGCCGCCCGCGCCGCCTATGGTGGTGAGGCCCAGTCGCCCATGATTGCTAAATTGCTGGAGGATTTGTTGGGCACCGACCTGCGCGCCCCCGGATTTCCGGCGCGGTTGGAGTAGGGGGCCGATTGGAGTAGGGGGCGCGTCGCCGCGCCCCCAAGGTGTCGCCCATTAGCCGTGCAGTTTCTTGCCCGCTAGTGCCGCCGCGATCCGCGCCACATAGGCCCCTTGATACCGCGCCCCGTCGAGTTCGATGGCCGAGGGTTGCCGCGACCCGTCGTTGTCGGCGATGGTGGACGCCCCGTAGGGCGAGCAGCCCTTGACCTCTTCGACCCCGTTTTGCGCCGTGAAAGTGTAGGGCAGCCCGCCGATCACCATGCCAAGGTGCAACAGCACGGTGTGAAAGCTGAGGATCGTGGCCTCTTGCCCGCCGTGTTGCGCCGCGGTTGAAGTCATGACCGAGCCGATTTTCCCGGTGAGCGCCCCGGAATACCAGTGCTGCACCGTCTGATCCATGAAGTGTTTCATCTGCGTCGCCATCATCCCGAACCGCGTGGGCGTGGCAAAGATGAACCCGTCATAGTCCGACAATTCCGCCGGGTCCGCGATGTCAGCCTGTTGGTCCAGTTTGTAGTAGCTGGCCCGCGCCACATCTTCGGGCACCAGTTCGGGCACCCGTTTGATGGTTACCGTTGCCCCAGTGCTGGCTGCCCCGTCGGCGGCGGCTTGCGCCATTTGTTCGATATGTCCCCAGCTGGAATAATACAGCACAAGAATTTTGGCCATGGTGTCCTCCCTTGTCATGGTTGTGTGGTGTCAGGTGTTGAGGTCTGGCCAGCCTCCCTGCGTGGCCAGATGGGCGCGGATTGTGGGTCCGTCCGCATTGAGCCGTGGCG
>JBGSIZ010000204.1:0-28529 GCA_041742255.1 Marivivens sp. | reverse complement strand
CGGATCAGCGTGGGGGGGGCCGTCTGGCTCGACACCGGGGCGGGGATCAACATTGCCCCGCACCGCAGGCGGGTGGGCGTCGTGTTCCAGAACTACGCCCTGTTCCCGCATATGACGGCCGCGCAGAACGTCATGGTGGCGATGGACACGCCCAACCGGGCCGAGGCCACCCGCCTGCTGGACCTCGTCAACCTGAACGGCTTGGCCCACCGCAAGCCCGCCTACCTGTCGGGTGGTGAACAACAGCGGGTCGCGGTGGCCCGCGCGCTGGCCCGCAAACCGGACGCCTTGTTGCTGGACGAACCGTTTTCGGCGGTGGACCGGACCACCCGGGACCGGCTTTATGCCGAGATCATGGCCCTGCGCGCCCATCTGTCCATGCCCGTGATTCTGGTCACCCATGACATGAACGAGGCCCAATTGCTGGCCGACCACATGGTGGTGATCGAAAAGGGGCGCATGATCCGCGCGGGCACCACGGCGCAGGTGATGGCCGACCCGGACGCCCTGCGGGCCATGGGCATCCGCGAAGTGGCGGCAATGCTGCCTGCCACCGTCGTGGAACATCTGTCGGACGGCTTAACCCAGTTGCAGGCCGCCACCGGACCCCTGTTCCTGCCCGCGGTCACGGCCGCAATCGGAACGGCGGTGCGCGTCCGGATACTGGCGCATGAAGTGATCTTGTCGCGGTCCCGCCCGGAGGGATTGTCGGCGCAAAACATCATCCCCGGCACCATCACCCGGATCGTGCAGGGACAGGGTCCGGCGGTCATGGTCCATGTGGCAGTGGGCGACCACGAAATTCTGGCCCGGATCACCCGGCGCGCCTGTGACCAGATGGCGCTGGCCCCCGGCGACACGGTGCATGCCATCCTGAAATCCATGTCCGTCGCGCGGGACCACATTGTAGGTCCAACGATGCCGCATCAGGAACATTCCCCCGACTGAGCCAACGACCGACAGGGCGGGCGCCCGTCCCGTGTGTCCAGCGAACAAACCATCCGTTCGGTCCGGTGCATTTGAAATTGACACCACTTTGGCGTGTCCGGATAGGGTTTGCTGAGTGCCTTGGCCAAGTTTGGCCAGATTGACCCGATGGGATGAACGCGGGCGATCAAGTCGGACAAAACGCCTAGGGTGCGATCATGCCACAGGCCCGGAAATACCGGGAAATGCATCGCTGGATATGTCCGTCGATCAGGTCTTGGGGCTGGTCCGGAATGGCCCCAAACTCCAGCCCCATGAAATTTTGCGACACGATTGTCTGGGGCAATGGCTGCTGGTTCAGGTTGGCCAGCAACCGGGACAATGCCTGTCCCACATCCTTGTCCGCCCAATAATACCGGATGCGGTCGCTGTAGCTGAAGACCCGCAAACGGGAGATGTCGGCAGAGGTCCCGCTGTAATATCCGCGCCAGTTCTCTGGGTTCGCGGACATCTTTTGATCCAGGGTCTCGCGAATTTCGGACGGGCGCGCCACGCCAAGCTGCGTCTCGATCTGGGCCAGCGCCCACACCGCCTCGCGAAACCGGAATGTCAGTTCGGGACCAACCTTGAGAAAGAAAAAGTGGTTTGCGACCAGAGATTGCAGGGCTGTCGCGGGCTGGTAATCGGTGGAATGGGCTTCGAACGTCAGGCCCGGTTCCCTCAAGATCGCAGCGCTCAGGGGGGCGGCCCTGACCGGGTCGAACGGATAGACAGAGGTGTGGCCGAAATCGACGCCCGGTTGCGTGACGACGGACACGATCCGGCCCCATGCGGCGTCCAGACCACGCGCCATAAACGCGGCACGGTGGGTGGCGATGGTGTCGGCAAACCGATCAACAGATGTGACATCCAGCGTTGCAGGCTCGTCGGTTTCGCCCCCCGGCACGGGCACTTCGGTGCCTATGATGTAGATCAGCGCGGAAGGGTCGGGGGCGTGCCGTTCCGCCACCGCGCACAAATTGGCGGCGCGTTCGGCGATCTGGGCAAAGGTTGGATTGGGTTCGCCGCCACACGCCATGCTGGTGTCGAGGTGGATCTTGCGAAACCCCGCCATGACATAGCTTTTGACCAAGTCGCGGGCTTTGGCCATGGCCACGTCCACCGGTTCGGACCGCCACGGATTTGGGCCAAGGTGGTCACCGCCAAGGATCAGTTGATCCATCGGAACGCCCGCCGCAGCTGCCATGTCCCGCAGCCACGCCATGAAATCAGCGGCGGTCATGCCGGTATAGCCGCCATCCTGATTGACCTGATTGCAGGTCGCCTCGATCACGGTCGGGAAACCGGTCCGGGCCGCATAGGCCAGAATGGCGCGCAGGACGTGTTCGTTGGCGGTGCAAAAACACGGCAGCCCAACGGCCGCGCCACGACGGTTTCGGGCGATCAGGTCGTGAACGATGCTCATGACAGTGCCCCGCCATTTTGAAGTCGAAGAAAGGCATCAATCTCGGCGGGGCTGGAATTACCCTCCATCGGGCCACGGCGTGTCACGGCAAGGGCCCCCGCCGCATTGGCCATTTCACCGGCGTGTTGCAGGGAAACCCCTTGCGCCAGCAACCCGACAAAAGTGCCACCGAAACAATCGCCTGCCCCGGTTGGATCAACCTCGTCAACCTTGTGGCCCGCAAAATCATGGCGCACGCCGTGGCTTGCAACCGTGGCCCCGGCGGCACCGCGTTTGACAACGACGATCTCGGCTTTGGCGGTCAAGATCCGGTCCACGGCGGCGTCCTCGGTCAGGTCGGGAAACAGAAACCCAAGATCGCTGGTGCTGGGCATCAGACAGGTCGCGCGGTCCATCACCTCGGCCAGCGCCGTGCGCACAGCGGCGTCGCGCATCAGTTCGGGGCGGGCGTTTGGGTCCAAACTGATCCAGCCCCCGGCGTCATCGACGGCGCGCACAGCGGTCAGGATCATCGCGCGCATCGCGGCATTGCCAAGCGAGGCAGCGGACACATGCAAAATCGTATCCTGCGGCACAAACACATCGGCTGGCACGGCGAAATGATCGGCAGCGGTGTTGGTGATGTGAAAAATGAAATCGCGGTCGCCGTTGTCAAAATAGGACACGAACGCCACCCCGGTGCTGTGACCGGCGTTGATCGTCACGCCGCGCGTGCCCACGCCATCCGCCTGCAACCGGTCCAGCACGGATCGCCCGAACCCGTCATCGCCCACACCGCCGATCATCTGAGTATCGGCACACATGCGGGCCGCCTGATCCAGAAATATGGCCGGGGCACCGCTTGGGTAAGGTCCGGAGTAATCGCCGACCCGAGCCAGACCGCAATTGCGGCGATGCGACACGAACTCCACCAGAATTTCACCGATCGTCACGATCGTTCGGCCTGCTGTCATCGGTGACACTCCCCCGCCGCTTTGCCTTGGACAGACCGCCTTTCTTGTCATGTGTCAAGATTTAGGTTTGCGCGCGTCAAGATATTTCGTAGTAAAATATCACCGCGATACCGATTATGAGGGGCCGACAATCAGGAGGAAGGGCAGGATGGTTGAACGCAAGGTTCAGACGATGGAAGATTTCGCCACGGCCAGCGGCATCTCTCGGCCGACCGTGTCCAAGTATTTCAATGACCCCGAAAGCGTGCGCCAGTCCACCCGCGCCCGGATCGAGGTGGCGCTGGCCAAGTTCAACTATACCCCCAACCTGTTCGCGGTGAACCAGAACCGCAAACAGACCAAAAATATCGGCATCATCGTGCCGTATCTCGCGGACCCGTTTTTTGCGGAAATGGCGCGGTTGATTGAACGGCGCTGTATTGATGCGGGATTCTGGCCGATTTTGTTCAGCTCGCACGGCCAGCGGCAGATGGAAATCAACGCACTGGAAACGCTTCGGTCGCTCAAACCTGCGGGCGCGCTGATTGCGCCTTTGGGGCGGGCGTCCGACCTCGACGTGATGCGGAAATTTGCCGACGACGTGCCAACTGTCGCCTTTGACAGCAATCAGGACATCGGCGATGCCTTTGTAGGATCAGACAATTTTCAAAGTATCGGCCTGATCGTCGAGTATTTGTGCCGCACCGGAGAGCCGCCCTGCTTTTTCGAAATGCCGCCCGTGAACCCCAACGCCAACAAGCGCCGCGCGGCCTATATCGCCGCGATGGAGCGTTTGGGCCAGACCCCCGAAATCATTCATGTGGGTGGTCAGTCCTGGGAGTTTGAAAAGATGGGGCTGGAAGAAGGCAAACGGATCCTTGCCGAACGCAAACTGCCCACGAACACGGTCCTGTGCAGCAACGACCGCATCGCCATTGGCCTGCTTGCGGCGGCGTATCAGATGGGGCTGCGGGTCGGGCACGGCGAAGGCTGCGCGATCCGGATTGCAGGACACGACGACCACCCCTGGTCACAGTTCACCTGTCCGCCGCTGACCACGGTCAGCCAGAACTATGCCGCCATTGCGGATTGCAGCGTGGAAAAGCTGTTCGGCCTCATCGCTACGGGGACCAAAAGCGAATCACGCGAGGTCAAGTTGTTCCATGGCCAGCTGGTGCTGCGATCGTCGGCGTGAAGGCCAAGTCCCTGTTGGCGATGTGAAATCATCAAAACTTTACGCGCGGAAATTTATTGTTTGACTCAACGGCGCGATTAGGTCGTGATTGGCATACTCAAATTCGCGTCCAGGGAGGAAAACGAATGAGACTGAGGAATGCTATGTTCGGTGCTACAGCGCTGGTTTCCGTTTTGGCGACCGGTGCTTTTGCCGAAAGCCACGCCACCACGATCACCATCGCGACCGTCAACAATGGTGACATGATCACCATGCAAAGCCTGATGGGCGACTTCAACGCAAAGCATCCGGACATCACCGTAGAGTGGGTGACGCTGGAGGAGAATGTTCTGCGCCAGAACGTGACGACCGATATTTCAACAGGCGGCGGCGCCTATGACATCCTGACGATCGGCACCTACGAGGTTCCGATCTGGGGCAACAACGGCTGGCTGGTGTCGCTCAACGATCTGCCCGCCGATTATGCCGTGGACGACATCATCCCCGCGATCCGGGGTGGCCTGTCGGTTGACGGCGAAATGTTCGCGGCACCGTTCTATGGTGAATCGTCGTTTACCATGTATCGCAAGGATCTGATGGCGGCGGCCGGTCTGGAAATGCCCGAAGCCCCGACATGGGACTTCATCCGTCAGGCCGCAGCAGCGATGACCGACCGGGACAACGACATCAACGGCATCTGCCTGCGTGGCAAGGCAGGCTGGGGCGAGAACATGGCGCTGCTGACCGCCATGTCCAACTCGTTCGGCGCACGCTGGTTTGACGAAGAATGGACCGCGCAGTTCGATACCGAGGCATGGGGCAACACGTTCAACTTCTACCTCGAAATGATGGCGGAATCCGGTCCCGCCGGTGCTGCGAACAATGGCTTCAACGAAAATCTCACGCTGTTCCAGCAGGGCAAGTGCGGGATCTGGATCGACGCAACTTCTGCCGGTCAATTCGTGGTCAACGCCGACTCCACCGTGGCCGATCAGGTTGGCTTTGCTCTTGCACCCGATACGGGTCTGGGCAAGCGCGGCAACTGGTTGTGGGCATGGTCGCTGGCGATCCCGACATCGTCGAAAAATGCCGAGGCCGCAAAGACGTTTATCAACTGGGCAACCGGGCCGGAATATTCGGCACTCGTGGCCGAGGCCAAAGGCTGGGTCGCTGTTCCTCCGGGCACACGGACGTCGCTTTATGAAAACGAAAACTACCTGAACGCGGCCCCTTTTGCTGCGATGACGGTGACGTCCATGGGCACCGCCGATCCAACCAACCCGACGGTTGATCCCGTGCCCTATACCGGCGTCCAATTCGTCGCGATCCCGGAATTCGCGGGTATCGCCACGCAGGTCGGACAGCAGTTTGCATCGGCTCTGGCCGGTCAGCAAACCGCCGAAGTGGCCCTTGCCAACGCGCAAGAACTGACCGCCGACGAAATGGAAGCGGCCGGTTACTAAGCCCTCCCAGGCTTTGGGCAGGCGGCGCGATCCTTCGCGCCGCCTGTTCCCGCACCAGGACCTTGGGCAAACCCGCACGGGCCAGGTCCAATTGGCACCAGATTGACCAAACTTCCCGACAGGAGCGTTTTCATGGCCACCGCGCATTCAAAATCCGCCGCCCGATTGATGATCGCTCCCGCCGTTTTCGTCCTGCTGGTCTGGATGTTGGTCCCGCTGTGCATGACGCTGTATTTCTCGTTCGCGGACTATCGCCCGCTGCGCGGCATCTTTGAACCTTGGGTCGGGTTCGACAACTACGCCCGCTTCTTTGACTCCTCGGCGTTTCTGGGGGCGGTGGGCACGACGCTTTTGATGGTGGCGGGCATCTTGTCGATCACGATCATCGGGGGGGTCATGATGGCGCTCCTTCTCGACCGACCGATGTTCGGCCAAGGGATCGTGCGCATCCTCGTGATCGCCCCGTTCTTTGTCATGCCAACCGTGTCGGCGCTGGTGTGGAAGAACATGTTCTTCAACGTGGACAACGGGTTATTCTCGTATTTCTACAAATACCTCGGGCTGCAACCCTATGATTTCCTCAGTCAGGCACCCCTGTTTTCGATTGTGGTGATTGTGGCGTGGCAATGGCTGCCGTTTGCGACCTTGATCCTTCTGACCGCCGTGCAATCGCTCGACAGCGAACAGTTGGAGGCGTCGGAAATGGACGGTGCCCCGGCCCTGTCGCGGTTTCGGTTCATCATCCTGCCGCATCTCAGCCGGGCGATTACGGTCGTTATCCTGATCCAGACGATTTTTCTGCTGTCGATCTTCGCCGAGATTTTCGTGACCACAAATGGCGCCTTTGGCACGCGGACCCTCACCTATCTGGTGTATCAGCGGGTGCTGGAGAGCCAGAATGTTGGGCTGGGGTCTGCCGGGGGCATCGTGGCCGTCATCCTCGCCAATATCATCGCGATCTTCCTGATGCGGATCGTCGGCAAGAACCTCGATAGCTGAAGGGGCGGACATCACATGGCACGCGCAATCTCGACCAAACAGAAACTGATGTGGACAGCGCTCGCATGGGCGTTCGGCCTCTTGATGTTCTTTCCCATCCTGTGGACGTTCCTGACCTCGTTCAAGACCGAGGCGACAGCAATTTCCGATCCGCCCGTCTGGTTCTTCTTTGACTGGACGCTTGAGAATTATGCGGTCGTGCAGGAACGGTCCAACTACCCCAAGGCGCTGATGAATTCGATCATCATCTCGGTGGGGTCCACGTTGCTGGGCATCGTGATTGCGGTGCCGGCGGCGTGGTCGATGGCCTTTGTGCCGGGCAAACGGACCAAGGACGTGTTGATGTGGATGCTGTCAACCAAGATGCTGCCGGCTGTTGGCGTCTTGTATCCGCTGGTCCTGCTGGCCAAATGGCTGGGCGTGATGGACAGCCGCCTGTTGCTGGTGGTTGTGCTGATGCTGATCAACCTGCCGATCATCGTCTGGATGCTGTATACCTATTTCAAGGAAATCCCCGGTGAAATCCTCGAGGCCAGCCGGATGGATGGCGCGGACCTGCGGTCAGAAATCCTCTATGTGCTGACCCCGATGGCGTTGCCGGGGATTGCCTCGACCATCCTTCTCAACATCATCCTTGCCTGGAACGAGGCGTTCTGGACCATCCTCCTAACGACCGTGGACGCCGCACCGCTGACCGCTTTCATCGCCAGCTTCTCGGCACCCGAAGGGTTGTTTTACGCAAAACTCTCGGCGGCCTCGATGATGGCCATTGCCCCAATCCTCGTGATGGGGTGGTTCTCTCAGAAACAGCTCGTTCGGGGCCTCACATTCGGAGCCGTAAAGTAATGGGACAGATTATCCTTAACCAGGTCACCAAAAGTTTCGGCAATGCGCAGGTGATCCCGCCACTGGACCTCGAAATCAACGAAGGCGAATTCGTGGTGTTCGTCGGCCCGTCCGGCTGTGGCAAATCCACCCTGTTGCGCCTGATCGCGGGGCTGGAGGACACAACGTCAGGCCACATCACCATTGATGGCAAGGACGCGACGACCCTGCCCCCGGCCAAACGCGGCCTTGCGATGGTGTTCCAATCCTACGCGCTTTATCCGCACATGACCGTGCGCAAGAACATCGCGTTTCCAATGCGGATGGCCGGGCTGGACGAGGCCACACAAACCGCCAAGATCAACGCGGCGGCCAAGGCGTTGAACCTGACCGACTACCTTGACCGCAAACCGGGGCAATTGTCCGGTGGCCAGCGACAGCGGGTCGCCATTGGCCGGGCCATCGTGCGGGAACCCGCCGCGTTCCTGTTTGATGAACCCCTGTCCAATCTGGACGCCGCCTTGCGCGTCGGCATGCGGCTCGAAATCATGGAACTGCACGAAAAACTGTCCACAACCATGATCTACGTCACCCACGATCAAGTCGAGGCGATGACCATGGCCGACAAGATCGTCGTGCTTCAGGCCGGTGTGATCGAACAGGTCGGCAGCCCGCTTGACCTATATCACACGCCGCGAAACACATTTGTCGCGGGGTTCATCGGATCGCCCAAGATGAACCTGATTGCGGGGCCAGAGGCCGCCAAATACGATGCGACCACCATTGGAATTCGCCCCGAACATATGACCGTTTCCAAAACCGACGGCACCTGGAAAGGCGTGGTGGGCGTGGCCGAACACCTTGGGTCGGACACCTTTATCCATGTCCATGACACTGGGCTTCTGGATATGATGACCGTCCGGATTGCGGGCGACATCGCCGCACGCCACGGAGATACCATCTATTTGACCCCCGCAACGGACCAGATACATCGTTTTGACACACAGGGACTTCGGATCGCATGAAACGACTGGATGGAAAATCGGCTCTCATCACCGGGGCCGCGCGGGGCATCGGGCGCGGTTTCGCAGAACGCTATATCGCCGAAGGGGCCACCGTCGCGATTGCCGACATCAATCTGGAGGCAGCACAGCAAACGGCGTCCGAACTGGGGGCGGCTGCCTATCCGGTCCAGATCGACGTCGCCCGTCAGGACAGCATTGACGCGGCCATCGCGGCCGTGGTGGCACGGGCGGGCAAACTTGACATCCTGATCAACAACGCCGCCCTTTTTGACGCCGCCGAAACCGTGGACATCACCCGCGCCAGCTATGACCGCCTGTATGCCGTCAACGTGGCTGGCACGCTGTTCACCCTTCAGGCCGCCGCAAAACAGATGATCGCCCAAGGGCACGGTGGCAAGATCATCAACATGGCGTCTCAGGCCGGACGGCGCGGCGAAAGCCTTGTGCTGGTGTATTGCTCGACCAAGGCGGCGGTGATTTCGATGACCCAATCCGCCGGGCTCAACCTGATCAAGCACGGGATCAACGTGAACGCCATTGCCCCCGGCGTTGTGGACGGCGAACATTGGGTTCATGTGGATGCGATGTTTGCCAAACTCGAAGGCCGCAACCCCGGCGAGAAGAAGGCCGAGGTCGAGGAAGGTGTGCCCGCGGGCCGCTTTGCGGTGCCTGCCGACCTCACGGGGATGGCCGTGTTCCTCGCTTCGTCCGAGGCTGATTATATCGTGTCGCAGACGTATAACGTCGACGGCGGACAATGGATGAGCTGATGCATCTGACACTGGATACGCTCGCCCATTTGCCACCCGGCATCGGCAAACCGACCTATGACCGCGCGGCCCTGTCGGCGGGGATTGTCCACATCGGGTTGGGCAATTTCCACCGGGCGCATCAGGCGTGGTATCTGCACCGACTGATGAACGCGGGACTGGCGCTGGATTGGGCGATTGTGGGGGCAGGTGTGCGCGCGGCGGATGCGGACCAACGCGCCCGTTTGCTGTCACAGGATTGCCTGACCACCCTGATCGAACTGGACCCCTCCGGCCGATCCGCCGAGGTGATCGGGTCGATGATCGACTATGTGGCGATCACGCCCGACAACGCCCCGCTGATTGCCCAGATGGCACAACCCGGCATCCGGATCGTCTCGCTCACTGTGACCGAAGGCGGGTATTACCAAGGGACAGGCGGCGGGCTGGACCTTGACCATCCCGATATCCGGCACGACGCGGCCCACCCGGACACCCCCAAAACCGCGTTTGGGGTGATGATTGCGGCGTTGCACCGTCGGCGGGCGTCTGGTGAGGGGCCTTTCACCTGTTTGTGCTGCGACAACCTGCAGGGCAATGGCGATATCCTGCGCCAAACGGTTGTCGGGCTCGCCACGCTGTCCGACCCGGACATGGCCGCATGGATCGACCGGACCGTGACATTCCCCAATTCCATGGTGGATTGCATTGTCCCGGCGACTGGCCCGGCAGAACTGGCGCAGGTCCGCGAATTTGGCATCGCCGACACCGTTCCCGTCACCCATGAAAACTTCCGGCAATGGGTCATCGAAGATGATTTTTGCGCCGGACGTCCCGATTGGGACAAGGTGGGGGCGACATTTACCAACGACGTCCACGGCTTTGAGGCGATGAAACTGCGGGTGCTGAACGCGGGGCACCAAATCATCTCGAACCCCGGTGAATTGCTGTCGGTGGACACCATCGCGGGCACCATGGCGCACCCCTTGATCGGTCGCCTGTTCCGCCAGATTGAAATGATGGAAATCGTGCCGCATGTGGCCGCTGTGCCGGGGATGACGCCGCCGGACTATGTCGATCTGATCGAACGGCGGTTTGCCAACCCCGAAATCCGCGACACCACACGCCGGGTCGCGTTCGACGGATCGTCGCGCCACCCCGGGTTCCTGCATCCGATCCTTCGGGACGCGCTGGCTGCCGATGCGCCTATCGACGGTCTGGCCTTGGTCGAAGCCCTTTGGGCGCGCATGTGTGAGGGCACGCGCGAAGACGGCAGCACCATCGCGCCCAACGATCCGCATTGGGATACCCTGACGGCAGTGGCCAAAACCGCCAAAGTCACCCCGGCGGCATGGATCGCACAAGAACAATTCTACGGCGATCTGGGCCAAAATCCACGCTTTGCGGCCAGTTTTGAAACATGGCTGCGCCTGATCTGGGATGCGGGCACGCAGACGGCTCTCCAGACCTATCTGGACGGGTGACCGGGCGGAGATGTCTTGGTCAGACGTCGCGCCAGACTGGGTTGGTCCACGCGCGTTTGCCCGCCTTGTCGATCACGGACAGGCGCATCCACGGCGACGGGGCTATTTGGCTATAGGGCACCCTGATCCGGGTCATGCTGTGGCCATGCACCACGGACGTGCGTGTGCCGCGCCCTTGCAAGACCACCGTCACCACGGCGCCACAAGTGATTTCCACGGCATCGGCGTGCCACCGGACATCGTGGATTTCCGGCCCGGTCGAGGAATAGAACGCGCCTGCGGTCAACGCCGCCAACAGATCATCCGGGTCGTTGCGTGGGGCCCGGACCATCACCCAGCCGCCGAAATGATCGGGTTCGGTGAAATGGGCGTCGTCCGTGGCGCACAAATTGACAACGCGGCCCGCGTTCAACAGATGTTCGACCACATAGACGCCCGATCCCCGATCGCACCCCATGGCGCAACCGTGGTTGTAAATCTCAACCGCGTGGGCGGCGTCCAGAACGGCGGCCTCCTCGGCGGGCAACTGGGACCATTCGGGATGGGCGATGGCGACAAAGGCACCGGCGTCCCGGGCGCGCTGCGCGATGGCGGGGCCAGTTTCCTGACCCGGGCGGGGTTTGAAATCCGGGGCATCAGGCGGCGCAAAATCGGCCGGCAGACCCACCGCCAGAATATGCCAAATCTCGCCATTGGCCATGGCCCCGCTGTGCAATTCTGCCCCCAGAAGGGTGGTAAACCGGTCGGTCCGAAACGGCACGGTGTCGGTGATCGGATAGCCAAAGAAACCCACGAAATGATCGGTGATCGCAATGAAATCATACCCTTCGGCCTGATACCGGCGGCACACCTCCTCTGCGCTCAACACGCCGTCGGACCGGTTGGAATGGGTGTGCAGGTTACCGCGCCAGAACTGGCCGGGCAGATCAAAGATGTTTGGGGTCATGGCAAACTCCTGAAAACGGGGGCGGGTTACCCTGCGGCCAATACGATGAAATCGCGGGCGGCGACACTGATCTCGACCTGCGCCCCCACGGGCGGAGGCGGCGTATCGGGGCGGTTGAACGTGTCGAGCGTGAGGGCGGTATCGCCCACCATCGCGGTCAGGCGGATGATCGCCCCCATGAAGTTGACCTGCGCCACGCGCCCGGCCAACACGGTTTCGCACCCCGGCACCCGGCCCAGATGCGCGGCCTCCGGGCGCAGGGCCAACCGGACCGTGGCACCGGGCAGCGCGTTGATCGTCTGGCCCAATTCCAACCGCACCCCGCCCAGCGTGACGGCCCCGGCCACGGGGTCCAGAACAAGGCACTCAAACGCGGTATGACTGCCGACGAACCCGGCGACAAACGGGGTCGCGGGGCGGTTGTAAATCTCGAACGGGGCCCCGATCTGTTCGGCGATCCCGCCATTCATGACCACCACCCGGTCGGACATGGACAAGGCTTCTTCTTGGTCATGGGTCACGAAAATCGTGGTGATGCCCAACTGCTGCTGGATTTGGCGGATTTCCTGACGCAGGGACACCCGGATCTTGGCATCAAGCGCGGACAGCGGTTCATCCAGCAACAAAACGCGGGGTTGCGGGGCCAACGCGCGGGCCAAGGCGACGCGCTGTTGCTGGCCCCCCGACAACTGAAACGGATAGCGGTCGCCAAGGTCGGGCAAGCCGATCAGGTGCAGCATTTCGGTGACGCGGGCATCGGCATCGCGCCGGGACACCCCCGCCACCTTTAACCCAAAGGCCACATTCTGGGCCACGGTCAGGTTCGGAAACAGGGCATAGGCCTGAAACACCATGCCGATATTGCGCTGATTGCTGCGCAATCCGGTCACATCGCGCCCGTCAATCGTGATGGACCCGGCGGTGGGCGTTTCAAACCCGGCCACCACCCGCAAAACTGTGGTCTTGCCACAGCCGGACGGGCCAAGCAGGGAAATGAACTCGCCCTTTTCAACGGCGATATTGAAATCCTTGACCACGCGGGTCGGACCAAAGGATTTCTCAAGGTGATTGATCTGCAAATAGGCCATCAGCGTTTCGCTCTTGTATGAGGGAACAGGCGGCCGGCAAGCTGGATCAGCCCCATGCAGCCCCAAGTTATGGAAAAGGCGATCACAGCCAGCGCGGCGGGTTCATAGGCGCGGTTGCCCCCCGTCCAGATCATATAGGGACCAAAGGCCGGGCGATCCAAAAGGGCCGCAAACACATATTCGCCCAGAACAATGGAAAACGTCAGAAACGCGCCCGACAACAGGGCCGTGAACACGTTGGGCAACATGATGCGGAACACGATGGTGCCCCACCCTGCCCCCAGTATCTGGGCGGCTTCGGTCAGGGTCTGCACATCCAGCGTGCGCAACCCGTTGTCGATGGCGCGATACATATACGGCAGAGCCAACGTGGAATACCCGAACGCCAGCAGGATATTGGTCCCCGTGATCGACCCGGTCATCGGCAGGAATGACGACGTGTTGAACATCCGCAAATAGCCGAACGCGATCACGATCACCGGAATGACCAGCGGCAACAGGGTGATGAATTCGATCACCGGACGCATCCGCGGCAACCGGACCCGGACCCACAGGGCGGCAGGCAATACCAACGCCATGCCCAACACGATCGTCACCAGCGACATGATGATCGAATAGGTAAACGTCGCCTGAAACTGCGGATCGGTCAGAACGCTTGTGTAGGCGTCAAAACTGTAGGTGCCGCGCCGTTTGCGCAGCGAAAATTCGAACATCCCGATCAGGGGCAGCGCGAAATAGGCGACGCCGGCCCAGAACACGATCCATGACATAAGCCTGCCCAGACTGCGACGGGGGCGCGGCATCGTCGCGGGTGCGGCAGCGATATCGGTCATTTCTGCCACTTCTCGGCACGGGTCCGCAGGACGATGTAAATGGTATTTGCCACGGCCGTGATCACGATCATCCCAAACGCGATGGCATAGCCCAGATTGGGGTCCTGCAACACATCGCCCCGGATTTGCGCGAACAACTGCACCGTAATCAGGCTTTGCGATGATCCGGTCAGGGCTTGCGCCGTGGCGATGGCCCCAAACGAATTGGCGAACAACAACGCAAACGTGCCCAGCAGGGACGGCATCAGCACCGGAATAGCCACCATCCGCCAATATTGCAGACCCGTGGCCCCCAGACTTTCGGCGGCCTCGCGCCATTCACGGCGCAACCCTTCAAGGGCGGGGGTGATAATCAGGATCATCAGGGACATCTGGAAATACAGATACACAAACACCAGCCCCCAGAAACTGATCAGGTTGAACCCGGCGGAGTAAATGTTGATCCCTAACCAATCCTTGAGAAGGACAGTCACCAGACCCAATCGCCCCAGCGTGGCGATAAACGCAAACGCCAGCGGCACACCCGCGAAATTGGCGGCGACGCCCGAAAACGTCACCATCGGGGCGCGGACCCACGCAGGCAACCCGCCATGGATCACGGCGGCGGCGACCAGAAACCCCAAACCGGCCCCCAACGCCGCCGAAAACAGGCTCACGCGGATCGACAACCAGAAACTGGCGGCCAACCGGGGCTCGAACAATTTGGCAAGGGTATCAAGGGTAAACCCGCCGTCCGGTCCCCGGAACGCGCCCAACACGATATTCACGGTGGGCAGCAACAGGAAGATGGCGGCAAACAGCAAAAACGGAATGACGCCCGCCCAATTCGCGGCGGTTCTGGAAATGAATGCGCCGCGCGCGGTTGGCATTTGGCGTCCTCTTGGCAGGCAGGTTGGAAAAATCATGCCCCGGACAACTGGCCCGGGGCATGACGTATCCCGCTAAACGCGGTGTTTACTGAACTGCGGCGCCGACAACGGCGTCCCACTGGGTCGTGACCACATCCTTGTGGGCACCCTGCTGTTCCACAGTCGGGAACACAGCGCGGCCGTAGGGTTCCTGGTCGGGGAGACGGTCCAACAGGTCCTGCGGGATGACGCCAGCGGCGTTCATCGGCACTTGCCGCGCGACCGAGCAATAGCCGCCCAGATACCCAAGCTGACCCTCGTTGGAAAACAGGTGTTCCATCCACAGTTTAGCGGCGTTGGGATGCGGGGCATAGGCGGAAATGGCCTGCACATACACACCGGCCAGCGACGATCCGGTGGGGATGATCACTTCCATGGGGGGGTTGCCCGCAAGGCTGTCACGCCATGCCAACAGGTTGTAATCCCATGCAGCCACGATCGGGGTCTGACCCTGCGCGATGGTGCCGGATGCGGCGGTGACGGGCACGAAATTGCCAGCGGCGTTCAGTTCGGCAAAGAACTCCAGCCCCTTGGTGCCAGTGTCGGCACCGGCTTCGCCACCGCGCGACATGCCTGCGGACATGATCGCAAGGATGGCCTGGTTGGACGACCGGGGATCACCGGTGAGGGCGACAGCATTGGCATATTCGGGCTTCAGCAGATCGGCCCAATCGGTGGGCAGGGTGTCGATCACATCGGTGTTCACGCCCAGCGCCATGACGCCGTAATAGGCCCCATACCACAACCCATCGGCATCCTTGATGGCGTCCGGAATTTCGTCCCATGTGGACACTTTGTAGGGCTGGATCAGGCCTTCGGCGGCGGCGGCCGGACCAAACGACAGGCCCACGTCGAGGACGTCGGGGGCTTGCGGGCCGGTGTTGTCCTTGTTGGCGCGAACCGCTTCAAGCTCGTCCGCGGACCCGGCGTCGGGGTTCAGTTCGTTCACTTCGAGGAACGGGTATTTGGCCTTGAACGACTCGATAATACCCCCGTAGTTGCACCAGTCGTGCGGCAGGGCGATGGTGGTCAACATTCCCTCGGCGCGTGCGCCTTCAATGATCTCTTCCATCGACTGGGCCGATGCGACGCTGGCCGAAACGATTGCGGCGATACTGACCGATCCGGCCAGCAATGTCATAAACTTCATCGAAGTCTCCGTTGCTAATGTGCATATCGTCCCCGTCGGACGATCCGCCGGATGGTTAAATATGCAGGGAAACGGAATTGTGACAATACGGAAAACAGGGCGCACGCAGGGCGGGCGGACACATCCAGCAGTATCAACCTATGCGGTCGAAGACCTGTAAATCAGGTGCGGCAGAAGAAGTTATATGAACTATACCAACCACTTGGCGTAATCACTGACCAGCAGGTGAACCGGGTCTTCGTCCTCCTCCACCGTTGAAAAACGGCCAATCGGTTCGCGAAAAATGTTGTCGGTTTCATCATCGTTCACGGTGGACACTTCACCGATCAGAACGTCGCCGCCGTCGCCCCAGAAGGCGTGCCAGTCGCCGGGCATCAGCGTGACGCTTTCGCCGGGGGTAAGGCGCAGTTTTTCGCCGGGGGCAAAATCCCGGCGGATACCGTCGCAAAACACGGTGCCGCCCTTGTCGCCCGCAAAGCCGCCTGCGTCATCTGATCCGAACAATTCCACCACCAGCGTGGCCCCGCCCCGGTTGATGATATCCTCGGCCTTGATCACATGGGTGTGCATGGGCGACAGTTGATCGCGCTTTGAAATCAACAGCTTCTCGGCATAGCACATGCCGCCGCCGCGTTGCAGATCGGCCAGCCGCCCGTTGCGCAATGTGAACAAAAACAGCCCCATGTCGTCATAGCGGCCAGCACCATAATCGGTGATATCCCAGCCACAGCGGGCGTTGATGACGTTTCGGGCCACATCGCGGCGGGTCTGAAATTCGGCCGGAGACCAGCCCGCAAAGGGCGGCAAGACAAACCCGTAGTGGCGGATCATGTCGTGCGCCTGCGCCATGATGGTATTGATGCGGGAGCGTTTCATCTGGACCTCCTAAAACGATTACGCAGCTTGTATCATGGCCAACGAACGGAGCAAGAGGCGGCGCAAACCACCCTTTGGATTTTGCATCGGTATTGCGTCGGTATCCCGTCGGTGTGAAACATCGCCATCACCCGCCAAAAAGGAACCCCAAATGTCCACATTCGACGAAGATCTTTTCCTCAAGGGCATGGCCCAGCGCAAGGGCACGCTGGGGGCCGACTATGTCGAGGCCAGCATGGCCGCCGCCGACGATTTCAACGGCCCGTGGATGGAGGCGATGACAGCGTGGTGCTGGGGCTTTGGCTGGGGCGACGACGCGATCCCGGCCAAGACGCGCAGCATGATGAACCTGACCATGCTCGCAGCATTGGGGCGGATGCACGAATGGGAACTGCACTGCAAAGGGGCGATCAGCAATGGCGTGACCCGCGACGAATTGCGCGCGATCATCCACGCGGTCGGCATCTACTGCGGGGTGCCTATGGCGCTCGAATGTTTCCGGTCCGCGCGCAAGGTGATGGCCGAGGTCGGGATGGAGTGATCGGCGGATCACGGGGGGGCGACACATGCCCGCCCCCCGATGTCATAAGGCGGTCAGGCCGCCCATTCCCATGGCCGGGTGAACGACCCCAGCGCGCCCGACACATCGCTGTCCGATGCCTCGCCCGTCTTTTTCACCCGGGCCACCAGACCGCGTTTCTTGTCCTCGACAACGTCGGTGACATGGGCCGCGATGCCCGCTTGGGTCAGGGCCTCGTTATAAACACGGGTGATCGCCATGCGCCGCAAATCAGGCTTGAAGATTTTGCCCACAGCGGTTTTCGGCAATTCGGCCATGATCTCCAGATGTTTGGGATGGGCCGCGCGTTCGTGGATCTTGTCGCGGGCGAATGCCAGCAGATCCGCCTGTGTCGTCGTGGCCCCTTTGACCAGTTCGACATAAACGCAGGGGATTTCGCCTGCATGGGCGTCTGGCTGACCAATGGCGCCTGCAAAGGCCACATCGGGGTGCCCTGCCAGTGCTTCTTCGATTTCGGCGGGGTCGATGTTGTGACCGCCCCGGATGATCAGATCCTTGGCCCGGCCCGTGATCCACAAATATCCATCGGCGTCGATCCGGCCCAGATCGCCGGTGCGCAGATACCAATCGTCGCCCTCGGGCCAGTGATAGAACATCTCGGCGTTCTTTTCGGCCTCGGTATAGGTGGTGCCCTTGGACACACCGGGGGAGGCGATGCAAATTTCGCCCACTTCGTCCGGGCCGCAATCGGTCTGGGTCGCCACATTGATGATGCGCACTGTGGTATAGGGGAACGGCAGGCCGATCGACCCGATCTTTTTCTCGCCATCGGGCGGGTTGATGGACACAAGGCACGTCGCCTCGGTCAATCCGTAACCTTCGCAGATGGTCACGCCTGCGGCCTGTTCAAACCGTTTATACAGTTCCACGGGCAACGGCGCGGACCCGCAAAACGCGAGCTTGAGCGACGAGATGTCGGCGTTCACCGGGCGTTGCATCAGGGCCGACATGGCGGTGGGCACCGTAATCATGAAACTGACCTTGTAGCGTTCGATCAGTTTCCAGAAATTGTCGAACACGCCGTCGCCGCGATAGCCCTGCGGGGTCGGGAACACGATATGTGCGCCCGACGCCAGCGATGCGCCCATGCACACGATGGCCGCAAAGACGTGGAACATCGGCAGCGGGCAAATCTGCACATCGGTGGGTTCAAACAGCAACCGGTCGCCCAGCCATGCGTTGTAGATGATCCCGGAATAACTGTGCTGGGCCACCTTGGGCATGCCCGTGGTCCCACCAGTGTGGAAATAGGCGGCCACCCGGTCCTGTTGCGGGTCGTCAAAGGCCAGCGTGGTGGATTGTTTCGCAATTTCCGCGTTGAAATTCAGCACCCGCGCCTGATGCCCATGGGCTACCTTGGGCCGGATCAACGGCACGATCACCTTTTTCAGCCCGGACAGGTAGTGGACAAGATCCACCTCCAGCACGGATTTGACATTGGGGGCCAGCGCCACGGCGGCGGCGGCCTTTTGCGGCACGTCGGTTTTCGGAAACCCCTTGAGCGTGACCAGAACCTTGGCATTGGTTTCGCGCAGAATGGCCGCGATTTGTTCGGGGTCCAGAAGCGGGTTGATCGGGTTGACGATCCCCGCCACCTGCCCGCCCAGATAGGTCAGAACGGCTTCGTTGCAGTTGGGCAGCAGATAGGCCACCACATCCGTCGGCCCCACGCCCAGCGACCGCAGCAGATTTGCCGTCTGGGTCACCTTGTCCTTCAGCCCGCGCCACGACAGCGTTTCCTTTTTGGACGCAGGGTCCGACAGGATCTGAAACGTCAGCGCGTCGCGCCCGCCATGGGCGGCCGCCGTGCGCGACAACGTCCCATAGGTCGTCTTGGGCAGGTCACGATCCCCCCATAGTGCTTCGGCAACAATGGCGTCCCGGTCTGCCACGGTGGCATAGGTCATCTGGCGTCCTCCCCTTTTATGTCCTGCGGCCACACGTTTCCTCCCCGGTGGCTGCCTCGTGTCAAACTAGGGGGGGCACCGCCCCCCGTGCAAGACTGACGCTGCGAAAATCACGCGACGCTGGGCCTGTCGGGCTGGATCAGGGGCCAGGCCCCCACCCCGCGCAGTTTGTCCACCAGCGGTTCGTGGCCAAACTGGTCGGCATAGGCGCGCTCGGCCTCGGTGATGGCGGTGACGGCCACGAACATCGCCTTGCCGGACGGCAGGTCGAACCCTTCGGGCAGGCCCGCGTCCGGGTCCGGCGGGCACAGCATCAGAACCGTCAAAAGCGACCGATCGCTGCCATTGACCGCGAATTGCCCCGGCAGGCGGTCATAAAACGCCAGCGGGTCGCCGTCGCCCAACTGCCCCGACGACAGCAGCATATCCATCGCCAGAACGCTTTGCAGGCGCATCGCCGCCCAATCGCCCGGCTTTTCGGTGACCATCAGGAATTCGACCCCTGCCCCGCTTTCGCCATTGGGGTCATAGGTGGCGGGGTCGGTGTCCCACGGGTTGGAATAGCCCGAGGTGACATAAATCCACGTCTTGCGGGTGTCGGTCGGCCCAAATTCCATGACCCCGTGTTTGAGCCAATGAGGGTCTACCTTGACCTCGCCAAAGGCGTTGAACACCTCTTGTTGCATCTGCATGATGCCCCGCGCGGGTTTGCCGAACATGGCCGGATACACGACCTCTTCGCGGTGTTCCCAAACTTTTTCCAAATCCATGATGCCCTCCAAATGGCTTTTCGCATTATGGCGATAGCCTGTCGCGGAATCGGTCATGGCGCAATGGGGTTGTTGACCCGACTTATTCGGCGGTCTTATTCGGCGGCTAGGCCTTCGGTGAACTGCAGCCGGGCCAGACGGGCATACAGACCCCCTTGGGCCACCAGCGCGTCATGGGTGCCTATGGCTACGATCCGGCCCTGGTCGAACACGACAATCCGGTCGGCCTTCTTCACGGTGGCCAGACGGTGAGCGACGATCAGGGTGGTGCGGTCACGGGCCAACCGTTCCACCGCATCCTGCACCAACCGTTCGCTTTCGGCATCCAGCGCAGAGGTGGCCTCGTCCAGCAACAGCACCGGGGCGTCACGCAGAATGGCACGGGCAATCGCGATACGCTGTTTCTGGCCACCCGACAACATGACGCCGCGTTCGCCAACATAGCTGTCGTAGCCTTCGGGCAGGGCCATCAGGAAATCATGGGCGGCGGCGGCGCGGGCGGCATCCTCGACCTGCGCATCGGTGGCGTCAGGGCGGCCAAAGCGGATGTTTTCGCGGGCGGTATCGGCAAAGATCACCGGGTCTTGGGGGACCAGCGCCAGATGGCGGCGGAAATCGGCGCGGGCCATGTCGCGCAGGTCCACACCGTCAAACCGGATCACCCCCGATGTGGGATCATAGAACCGCTGGATCAACTGGATGATCGTGGTCTTGCCCGCGCCAGACGGACCCACCAACGCCACGGTTTCCCCCGGCTGCACGGTCAGGCTGACACCATCAAGGGCGGCGATGGACGGGCGCGACGGATACCGGAACACCACATTTTCAAACACGATCTCGCCGTTGCGGGTGGCGGGGGCGGGGACGGGATGGGCAGGATCGCCCACGGCATCCTCGGCCTGCAACAATTCCACCAGCCGTTCGGTGGCCCCGGCGGCCCGCTGCAATTCGCCCCAAATCTCGGACAAGGCCCCCAGCGCGCCCGCAACCATGATCGCATAGATCATGAACTGCACCAGCGCGCCCACGGTGATCGTGCCTGTCCGCACGTCGTTGGCCCCCATCCACAGGAACCCCACGACGCCCGCAAAGGCGATAAAAATGACGATGGCGGTCATCACGGCGCGGGTGGCGATCCGGGCCTTGGCACTGACATAGCTTTTTTCGGTCACGCGGTGGAATTTGGCCCGGCTGCGGTCTTCGTGGGTAAAGGCCTGCACGGTCTGGGCCGACAACAACTGTTCGGACGCATCCCCCGACGATGCGGCGATCCAATCCTGATTTTCGCGGCTCAACCGACGCACGCGGCGGCCCATGACGATGATCGGCACCACGATCACGGGGATCGGCCACAGCACCAGCAACGTCATTTTGACGGACGTGACCAGCATCAACGCGATGCCACCCACCAACAACAACACATTGCGCAGGGCCACGGACACCGACGACCCGATCACCGACAGGATCAACGTGGTGTCGGTGGTGATCCGGCTCAGAACCTCGCCCGTCATCACCTTTTCATAGAATGTGGGGGACATCGCGATCATGCGGTCGAACACGGCCATGCGGATATCGGCCACAACCCGTTCGCCCAACCGGGTGACAAGGTAATACCGCAACGCAGTGCCTGCCGCCAAAATCCCGGCCACGCCAATGGCCGCCAGGAAATAGCCGTTCAGCAGGTCCACCGCCGCACTGTCGAAATTGTCCACCACCCGGCGCACCGCAATGGGCACGATCAGGGACACCATGGCCGTGAACACCAGCGCCGTTAACGCGGCCCCCACCATCACCCGATAGGGACGCAAAAACGGCCACAACGCCCGCAGCGCGCCAATCTTTTTCGATGTGGCGCGGACTTCGTCAGACGCGCGGGGGGCATCCGCCATGATGGGCCTCTTGGTTTGGGTCGGGTTTCCTTATGCCCCTGCGTCCCAATACTCAAGCACGGCAGGCGCAAAGGCGGGCGCGACCATTCGTCTGGTTTCGGGATTGGGGTGGAGCGGGCGGCGGGAATCGAACCCGCGTCTCTTGCTTGGAAGGCAAGGGTCTTACCATTACACAACGCCCGCAAAACCAATGCTGTGCATAGAAGATGCGCAATTGAGGGTCAAGGGGGCGTCCGCCATCCGGGGCTTGCAACCCTTGCGGGAACGGCCGCGCGCCCCGCAGGCGTTGTCACAAAACCTTTGCCCAACTGACACAGTCTCGATTCTTGGCGTCCTTAGGTGGACCGGGACAGATGGGGACAGGCATGCTGACAGTTGATAAACTGACCAAACAGTTCGGCACCAAGAACGCAGTGGATGCGGTGTCGTTCACGGTGGATGCGCCGATGATGATCGGGATCATCGGGCGGTCCGGGGCGGGCAAATCCCCCTTGTTGCGTATGATGAACCGGTGGGCGGATGCCACGTCCGGGTCCATCACGTTTCAGGGGCAGGACGTGTCGATGCTTACGGGCGGGGCCAAACGGGCCTGGCAATCGCAGTGCGCGATGATCTTTCAACAGTTCAATCTGGTGCCGCGCATGGACGTGGTGTCCAACGTGCTGCACGGAACGCTGAACCGGCGATCCGCCGTGATGACCATGTTCAACCTCTATCCGCGGGCGGACATTCACCGGGCCATCGACATTCTGGGTCGGCTTGGCATCGCCGAACAGGCGGCCAAACGGGCCGAGGCGCTGTCAGGTGGACAGCAACAGCGGGTCGCGATTGCGCGGGCCCTGATGCAGGACCCGAAAATCATTCTGGCCGATGAACCCATCGCAAGCCTTGACCCGATGAACGCCCAGATCGTGATGGATACGCTGCGGCGCATCCACGAAGAAGACAACCGCACGGTCATCTGCAACCTGCACACGCTGGATACCGCCCGGCGGTATTGCGACCGGGTGATCGGGATGCGCGACGGGCGGGTCGTGTTTGATGGCCGCCCCGACCAACTGACCACCGATGTCGCGCGTGAGATTTACGGGGCCGGCGCGGAATTTTCCGAAGCCGCGACCTCGACCTCGATTGACACACTGGACGCGCCCAGCGCGGCGTCCTGGGCCACGGCCTGATCCCTTTACCCGCCGCATGCTCCAAACGGGCATGGGCATTCAACCGGAGAGAACGATGAAAAAGATCCTTGCACTCGCACTTGCGACCACTGCGCTGACCACCCCCGTCTTTGCCGAAGGCCACGCGATCACCGAATTCCGGATCGGCCTTTTGGGCGGCGAAAACGCTCAGGACCGTCTGGCGTCCAACGAATGTTTCCGCGCCTACACCGAAGAAGCACTGGGCGTCCCCACCCGCCTGTTCACCGCCGCTGACTACAACGGCGTCATTCAGGGCCTGATCGGTGGCACGCTGGATATGGCATGGCTGGGCGCGTCGTCCTACGCTGCCGTTTATCTGGAAGACCCCGAAGCGGTCGAACCGGTTCTGGTCAAGACCAACCTCGACGGTTCGTTCACCTACTACTCCATCGGCTTTGCCCGTGTGGACAGCGGCATCACCAGCCTCGAAGGCGTGCAGGGCAAGGTGTTTGGTTTCGGCGATCCGAACTCGACCTCGGGCTACCTGATCCCCTCCGTGGAAATCCCGATGCAGACCGGTTCGACCATGGAATCGGGCGCCTATTTCGGCGAAGTGCGGTTCACCGGTGGTCATGAGCAGACCATCGTGGCCGTGGCCAATGGCGACATCGACGCCGGTGTGACCTGGGCCGATGGCCAGGGCAACTGGGAAGACGGCTACAACTCGGGCGCGCTGCGCCGGGCCGTGGACGCGGGCCTTGTGGACATGAACGACATCGTGGAAATCTGGCGGTCCAAGCCGATCCCCGAAGGCCCCATCGTTCTGCGCACAGCACTGCCCGATGACGTGAAGGCCAAGATGATCGAACTGACCCAAGGCCTGATCGCCAAGGACGCCGACTGCGCCTATGGCGTGGCCGCCGGTGAAACCGCTGGTTTCGAGCCGATCACCCACGACGCCTACGAATCGATCATCGCCGTGCGTCAGGCCGAGATCGGGAACTAAGATCCCTCCACCCACTCGCAGGCTCCGCCACCCGGCGGGGCCTGCATCGTTTCAGGACAGGCAGGATCATGGCAGACATTTCGGTATCCGGTGGACAAGCGCTTGGGGCGACCCGCGACAGCTATATGGCGATGACGCGGCGCAAACGGGCCTATGGCGGGATCATCCTGGCCATTTTCGTCATCATGATGATCACCGGGTTCCAAACCGTGGCCGAACGCAGCGCGGGCGGATTCTGGTCCGGGTTGCCGCAACTGTTCGATTTTCCGGCAGGCGTGTTGTCCGAGGCATGGCAGCGGATCGACCGGATGCCCGCCAACCTTGCCACCTATTTCCCGGCGCTGATTGAAACCATCAACATCGCGGCTGTCTCGACACTGGTCGGCGCGTTCTTTGGGTTGATCCTGTCGCTGTTGTCCACGCGTGGGCTGGCGCGCTGGCCCCGTCTGATCCCGGTGTTCCGGCGGATCATGGACGTGCTGCGGGCCATCCCGGAAATCGTTATCGCGCTTGTTCTGATTTTTATCCTTGGGGGCGGGCCGGTGCCTGCGATGATCGCCATCGCGCTGCACACGGCGGGCGCACTGGGGAAACTGTATTCCGAGGTGGCCGAGAACGCCGACCTCAAACCGGTCGAAGGGCTGCAATCAGTGGGCGCAAGCTGGTCCCAGCGGATGTTTCTGGGCGTGATCCCGCAAGTGGCCCCCAACTACCTCAGCTATACGTTGATGCGGTTCGAGATCAACATCCGGGCCTCGGCCATCCTTGGCTTCGTGGGGGCGGGCGGCATCGGCTATGAACTGCGCAACGCGATGACCTTCGGGATGGGTAAATTCGACCTTGCCGCCGCTATTTTTGTGCTGCTGTTCCTCACAATCGTGTTTTTCGATCAGGTCTCCAGCCACTATCGCAACCGTCTGACCAAAGGACACGCAGCATGACCATGGCAGACATGACAGACCTGCACACACAAGCCGACAAGCTGTTCGCGCGCAAACGGATCACGGCCATGGCGGTGCCTGCGGTGATCCTGGCGTATCTGGTCTATATCTTCGTGGCCTTCGACGTGGCCGGGCTTGCGGACCGCGCCCGGATGGACAACGCGGCCACGCTGGTCGCGGACAGCTACAGCTATAAAACCCACGTCAGCCGCGATAACGCCAGCGGCGAGACAGAGTTCGCCATCGAGGGCGAACGCAAGGGCACTTATGGCCCCGGCACAGCCCCCGCATGGGTCACGCAGCAAGGGGCCGATACGGTGATCGACCTTGACGGCGGCCATGTGGTGCGGTTCCTGCCCGATGCCCGCGTGACCTATGACGTGCCGGACTACGGCACCATCGACATTCAGGTGGTGGATGACCGCGTGGTGACCAATCTGGGCGACACACCGCCCGACTGGGTCAACGCATCCGACACGCGGGTGGCAATCACCACGGACGCCGGTCGCCTGACGGTCACCCGGTCCAAGACCGAGGTGTTCCGCTATTCCTTTGGCTGGGAACTGTTCTGGTTCACGCTTGACAGCCCCTATCACAACGTGGGGTTCATGACGCTGCTGACCGGCCCGCAACTGGACCCCGCGCGCAGTAACATCACAGGGGCGGTGCAGGATTTCCTGAGCAACGGGATGTGGCGGCACGCGGATGTCTTCTGGGCGATCGGGGAAACGGTTCTGATGGCGTTTCTGGGCACGTTCGGGGGGGCCGTGGTGGCCTTGCCGCTGGCGTTCCTTGCGGCCAAGAATTTCGCGCCTCTGGTGGCGGTTCGGTTTGCGGTGCGGCGGGTGTTCGACTTTGTCCGGGGGGTGGATGGCCTGATCTGGACCATCATCCTGAGCCGGGCGTTCGGCCCCGGACCGCTGACGGGGGCGTTGGCCATTCTGGTCACCGACACCGGCAGCTTTGGCAAAAGTTTTTCCGAAGCGTTGGAAAACGTCGATGACAAACAGATCGAGGGGATCAAATCCACCGGGGCCGGGGCAGTGCAGCAATACCGGTTCGGGGTCATCCCGCAGGTGACGCCGGTTCTTCTCAGCCAGATCCTGTATTACTTTGAATCCAACACCCGGTCCGCCACAATCATCGGGGCCATCACCGGGGGCGGGATCGGATTGTTCCTGACGCAGGCCATGCAGACCCAGAAAGACTGGGAAGAAGTCAGCTATTACATCGCTCTGATCGTGCTGATGGTGATGGTCATGGATTGGCTTTCGGGAATGATCCGGCGCAAGCTGATCCAAGGCAGCGACGGCGGCCACTAACCACACGCGGGAACACCACCCTTGCCAAAACTATCGCCTGATGCGCCGCTGATCCACGCCGATTGCACCCTGACGGATGCCACGTTCGGGCGGTTCACCGAATTGGGCACGGGCACCCGGATGGCACATAGTCAGATGGGCGATTATTCGTATTGCGACCGGTTCTGCGACATCGCCAACACCAGCATCGGCAAATTCGCCAATATCGCGGCGTTCGTGCGGATTGGGGCCACGGATCACCCGCTGGACCGGGCATCGTTGCACCATTTCATGTATCGCTCGGCGTCCTACTGGAATGACGAGCCAGAGGATGCCGCATGGTTTGACCACCGGCGCAGTCGTCGAACGACCATCGGGCACGACACATGGATCGGCCACGGGGCGATGATCAAACCAGAGGTGACGGTTGGGCACGGGGCGGTTGTGGGGTCCGGGGCGGTGGTGACGCGGGACGTGGCGCCCTATACCATCGTGGCGGGAAACCCGGCGCGGCCCATCCGGGACCGGCAACCGCCGGACATCGCGGACCGGATGATCGCACTCGCATGGTGGGACTGGGACCACGACCGGTTGCGCACCGCCCTGCCCGATTTCCGACAGATGCAGGCGGCAGAGTTTCTGGCGGCTTACGGCGGGTAACCGTTATTCGGCGGCCACGCGGCCTGCTGCATCGGTCCCAGCCATCGGTTGACCCGCCTCAAAAAAACGGCGGGCCACTTCGCCGGTCATGAAACTGACGCGGCCTTCACAGATCGTGGCCTCAACCCGGCGGGTTTTCTGGTGGATCACCACCAGATCGGCGCGCTTGCCCTGTTCGATCACGCCCCGGTCGGGCATGTCCATGATGCGGGCCGGGTTTTCGGATATCAGACGCCACGCGGCGGGCAGGTCCAGCACGCCATCATCGACCAGACGGAACGCGGCCTGCGCCAAGGCGGGATAGTAGTAATCGGACACCAGCGCGCTAACCTTGCCCAGCTTGACCAGTTTGGCAGCAGAGATATTGCCGGCCTGCGATCCGCCGCGCACCACATTGGGGGCGCCCATGACCACCGGATTGCCCACGGCGCGGGCCACAGCGGCGGCCTCTCGGGTCAGGGGGAATTCACATATCTTGGCACCGATCATCGAAAACGTTTCGCGGGTTTCGGCGTCGGGGTCGTCGTGGGACCCGTAATGAACGCCCAAGGTGTCAAAGGCCTCGGCGAGTTTGGCCAGACGGCGGGGAACCTCGCGGCCCCGGTCGCGGGCGGATGTGACCACGGTCAGCAATTCGGCGGCGGTTTTGCCAGACCGGCGCGCCCAGGACGACAAATCCGCGGGATTGGTCAGCGCCATATTCAGCGCCTCGTCCAGATGATTGTTGAACACGACGTAATCAATACCCCAACGGCGGATCGCGGCCAGCATCCGGTCTGCGGTGTCGTGTTCGTGGGTTTCATAGCGCAGTTGCAACCGCAGATCGGTCTGGGCGTGGGGTTTGTAGATGCGCAGGGCCTCCATCACCTCCTCCGCGAAATCGGGGCCGCGCATGCCCCCTTCCCATGACCAGCATTGCGCGAGCCACGCGGTGGTCACACCATTGGCGGCGGCGTCACGGTCGGCCCCAACCAATCCGGTTTCGATGGAAAACGGGGCAGATGGACGCGGCGCGATATGGCGTTCGAACGCGTCGCCGTGCAGGTCGATGATCCCCGGAAGGACGTAATACCCGGTCAGGTCCACGGCTGGAAACGGTCCCGCAGAAATGCGCCCACCCGCCACCGCCACGGTGCGGGCCTGCAACGTGCGGTCACGCAACGACAACGCGCCGACAAGGCGCAAGGGGGGAAGGACAAAGGTCATATACCTGCTCGCTTCTACGTCTTTGGGGGACAGGCATACCCTGTGGATATTTCGGTTTTATGTCAGTTACAGGTCTGCGGCAGAAAGTGTGAGCGTCACGCGGTCGCCTGCGAACCATGTCAGGCCGAATTCCACCGCAATACCGTCTGGCGTGACGTTGACAGCACTCGATTGCAGGATCGGCGCGCCGTCGCGCAAACGCAGATGGGCGGCCTGCACCGCATCGGCCAACCGGGCGGTCAGACGGGTTGTCGCCCGCAGATAGTCGGGCACGCCGCAGGCCGAC
>JBGSIZ010000203.1:0-31859 GCA_041742255.1 Marivivens sp. | reverse complement strand
CCAATACATCAACGGCTTCTATAACCCACGCCGCCGACATTCAGCATTGGGAGGGAAAAGCCCCTTGGCTTTCGAACGCCAAGTGGCCTAAACGAGCACTTGGACCGGCACAAATACGTGACAAGACCATCATTCCCGGCCAGTTCCCCAGCCCATGTCTCCGTTCCCACCGGCAGCGGTCAAACGTGCCTCAACCACCGCGCAATTCATTTCTGCCAAGTACCTGAAAATAGTTAGCCTTTTGAATCCGTCTTGATCTGGGTGAAGGGCGGATGGAAAGAGACGCGGTGCGATCAGAGACTGATTTCGAGCCAGCGGCCATTCTCTGTAAGCCGGATGGCTCCGCTAAACCCCTTTGGAATAAAAAGAAAAAAGGCCCAATTGGAGGCCTCGTCTCAGGTTTGCGATATGCAAGTGGCGGAGCCGAAGTCTGCCTTACTTTTCTTTCAAGGTTTTGATATTATTTAATTTAATCTTGAAGTCTTTTTAAAAATACCACACTATGCACCACATCACGGCAGCGATGCGTTGGCTCACTTCAGTGATTTAGCGTCAAACAATCGCGCGCGACGGAGACCTATCAATGATTTTCATCTCAGAGCGGGTCGCAATCACCCATGGCAGCATTCCTGAAAATCGTGGGGTCGTCCAGCTCGCAACAAGAAGTCAGACGATCGGACAGGCCCCATTCAATTCCATTTAAGATTAGAGTCCCATATGATGTTTCGTGCCATCAAGCTAGGCGATGCCGGTCGGCTAAGTCGATCCAAGTTCGACTTAAGCATAGCGAAAAATGCCGAAGAGATTGCTGAGACTTGGTCGGATAACTGGCGCAATGGGCGGAAACTCCCGCCACACCCGCAACTTTCGCTGCATGCACCGCGGCCCGATGTTTCCGCTGACCGGCGCTTATGAGGAAGACGAATACCTGCACGACCTGATGCTGGTGACCAAGGGAAAGACCGAAGAAGGCCTTGCCCGCCTTGCCATCCGGTCGTCCGAGGAATGTCTGCCTTGGATGCAATCGCATGGCGTGCGGTTCCAGCCCTCGCTGTCGGGCACGCTTAGCCTGTCGCGGACCAATGCCTTTTTCCTTGGTGGCGGCAAGGCGCTGGTGAACGCCTATTATAACACTGCGACCGACCTTGGGGTGAAGATCGCCTATGAGGCGCAGGTGAAACACGTTCACCTTGAGGGCGACCGCATCACCCATCTGGAAGCCGAGATTGCAGGCCAACCTGTGACCGTAAAGGCCCGCGCCTTTGTGCTGGCCTCGGGCGGGTTTCAGGCTGATCTGGACTGGCTGGCCCGCGCGTGGGGTCCGGCTGCGCGCAATTTCCTCATCCGGGGCACGCCCTATAACCGGGGCGTCGTGTTGCGCGACATGTTGGACCAAGGGGCGGACTCTGTAGGCGATCCTACGCAATGCCACGGCGTCGCCATCGACGGGCGCGCGCCGAAATTCGACGGTGGTATCGTCACCCGGCTGGACTGCGTGCCGTTTTCCATCGTGGTGAACAAAGACGGCGACCGGTTCTATGACGAGGGCGAAGATGTCTGGCCCAAACGCTATGCCATCTGGGGGCGGCTGGTGGCAGCCCAGCCCGATCAGGTGGGCTATGCCCTGATCGACGCAAAATCGATCGACTTGTTCATGCCCTCGGTCTTTCCGGCGGTGAAAGCGGATACCCTAGAAGGGCTGGCGTCCCAGATGGGCCTTGACCCGCAGGCGGTGCGCCAGACGGTGGACGGCTTCAACGCCGCCTGCCGCCCCGGACCGTTCCATCCGACCGAGTTGGACGGGCTACGCACCGAAGGCCTCAATGTGCCCAAAACCAACTGGGCGCGGCCTTTGGATACGCCGCCCTTTTACGGCTACCAATTGCGCCCCGGCGTGACCTTTACCTATCTCGGGCTGAAGGTGGACGCCTCCGCGCAGGTTCACACGCCCGCAGGCCCCATCCGCAACCTTTGGGCGGCGGGCGAGATTATGGCCGGGTCGATCCTTGGCCAAGGCTATCTTGCCGGGTTCGGTATGACCATTGGCACCGTTTTCGGACGCATCGCAGGCAAGGAGGCCGCCGCCCATGTCGCTTGACCTAACCACGCTGACCGCCACCGAAGAAGCCCGCCGCCAGATCGAAATCTGCAATGCCTGCCGCTATTGCGAAGGGTTCTGTTCGGTCTTTCCCGCCATGACGCGGCAAAAAGCCTTTGCCGACGGCGACCTGACCCAGCTGGCGAACCTGTGCCACAACTGCCGGGGCTGCTACTATGCTTGCCAGTATACCGCGCCGCATGAATTCGCCCTGAACATCCCCGCAGCCCTTGCCGAAGTGCGGGTGGAAAGCTGGGAAAGGCTCGCCCACCCGAAAGCACTTGCGCGGGTGTTTCAAACCCACGGCGTCGCCGTGGCGGGCCTAATGGTGGTTGCGCTGGCGTGGTTTTTCTGGGCGCTGACCGCGCTCAAGCCCGAAACGGGCGCGGGGTTCTATGCCTATCTGGCCCATAACACGCTTGTGGCGATCTTTATTCCCGCCTTCGTGCTGCCGCTGGCCCTGATGCCGCTGTCATTGCGCGACTATTGGCGCGAGGTAGGGGGTGGCTCGGTCCGTCTGTCGCATATTCTCAGCGCCCTGCACTCTGCTGCCGCCATGAAAAATCTGTCAGGCGGTCATGGCGAGGGCTGCAACTTCGAATCCGAAGACCGCTTTTCCGACCGCCGCCGCGTATTTCACCAACTGTTGATGTATGGCTTCCTTCTGTGCTTTGCCTCCACCGCCAGTGGCACAGTGATGCACTACGTCCTAGGCTGGGAGGCGCCCTATGCGCTGCTTTCCTTGCCCAAATTGCTGGGCCTGCCCGGTGGTCTGATGATGGTGGCAGGGGCCGCCGGCCTGGCACTATTGAAACTGCGCGCAGACCCTGCACTGGGCGCAGCCCGGGTCTGGGGCGGCGAAATGGCCTTCATCCTGCTGTTGGGCGCCGTCGCCCTGACTGGACTGGCGCTTTATGCGGCGACCGGGACTGGAATTGTCGGCACACTGCTGGCGATCCACCTTGCAACGGTTATGGTGTTGTTCCTGCTGCTGCCGTTTTCCAAGATGGTTCACGGCTTCTTCCGCATGGCAGCACTTGTTGCCGAGGCAGGGCTTCCTGCACCCGAAGGAGGCGGTGAGTGATATCAGGACCACACATACCAAAGTGACAATTCTAACCAACCCACCTCAAACAGTAAGCGCCGGCAGCACACTTCTTGACTGGTCAATTTGTCCAAGTCTGAAAACCGGCATATGCGAAACATGGGGGCGGTCCGTTTGAACGGGCTCTTATCTGCAGGGTCGTGGTTGGCAAGAGTTTCTCGATGCGCTGCTCGCTTGTCTCCACGGTCTTGGCGCCTTCCTTTTTGGCGTGCTGCTTGGATGTCCGCTCTCCAGATGTAGGTGAGTAGTCTTAAGTGGCGGCTTTGGGCCGACAGCGTTGTTGAAGGGGCAAAGGTCGTTGGTGGCCATTTCTGTCAATCCGGTGCCATGGAAAGGTGCGCCAACCAGTCGCTCGGGCTCTTTCCCGCGACCCGCAGAAATTCGCGGTTGAAATTCGATTTTGTGTTGAAGCCAGACGACAGCATCGCGGATGTAACGTTTTCGCCGCCCTTTAACACAGCCTGCGCCGCCGCGATGCGTGCCGTGTTCACATAGCGCGACACGTTTTCCCCCGTTTCTTGGTTGATTATGATCGAAAGGGTTTTGGCCGGAATCCCAAGTTTGCGGGACAGGCGCGCCAAGGTCAGATCGGGATCAAGATAGGGGCGATGGTTCTGCATATAGGTCTGGAGCCGTTGCCAAACCTGCTTTTCGGCCTCACTGAACATGCGCGGCGCGGCCTCGTCCGGCTCTTCGTCTGATTGCAGGTGATTTGACAGGCTGATGATCCCGATCAACATCAAATTCCCGACCGAAAAAAGGCTGATGATCCAAGGGCGCAGATATTCCACGCCCGCAAGAATGGCGGCCAGTATGAACACGTCACTCAGCGCAGATGCACAAAGCGCCACGCCAATGACCTGCCAGATGCGCGCGGGCAACTGACCGTCCCCCAGAAACGCGCGCGGCTGGGCATCGGGGCCTTTATTCGACTGAAACAGAATGGCCGAACCGTAAAGGACAAAGGCTGTGGGGATAAAAACGTCAAGGAAATCGGGCCCTGTGACAAGTGCCGCCGCCGCCGTCAGCGGCACCAGAAGGTGCAGCAGATCCGCCCTGCGCATCGGGCGCACCGCTGTCCATTGAAACGCGCACCACGCAGCCGGGGGAATGAGCGTCGCGGTGATGGGCTGAACAAAACGCATTCCGGAAATCTGGTAATGCTGCGCCAGCGCGATGATCCCGGTCTGCACCGCGCAAAGCGTCAAAAGCCCCGCAATTGGCGTCAGTTTCCCGCGCGTGATCCAAAGCCTGAGGAACAGGAACACCAGAACGGCTGCGGCAAAAACGGGAATGGGAAGGCTTGGCATCGGGATAAGGTCCAGTTGGATCAGTTCCTGTTCCTAGACCTAAAACCAGATCGTGACGACCTGAAACCGGTTCAAGGACGCCAGTTGGATCGCAGTGCCGCCATTGCTTGGGCCATCACCCGGACAATGGAGACACCCGATGAAACTTGAACTGACTGCACTGGCGTTTATTGCCGTCACTACACCTGCCTTGGCCGACACGGCGGGGCTGCAACAGACCCAACTGGACCTGTCCCATGATGGCTCACTCTCGAATGTGTCGATCTGGTATCCCTCGGGCGGGGGCGGAGACCAGATCGTCTTTGCCGAGAACAAGGTTTTCAAAGGGGTGCAGGCCTCGGTCGGCGCCGAGATCCAGGCGGGAAAACACCCTGTCGTGCTGTTCAGCCACGGCATGGGCGGCACGGACCGGGCGCAGGCTTGGCTGGCCTCGGGGCTTGCGTCCCGCGGGGCCATCGTCATCTCCGTCAATCACCCGAATTCCACCTTTGGCGATTTCGACATGGCGCAGGGCGTCAACCATTGGACACGGGTCGCGGACCTGTCGGCGTCGCTGGACAGCCTTTTGGCCGACCCGGAGTTCACGGATCATGTGGACCCCGCACGGATCATGGCATCCGGTTTTTCCTATGGCGGATGGACCGCGCTTTCGATGGGTGGCATGACTGGCAACCTCGCTGGTATTGTCGAAACCTGCAGCGCCCAAATCGACACGATGGAAGCCTGCGACGTGCTGTTATCGGATGCTGTCAGGATGCAAGACATCGCCCCCGACGTCTGGGATGCGACCTATGCGGATCCGCGCGTCACCCATGTGGCCGCCATTGATCCCGGCTTTGTCTGGGGGCTGAACGCGGCCAATGCGGCACGGCTTGTGCCCAACGTGCTGATGTTCGGCTTTGGCGGCAGGAATGACCGTATGAGCGCCACAAACTTTGATGACAGCGGGTTGGCTGACCTTTTGCAAGCGGCACAGATCGTCCGCATCGACCCCGCCTTTCATTTCACCGCGATGCCTTTGTGCAAACCCGCAGGCGAAGACATCCTGAAAGAGGAAAACGACGACCCCGTCTGCACGGATCCCGCCGGGACCGACCGGGCGGCCGTTCATGCCAACATTGTCAACGCAATCGCTGCCGAACTGGGATTGTGAATCAACCAGCCGTTCGCGCCCGCTGCGCGAACGGCACCTTTGACCGTTTCAGCGATGTTGCCCGCAAGACAGGGGCGACGGTCGCAAGCTGCCGCCTGCAAAGGGTGGACCTTGCCCACTCGATTTCTCCGCAGGAAAAACACTGGGAGGGGGGCGGGCAAACACCGATCACCAGATACTTTACAGGCCGAGCGTCAGCAAGGGGCCGAGGCTGTAGACGTCGCTGACCCGCACGCTTCGCGGAGAACTGATCCTTGATCTTGTGCCAGAAGGCAGGTCAATGTGTTGGTGTTGATGGCAAATCCAGTCTGATCTTTGTTCCTGCTTTGTCACTGTCGATCGTCAGTGTTGCGCCCAGTTTTGCGGCCCGCCGCCGCATCCCGGACAGGCCCAGGCCGAGACGGTCGTGGGTGGCCAAATCTGCAGGATCAAAGCCCTTGCCGTCGTCGGACACCGTCACGCGATCCCGGTCTGCATAGACGGTGACGGTGCGCGCCTCGGCGTGCTTGACAACGTTGGTGATCGCCTCCTGCACGATGCGGGCGATTTGTAGATTGTCAGACAGGTCCTGCGCGGGCCAGAGCGGGCCCTGCTGAATCTGCCAGTCGAATTCGACGCCGTGCTTGGCCAAAAGCCCTTCGAGCCTTGTGCGCATCATGCCCAGCAACGTGGCCAGGCTGTCCTGATTTTCGATGCTGTCAAGCATCAGGGCAAGGTCACTGAGCGCGTCCTCAAGCGCTCCGCGCAGGGTCGGATCGGCGATGGCATGACTTTCCATATAGGCGAGGGTATTGACCAGTTGCCCGCCCACACCGTCGTGCAGTTCCAGCATGATGCGGGACCGCTCGGCGCCGATGGCTTGTGCCCTTTCCGCCGCTGCCAACTTGTCATAGCTCGCCTCCAGTTCGGCCGTTTTCTGGGCTATCGCGCCTTGGAGGGCCGCTGTCAGTTGCTCTTGTCCGTTCAGGCTACGGATCAGCCGCGACAGGATCAGCCATAGACAGACGAGTGAAGTGATGAGCGGCATCAAATGCATGAGGTTGAGGCTGCGCGCTTGTGTGTTGGTCAACGACAGAAAGACCGAGTCAAAAGCCAGCGCCAGCGCCAGCGACAGAGCCGGAAAGAAGACCAGAAAGTCGATCCGCGGCACCCGGTCTCGATGCCGCCACATCATGGCGACGATCTCGATCCCTGCGACGGCCGCCAGCAGGCTTACAACCATCGACATTGTATAAACGATTTCTATCGGAACCAACGCGGTGGCAAGCGCCCCCAGACCGATAAGTGGCGGAAGAACCCGTTCGATCCGCAGTGGCGCAATCCCGAGGATTGCCCGAATGAACTTGAGCATGAAATAGACGTAGCCCGACATGGCGACCGCTTGCAGCAATCGCCAGTTCCGGTAGTCGCCCACCGGAAAACTGACCCCGAGCATGGCCAGGAATATCCCCGCACAAAGACAGGACAGACCCAGCCAAAGGAACGTCCGGTCCTGGCGTCTGCCGATCCAGATCACCACGTAAACGATGGCGAAGAAAACCATCAGCTCCAGCGCTAGCCGCGTCAGGCCCTGACCGAGCATATATCGCCACCCATAGGCCTGGGTTAACACCTGAAGATCCCCGAAGTAGAGCGGACGTAAGTCAAGAAGCCCCGGAATGGGCCCCGACAGGACGAGATCAACGCGGTTCTCACCAAGCGCCAGCAGACTGGGGGGGACATCGACCAACAGGGGGTCGTTCCACAAATGCCGTTTGTCTGGAGGGGTATAGATCCGGTTGCCGTTGAGCGATATTTGCAGATCGCGAGAAAACTTTGGAACAAAGATCGCCTGCGGTTCGTCGGGTATCGACGTCATTTGGAAAGTGAACCGAAAGGCATGGCGCTCAATGCCCGGCGTGTAGCGCACGGGTGAGAAAAAGGGCAAGTCTATGCGCCGTGCCTCGGTGCAATCCGGCTGGACGCAACTATCAACCTGGTTGACCAATTGGGACTTTGGAAGCGGATGTATGGCGCCAATTTCGGTGACGTAGAGCATCAGCAGGACGATAAAAACCCAAGCGATCACCCCGGCATAGGTCCGCAGATGCGCCACCATCAAATTATGCCCTTTCTGGCGGCTTGTGCCACAGCTTCGATGTTCGACCGCACCTTGAGCTTGCGATAGATGTTGGTGATGTGATTGCCGACAGTGCCTTCGGATATGTCCAGTTGGCCCGCAATCTCGCGCCGTTTGTAACCGCGTGACACCGCCCGCAATATATCGGATTCGCGCGTGGTCAGACCGACCTCGTCCGGGGTATCGGCATCCGCGTGATCCCCAAGCCGATTGAGAACATGACGCGCGATCGCGGGGCTGATCGGGCTGCCCCCGTTGATCAAAGACAGGATATCGGCCCCTACCTGATCCAGATCACCCCCCTTGAGCAGATAGCCCCGCGCCCCGGCCTGTATCGCCTGCACGACCCGCGCCTCGTCGCCGAAGACCGAAATTACAAGGGAATCAATCTCCCAATCTGCGTTGGCCACCGCTGCAATCGCCTCTATCCCCGATCCGTCCGGCAGACCCAAATCCACCAGGATCACTCGCGGCCGAAGGTCAAAGATCATCTGCATCCCCCGGTCCAATGCCCCTGCGGACCCGGCCAGATCCAACCCCTCTGTCTTGAGAATTGCCCTTTCCAGCCGCTTGGCAATCTCGGGTCGATCTTCAAGGATCAGGACAGAGTGAGAGGTCATCGGGCGCTATCCTGCTGCTGTGGCCCTTGAAAAGTATCACATTGCGCCCCGGGACCTAGGTGTGGATCCACATGGGTGCCAGAATAATTTATGGGTGCCAGAATAATTTACGCCACCTGTCTTGGCGGGCGGGTTGGTTCAGGATTGTCACAAGCAGCCCTTTGCCCAGACAACTGCGCCACGCCAGACGGCCCCTCAACGCACGGCCCTGTGTTTTCTGCGCCACATGTGAGGATCCACACATAGACCTGCACGCAAAAATGCAACGACACTCGACCCGAGTATGGGTCCTTGCTGGGAGCGTCGATTATGGCTGTAGTCAAAAACGCATGGCGGCTGTTGCTGGCCGTCTGGATCGCCACTTTGGCCAGTGGGGCGGCCCATGCCCAGCAATCCGAGGTGTTTACTGCCACCTACCAAGGGTTCACCATTTCGGGATTTGTCGAGGATATAACCGTCGGGCCGGGCGAACAGCTGGTTGCGGTGTACGAACAAAGCGGCGAACCAAACGCGGTTCTCGCCACCCCCTCTAGGCTCGTCACCCGAATGTTTTTTAGCAATATCTCGCAACTGAACTTCGAGGAAAGTGACGTCGAGGTGTCCTGCGCCAAAGATGGCTATCCGCGGTCAAGCTACTTTGTTTGGCTGACAAACAATCAGGTCGGTTTGGTCCGAGACCAAGCCCCTCTCGGCGATTGTGTGATACGGCTGGTGGCGACAGTAAAAACCGATGCGACACCCAGCGCAGGAAGTGTCACTCTTTTCCAAGGGGGGAATCAACGATATCTTTACAAACTTCCCGACGAATTTATTGATGCAAGCAGCTATGATGAACTGGAGGACAGGGGCGGCAATTTGCTAGCCACCGTTCCACAACAGACGTCCATTTCTTTGCCGCCCATCAATTTCAGGATCACAGACGGCATTGATCCGGTTCTGACGGTTCCGTCCGATATCGTGGTGGCAACCGATGTCGGCGATGCGGTGGCGACAGTGTCCTTTGCCGCGACGGTGACCGACAATTCCGGGGCAGACATCACCCCAGTCTATACCTTTGAGGGCGGACCAATCACCAGCCCGCACGCCTTTCCCATCGGCGTCCACACCGTGACCGTCAAGGCGACAGACCCCTCAATGGCCTATACCGAGGACAGCTTTACCGTCACCGTGACCGATGAGGAACTGCCGGTTCTGACGGCGCCTGCCGACATGACAATCATTGCGGACGCGGGCCTTGCCACATCAGCGCTGGACGTGACCACGCTCGGCTCTGTCACTGACAATTCGGGCGAGGTGTTGGGGATCACCTATGCCGTCGGCGCGACGGTTCTGACTGGCACTTACGATTTCCCCATTGGCGACACGGTGGTCACATTGGACGCCACCGACAGCGCAGGCAACGCGGCCATTCAGGAGAGTTTCACCGTCACCGTGACGGATGACGAACTGCCCATGCTAACCCCACCTGCCGACGTTGTGCAGGCGACCGACCCGGGCCTGCCCACCGCATCCATCAGCTTTGCCGTCACTGTGACCGACAACGCCGACGCTGGTCTTGACCCCGTCTACACCATCGGCGCCGAAGTGATCAGCAGCCCGTTCGACTTTCCGATTGGCGAAACGATCGTAACTGTGGATGTGACCGACAGCGCGGGCAATGCGGCCAATCAGGTGAGCTTTACAGTTACGGTAACCGATGACGAAATGCCCTTGCTGACAGCGGGCCCGCCGATCAGTGTCGAGGCAGACACGGGCGGATCGACCGCCTTGCTGGATGTCACCGACCATGGCATTGTCAGTGACAATGCTGATAGCGGCATCCCGATCATTTATACCGTGGGTTCGACGATCCTAGTCGGCCCCTACGAATTCCCCCTTGGCGTCACCCTCGTCACGATGGATGCGACCGACAGCGCGGGCAATGCTGCGGCGCAGGTCAGCTTTACTGTCACCGTGACGGATACGACCGCCCCCTTGGCGCCTGTCGTGGGCAGCTTTAGCAGTACCGCAAACGGGCAGATCACCATCACAGGGACTGCGGAGCCCGGCACAACGGTAACCGTCACTTTTCCAGATGGATCGCAGGCGTCAGCCGATATCGGGCCCGACGGGAACTATAGCGTCACGTCTGCCGCTGGGCAGGTATCAGGCGAGGTGTCAGTTTTCGCAACAGACGTTGCCGGCAATGAATCTACTCTGTCGATACTCTATGTCGTCGTCGATCATGTTTCGCCCGAGGTCGTGTTGTCCGGCCTTCCCGAAAGTGCAGTGCAGGCGATGTCGCTGTCGCTGACCATTAGCTTTTCCGAAGACGTCGTGGGCTTTGACCGCACGGATGTTGTGGCCACAAATGCGGCTGTCGTGTCAGTGACGGGCGGCCCTGCCATTTATCTGGCGACCCTTACCACTAACGGCAGTGGGGCGGTCACGGTTCAAGTCCCGGCCGGGGCTGCGCAGGATTTGGCAGGGAACGCCAGCCTCGCCTCGAACACGCTCACCGTTGCCGACCAGACAGTGGAGGAAACGCAAAAGCTCATCGCTGGGTTTCAGCTCTCGCGGGCCAATCAATTGCTCAACAACCAGCCAGATCTGATCGACCTTCTTACCGGGCCGCGGATGGGCTCGGCTAAAATGTTCATGAATGAGACCTCCGGTAACTTTGCCTTTGCCAACAGAGGCGACGGCCCAATCTGGATGATCGCCAATGGCGCCTGGTCTGACGAAGACAGTGCCCAAAGTCGCTATCTGTTCGGCGCCATTGGCAGCCACCGGGCAGTTACGCCGTCCCTTTCCTTTGGGGCGATGCTCCAGTTTGATCAAAGTGAGCAGACCGATGGGCTAGCCCGGATCGCAGGAACCGGATGGCTCGTTGGTCCCTATGTTGTTGGCAATATCCCCGATCAACCGCTCTTTTTCGAAGCGCGGGCGCTTTGGGGCCAGTCAAAGAACGAAGTATCACCGTTCGGCACCTATACTGACGTCTTCGACACAGACCGCGCCCTGGTGCAGGCCAAGGTCGCGGGGCAAATGATATATGGGCGCACAACGCTGTCGCCCAATGTCGACCTGTCCTATACGACAGACCGACAAAAGCCGTATACCGACGGGCTGGGAAACCCGGTTCCTGCCCAACGTATCGAACTCGCACAGGTGTCGGTCGGACTGGACATCAGACAAGATGTGGAAACCGCGTTCGGCCCACTGCAATTGACCGGAGGCATCTCAGGCATTTGGTCGCACAACAGCGGAACTGGGGTGGCGAGCACCGTCGTGCCCGCGTTCGAAGGGGGTCGGGCAAAGATCAATTTCGGCTTGCGACAGACGTTCACCGACGGTGCAACATTGGGCCTGAGCGGATATTATGACGGCATCGGATCCTCCGGCTACGATAGCTGGGGACTGGCCATCGACTATGTGTTCGTATTCTGACCAGGAAGGGCGAACTCGTCCGTGAACGGATCACATCGCGGATTTCTCAAGATCGTGTGCTCGATGGGGGCGACCTGAACAGCCGCTGTGGAAACCTCCGCGACAGGGTCGGCCCAACCGGCCAACGGCAGCTACGACCGTATTCCGTTGAAAAACTTATCTTGCCTGGGGTGCTGGCGGTTGATTCAATCTGGCTGCGGCAGGTTGAGTTGAACGGCGATGAAGGTGGCCCGGCAGGAAGCGCAAGGCGCTCTGTTCTATGAGTTCTCGATCGAAGCGCATATCCCGCCCGACCACATGCTCAGGCCTGTGGATCGGTTCGTCAACTTGAACGGCATCCGGCAGCACCTGGCACCATTCTACACTTCCACCGGGCGGCCGTCGGTGGATCCGGAACTGATGATCCGCATGCTTCTGGTCGGTTATATTACGGGCATCAGGTCCGAACGTCGGCTCTGCGAAGAGGTCCATCTGAACCTCGCTTATCGCTGGTTCTGCCGTCTCGATCTGTCTAATCCTGTGCCGGACCATTCGACCTTCTCGAAGAACCGGCACGGCCGCTTTCGTGACAGCTATCTTTTGCGCCACCTCTTCGAGACGTTGGTGGCGCGCTGTATCGCGGAAGGATTGGCCAGCGGCCAACGGCTGGCAGCCGACGCCAGCATCATCCAGGCTGACGCGAACCGGCAGAGCTCGACCCCGAAGGCGGATTGGGCGCCCGAGAAGATCAATCCCGAAGACGCGCCCCGGGCTGTCAGGGAGTATCTGGAAACGCTTAACGATGCGGCCTTCGGCGCAGCGAGCCCGGTCGATCCGAAGTTCACCTCGCATTCCGATCCCGCCTCACAATGGACACGGGCTCGCGGCGGTCCAGCCTATTTTGCCTATTTCACCAACTACCTGGTCGACACTGACAACGGCGTCATCCTCGATGTGGAAGCCACCCGCATCCCGCCTTCGGCCTGACGCAGGATCGCGATGATCTGCGCCTCAGTGTATTTGCTTGTCTTCATTCGAAATCTCCTCGTTCATCTTGCCGAGAAAATTCTACTTATGCAGCCCCTTACTTCCGGGGGGGATTACCGTTCCTGTAGGCCGCGAAATTGATCGAGCGACAACTCGCTTCAATGGGCCAAATCCGTCAGCAAAGCTTCCGCTTGCGCCAGTACCCCCCTGACGGCCGCATCTTCAAGGTCTGGGGGATAGCCGTATTTCCGCAGGATCCGCTTTACCAGCACGCGCAGCCGCGCCCTTGCGCCGTCGCGGTGTGCCCAATCGATGCTGACGTTGGATTTAGGGCCCTTCAACAATTCATGGGCGATGACCTTCAGCTGTTCGTTCCCAAGGATGTCAACAGCGCTTTGGTTATCGGCCAAGGCGTCATAAAAGGCAATTTCCTCGGGCGAGAGCCCCGTCTCTTCTCCGCGGTTCCGGGCTTCGCGAACGTCCTTGGCCAGTGCGATCAATTCCTGAAGGACTTCGACAGTGCTTATGGCATTCGTGTGGTATCGAGAGATAGCCTCTTGCAAACGCTCGGAAAACTTCCGGGTTTCAATCACGTTGGATTTGCTGCGCGACCTGATTTCGTCGTTGATGAGCTTTTTCAAGGCCTCGAGCGCCAGGTTCTTTTTTTCCATTTGACCGACTTCTGCCAAAAACTCGTCTGACAAGATCGAAATGTCGGGGGACGAAAGCCCTGCCGCAGAAAGAATGTCGACGATTTCGGTGGAGGCCACGGCACCGTTCACGATCTGGCGGATGGCCAAGTCGCGATCGGCAGCTGATCGTCCCGAGGTGTCAGCGGCCTTGACCATGGCCGCACGGACAGTCTGGAAGAACCCGACCTCGTCCCGAACGTCGCGGGCCGGATCACTGGCCGAACAAAGTGCGAATGCCTTGGATAGACCAAGAACCGCGTCCTGATACCGCCGGTGTGCTGCTTTCTTTGCCTCTTTGTCCTTCTCGCGCTGGGCGGCTTGATCTTGCTTTTGGAGAATCCAGTTCAAGGCTTCTGCGAGAGCGACCAATCGCTGATGCGGTGTGCCAATCAGCCCATTGGAATAATCAAAGCCATGGAACATGGCGCGGACGATATCCAAACGCTCCAAGAGCGCCGCGACGGCCTCGGCTTCATCGATCCCGGCCTGTTCCTGATCGGACTTGGAATATTGGCCCAGCGCGGATTTCAGGTTCTGGGCGATGCCGATGTAGTCGACGATCAAGCCTGCGGGTTTATCGCGAAATACCCTGTTGACCCGGGCAATGGCTTGCATCAATCCGTGCCCTTGCATCGGCTTATCGATATACATCGTATGCATCGACGGGCTGTCGAAGCCTGTCAGCCACATGTCCCGAACGATGACGAGCTTTAATCCATCCTTGGAATTCTTGGCTCTCTTGGCGAGCAGATCGCGGCGCGCCTTGCCGCCAATATGGGGTTGCCAAACGTCAGGGTCTGCCGCGGAACCGGTCATCACGATCTTCATGAGCCCTTCGGTGTCGTCTTCGGAATGCCAATCGGGGCGTAACGTTACAATCTGGTTGTAAAGGTCAACACAAATCCTGCGGCTCATGCAGACGATCATGGCCTTTCCATCCATCGCTTGGACCCGGGCCTCGAAATGGGCGACCAAATCCTCCGCAACCATCTGTAAGCGCTTCTCGGACCCAACAAGGGCCTCCACAGTGGACCACTTTCTTTTAAGCCGTTCCTGTTCGCTGACGGCCTCGTCTTCGGTCAGCTCCTCGATCTCAGCATCGACTTTGGGTTTTTCGGCGTCGGGCAATTCAATGCGCGCAAGCCGGCTTTCATAGTAGATGGGCACCGTGGCACCATCTTCGACCGCGCGACTGATGTCGTAGACGTCGATGTAATGGCCAAAGACCGCCGGTGTGTTGACATCGGTCGCCTCGATCGGGGTTCCGGTAAATCCGATGAACGAGGCATTGGGCAGTGCATCGCGCAGGTGTTTGGCAAAGCCATAGGCGATATCGCCGGTCTTTTCGATCCGCGCTTTGAACCCGTATTGGCTGCGGTGCGCCTCGTCTGCGATGACAACCACGTTGCGGCGATCGGTCAGCAGCGGATAGGCGCCGCCCTTTTCCGGGGCAAACTTCTGGATGGTTGTAAAGACAACGCCACCCGAGGCGCGGGACAGTTCTTTCTGCAGGTCTTCCCGACTGTCAGCCTGAACCGGGGTCTGGCGGATCAGGTCGCGGCACATCGAAAAGGTAGCGAACAGTTGATCGTCTAGGTCATTGCGATCGGTGATGACGACGATGGTCGGGTTCTCCATCGCAGGTTCACGGACCAACTGGCCCGCATAAAAGGCCATCAAGAGGCTCTTGCCTGATCCTTGCGTGTGCCAGATCACCCCGGCTTTGCGATCCCCGGCGGACCGGCTGGCCGCGACGGTGCTGGCGACTGCGCGCTTGACGGCATGGAATTGGTGATAGCCTGCAATAATCTTGGCGATACCGCCCGGTGTGTCGCCAAAAACGGTAAAGTCCTGCAGCAGCGACAACAGTCTGGGTCGCGCAAACACGCCTTCGATCAAGACCGGCATTTCCGGGGCACCCTTGGGGGCGACATCGGCGCCGTCGATGGTGCGCCACGGCATGAAACGTTCCAGATCGGCGGTAAGCGATCCGACACGGGCCTGCACGCCATCCGTTGTCACCAAAACGGCATTGGCACGAAAAAGCGAGGGGATCTGCGCCTTGTAGGTCTGCAGCTGGTTAAAGGCCGCGCCAAGGGTAGCACTTTCGGCGCCCGGCTTTTTCACCTCGATCACACCAACGGGAAGGCCATTCAGGAACACTACCACATCCGGGCGGCGGTTATGGTGGTTTTCAATAACGGTGAACTGCGAAATCGCCAGCCAGTCGTTCAACTGATCCGTGGGGTCCAGCAGCCGGACGGCATCGCCCCGGATCGACCCATCCTTGGCGCGGTATTCCACCGGGACACCTTCGACCATAGCGCGGTGGAGGCGGCGGTTCTCTTCGATCAGCGAGGGGCGGACGTTGGCGATCACCCGGCGCAGGGCATCGTCGCGGGCATCTTCGGGGATATCGGGGTTGAGGCGGGCGATGGCGGCACGCAGACGGGCCGTCAGGAACGTGTCGGAGTAGGCGTCACGTTCCGGGGCCGCACCATCGGGGCCGCATATGGCGTCGTTCAGGCAGGCATAGCCAAGCGCGGCAAGGTGATCAAGAAGGATAGCTTCGACTTGGGCTTCGGTCAGTGTGGCCATGCGCCGTTACCCCTCATTCTGCGCCGCGAACTCTATACCAGACCAGTCAAAGTCCAGCACGGCTTGGCGGAACTGCAGGGCATTCCTAGGGGTGATGTCATACCATTCCTCGGCCCCTTTCGAGAAATCGATCTGCCCGTCCTTTGGGGTAACGAACAGCGTCAGTCCCTGAATCGCGTCTGGTACACCGGGCACATGGATCGCGACCATCACCTCGCCCAGAAAGTTGCCGATGCCGACGAGGGCGAGCTTCGCGCCGGTTTGTTCGACCAGTTGAGTATAGGTCAGGTAGGGCCGTTGAGGCGGCTTATCGTGCCTTTTTCGGTACTCCTGCACCGTGCGGATATGGGCGATCAGGCCATTGCCCAGTAGCATGGCGTTTGTGGTGCGCACTGGCAGCTTCATGCGGCATTTTCCTTTTCGGTCGGACCAATATCGGCCACCCTCAACTCCCCCGACATCAGGCGCGGCAGGAGGAGGTCGCGGGTCTGGGCGAGGGTGCGGGATTCGGCGCGGTTGGCTCGGACCCGCTCCAGAAGCGGCGCAACCAGTTTTTCAAACGCTCCGAACATCTGAGTTGCTCCAACAACGACGTCCCGCCCGAGCAGTGACGGTGGCGAAATGCGCTGGTGGCTCTTTGATCTTCCGGTGACCATTCCATGAAGCATTTCACGGAAGCCTTGATCGGAAAACAGGCAGAAAAGGAAACTGCGTCCCGCGCCGCCTTTGGCTGTATATGCAAGAAACTCGGTCGAAGTCACTTGCGGGAGCCGCCCTTGGGCCTCAGGCATCCAGATGCGTGGAATTTCAGGATTCAATTTGGACAGCAGGATCGCCTCTGGCGGAACTATCGTCTTGTTGCTCTTGATCGTTGCGCCATGGTCAATCGCAGGAATCTGACCTTTGTCAAAGGCAGGAAGGCTAAAATGCTCCACCTCCCCGTCGGCCATTTTCGCGGGCGTCATTGACTTGGTATGATGCTCTGCAATCTGCCCGAGCGTGGAAACCTCCCACCCCTCCGGCTTGCCCTCGGCGTCCAGCCGATCGGGGAAGAGGGATCAGAGGTCGGGGGCGAGGGTGGGGGCGCGGCCTTCCATCTTGGCGCGGGTGGGGCCGAAGTCGACGAACCAGTCGCGGAACAGCGCCCGCGCCATAGCCTCCAGCGTGGCGTTCATCTTCCGGTTCAACTCGATCTTGTCATCCAGCGCCCCGAGGGTGGCAGCAATGGCGCGTTGTTCGTCGGGGTCAGGGAAACGAACCGGCAAAGGGTGGACGAAATTTCGGTTCAACGATGGCTGAGCAGATCCAGAGTTGTGGGAGGCCAAATCAATAGTCTTGAGAAAGTAGTAGCAAAACAGCGGATCGTTGCCATGGAAATCACGCACGTAAAGACACGTGTTTAGTGGCCAATAATCCTCTGAAATATAGGCGACAGTGCCGACTGACGCACCACTTCGCCCAACCGTAACGCCGGGTCCTTTGCATGCGGCGGTATCGTGCCGCCCAGTGACGCCAAACGAACCCATTATCGGAACAGGCCTGTAACTACGCTTCACATCTGGAAGATCAATTCCACGTTGAAGCGTCACAAGGTCGCCAAGCGTCTGAAGGGGCCACTCGGAACTCACAGCCCAACCCCCGCCAGCCGCGCTCGGCCAGTCGCCGGTTGCACGCTCCCCACAAACCTACCCATTCCCCAACTCCTTTAGCACGGCCAGCAGGCCCTCGGCACTGCCGGTTTCCAGATACCGCTGCACCTCGATGGCGATGCGCAATTCCTTGGCGATCAGGGCAAGGCGGCGGTGGTCGGTTTCCACATGGCGGGCGGTGATTTCGGCGTCGATCGCCTCGGCCTCTTTCAGCAGCTTCTGGATTTCGGCGAGGGTCTGTTCGTTCTGCACGCCCTGCTTGCGCAGATGTGCCTTGATCGCCCCCAGCCCCTCCAGTGCGACGGCCCGCGCCTCATCCCGGACGGTGGTTTTTCCCTCTGGCTCGACAATGGCATCCAGCACCCAACCGAGCGCCCGATCCAGCTTGGCCATCAGGCCCTGCCGGGCCTCGATGCTGATCGGCAGGGGGGCGGCGGGCAGGTTCTGGCCGGGATGCGCGACCACCAGCGCCTGACGGCTGGCCACAAACGCCCGAACGATGAACCGCGAGGCGGTGACAGCACGTTCCGACCGCAGGACCGTGGCCGCCATGACCACACCATGTTCGGTGAACATCACCGGCGGCTTGCGTCGGCCACCGTGGCCGCTTGATGTCGCGATTTGCGACTTCAAGCCATCGTATTCTTCCGTTGTTAGCTGAAAGGCGAAATCCTCGCCAAAGCGTGCGGCGTTGCGGCGGAACTGCTCGTTCAGGCGGCGCGTTTCAATGTCGAACAGGTCCGCCACATCTGCATCCATCACCACGCTTTGACCACGGGCCGTGTAGATGGCGGGTGGGGTGCGGGCGGCAAAAACATCCTCAGCCATGGCAGACTCCTTCGGTGGCAGTCTTGATGTCGCAAAGTGCGATATCAAGAGCCAAGGCGCAGCGTCCCGGTTCAGACCTTGCACCTGTTGATCCGGAATGACCGGCCCGGATCATTGCGACACAACCCCCGCCAACCGCGCCCGGATGGTCGCCGTCAACGCCTCGGCCTCGGCGAACTGCGCCTCCAGTTGCTCTTGCAACGCCGCGAAACGTTCAGCAAAGGGCGTCTCGTCCTCCTCCGCCGCTTGCGATCCCACATAACGGCCCGGGGTCAGGACGTGGCCGTGGGACCGAATTTCCTCGATGCTCGCCGATTTGCAGAAGCCCGGAATGTCGGCATAGCCCTCCCCCAGCCGCCAGGCGTGGTAAGTTTCGGCGATCTGGGCGATGTCGGCGTCGGAAAACTCCTTCCGGGTGCGATCCACCATGAAGCCCAACTTGCGGGGGTCGATGAACAGCACCTCGCTCCTCCGGTCGCGCAGCTTGCGGTCCCGCGCGATGCCGTTCGACTTATCCTTCGCCAGAAACCACAGGCAGGCGGGGATCGTGGTGGAATAGAACAGCTGCCCCGGCAGGGCGATCATGCAATCCACCACCTCGCCCTCGATCATCGCGCGGCGCATCTCGCCCTCGCCCGACTGGGTGGAGGACATCGAGCCATTGGCCAGCACCACCCCCGCCGTGCCCGAGGGCGCCAGATGGTGCAAGATGTGCTGCAGCCACGCGTAGTTGGCATTGCCTGCGGGCGGCGTGCCGAATTTCCAGCGGCCATCCTCACGCAGCCTCTCGCCGCCCCAGTCCGAGATGTTGAAGGGCGGGTTGGCAAGGATCACATCGGCGCGCAGGTCGGGCAGTTCGTTCTTGTGAAACGTCCCTTCCGAATTCCATTTGATATCCGCCTCGATCCCGCGCACGGCAAGGTTCATCTTGCACAGCCGCCACGTGGTGTAGTTGGATTCCTGCCCGTAAATGGCGATATCGCCCAAACGGCCTCCATGCGCCTCGACGAACTTTTCCGACTGCACAAACATGCCGCCCGATCCGCAACAGGGGTCGTAAACGCGGCCTTTGTAGGGTTCGAGCATCTCGACCATGGTGCGCACGACGGAACGCGGGGTGTAGAATTCGCCGCCCCGCTTGCCTTCGCTGCCCGCGAACTGGCCAAGGAACTATTCGTAGACACGGCCCAGCAGGTCGCGCGCCTTGTCCTTGCCTTCGCCAAAGGCGATGCCGGATATCAGGTCGATCAACTCGCCCAGCATGACCGCATTCAGCGCCGGGCGGCCATAGTCTTTAGGCAGAACTCCCTTTAGCGATGGGTTGACCTTTTCGATGGCGATCATCGCCTCGTCGATCAGGCGACCGATGGTGGGCTGCTTGGCGCTGGCCTGCAGATGCGACCAGCGGGCATCGGCGGGAACCCAAAAGATATTTTCGGCAAGGTATTCGTCAGGATCCTCGGCGCCCTCGGGGTATTCGGCCAAAAGAGCCTGCCGTTTCAGTTCAAACCCGTCCGAAATGTGTTTGAGGAAGATCAGCCCAAGGGCAACGTGTTTGTAGTCGCTTGGCTCCATGTTCCCGCGCAGCTTGTCGGCGGTCTTGAACAGGCTGGCCTCGATGCCAAGGTCGGTGCCGTTGTCGATTGATGCCATTGCCTTTTTCGCCCCCCGTTCGTTTTCAAAGACGCTAGGCCAGCGCGCCTCCGAAATCCAGCCGCAAACCCAGGTTGTATGGTTTCACCGGGCCTATCGATCAAATAGACCTGTCAACGGGACCTCGAGCAGGAATTCCGCGCCCGCCTCGACAAACTCTTCCCGGTCGTGTTCGAGCATCGCCTTGAGAAGCCCAAACTCAAGCTGCCCGGCGGTTTCCGCGACAACAGTCCGACCAACAGCGCGGTTGATAATTTCGGTTGCGGCGGAGACTCGGGCTGCCTCGCTTTTCCCGTTCTCGGCGATGTCCGCCAAGGTCGCGACCGCCAATTCAAGGTAGTCCTGCATGTGCGTGATAAACCGGGCGCGGTCCATCATTGATTTGATATTGCCCGAGCCCTTCGGTCTCCCTGCCCCCGGGCGCTTGCCGCCTTGCTGGATCATGCTAGGTCCCCATTGGCATTTGATTAAATATCAGGTGGTCGGTTTCACATTCCCTATTCATCGCAATCCTCGCTTTCCCGATGGAGCACGACGTCAGGTGTGGGCGCGGTCCAAGTCTTAAGAGCAGCGATGAGGGATTCAATTTGCTGTACATAAACATGTTGCGCCTGCACGTCGCCCCTTGGAACGGGTTTGACGGGGCAAATGACGAACTCAATTCCGTTTGCCATTTTTTTTGGCAATTGATCAAAGATTCGGCTCAGACCCAATCTGTCTCGAGCCTCCCTGAAGAATTGTTCTGCTGAGTGGCTCTTTGAAGGCTCGTGCTTTAGCCCCCCAAGATCGCTGAGATCCAGGCCCGCTGGGTAGTCCCGCCCTTCTATTAATATCTTACTCTTATATACCCCGCTACTTTGCCTGGTTTTGTTGCGCTCATTTGCGGGGTCTAGACCCGGTGCTTTGCCGGGTCGATTCCCTGCAGATGTGCCGGGTACCCCACGCCCAGCGCGCATAGCCGAAGCCTGTGACCAAACCTCAGGTTTGAGGCGATAGGTCGTTTGCCGCCCCAGCCGGCCGCGTTTGATGTCAAACAGCCCAGACTGCATCAACAACTTTACCCGCCGCGCGATCGTGTCGGAATGAACGCCGAGCTCTTCCGACAATTGGGCGTCTGTGGTTGCATAGTTCCCATGTTTGCCGTCGAACTTCTGGTTGATGCGATAGATCGCAAGCGGAGCTGCGTTCTGTTTGATGCCAAAATGTTGGGTGACAATTTCGGCAACCTGGATTTTGATCTGGCAAAAGTCATAGCCCATGGTTCGCCCTTTCCGAGTTGGCCGAGCCAAGCGCGATGGGGCGGCGACCTCTGCTGGTAGCATTGAGATTGGATGAGTTTTGATCTGTGAACACAAAGCCTGGTGGCTCAACGCGTTGCTGTTCGACCCAGCTATTCAGGTCTGATCCTCGGTAGACGATCTTTCGCCCCAAGCGGTAATACGCAGGGCCAGTTTTCTTGTAGCGCCATTGCGCGAGCTTTTCACGATCTCCAATAATTTCAAGCTCTTGATCCCCAAGAACATAGGTCCGTTCGTCGTCAAAGATGTTTTCCATCGTCCGATCCTTCTTTTCGGTTTTCGATGGGGATCAATCAACTGGCATTGCGAAACTACGCAAGGCTATCAAAACACCCAAAACTCGAAACGGATTTTGAACGGGGTTTTGACCGGGCTTGAACAGGTTCTGAACAAACCCTTTGAGCCGGCAAGGAACTAAGAGCTAAGCCGTATCGAACCGCTTCGTCGACGAGATGGGTCTTGTTCACGAAGCCCTAGAAATCAATGAAAGTCACTCATGGGATGAACTGAGCTTCTTCTGCGACTCGCCCTCTTTGATTGCCCGAGTTAACGTCGAAACAGAGGACTTGGAGCCAAGGTGTTCCTCGACGCGTCTTAGTTGCTCTTTCCGAGGCAGGGACGAATTGGCCAGGGCGAGTTCCTGATATGCCCGCCAAAGCTCACGTTTCTTATCTGGTCGACCGCCCTTGGCCCCGTCACCGGGGTTTTCTGTCCAAACAATGAGACTAAGCAATCGTCGAAGATGTGGCTCCTTTAGACTTTTTCGCCATCTAGCCGCATCGGATTCTGGCAAACAAATCGACGCGCCTCGTGCTCTAAGCCAAATATTTCGCAGATAACTGTCATAAAGCAGATCGTCCGTCCAAGGCGGCAGATCAGAAACAAGAACATATGCTTCTCGTTCAAACAGGATTGGCAACGTGCTAAAATAATCTTGTCGAAGTAGGCCTTCCCATACGGATTTATCTTTGGGGCGAATTAGGCTCATCGAATGAATCTTCTGGTTGATTTCACGGAACCTTCGCGATCCCAATTCCCAAAGCCACTTTCCGTCCACTCCAGCTTGTGTCTTATCCCGAGCCACGGCAAGGCTCTCTTGTACAGATAATTTTGCGAGCACCCTATTGTTGTCGTCTTGGAGAACTGCCGTTGTGTACTGGACGTCGCCACTGGGGGTCGATAATGCAAATCTGAAATCATCAAAAGAAAGTCTAAACAGGTCCTCGGTCAAATCCAACGCCGTGCCAAATGTCACAGTATTCTTTGTTCCAAAGGTCGTCTCATAGGACTCGATCGCTCTATCTTGCGACCATTTACCCCAACGACCACCAACAAATTCCTTCCACAGTTCCGCAAGCGACACGAAACCAGCTGGGACTAACATTATTCACCTCCTGACGGGCCATTCACATTGCCGCTGACATAGTCTGACCACTTATTCATGAGTTCGCGGCGCTGCTCGATCAAGTCTGATCTTGCATAGGCACGCTCAACCGCATTTCCAAACCTATGCGCCAAACTCATCTCTGAAACCTCTCTCGGAGCCTGCTCAACTTCGGATGCCCAATCGCGGAAAGTTGAGCGAAACCCATGGACGGTCACGCCTTCAACGCCCATCCGGCGCAAAAGCATCAGCATGGACATGTTGGAAAGTGGCATGTTTCGTTTCTGCCCCTCGAACACGTAGACTGACTTGAGGGCCTTCAGCGGTTCGAGGATTGCCAACATCTCGTCCGTCAGGGGCACGCGGTGCACCTCGCCTGCTTTCATCCGGTCCTCTGGGCAAGTCCAAAGTCGGTTCTCAAAATCGATCTCGGCCCAGCGCATGCCCAGGACCTCGCTTGTTCGCGATCCGGTCAGGCAGGTGAACCGCAAAGCACTGGCCGCCATCGCACTCCGGATCTTGAGGCCGGCATAGAACGCGGGCACATCTTGCCATCGCATCGCTTGATGGTGCTTGGGTCGGCTCCTGACCTTGGGCAGGGCCTGCGCGTCGTGGATCGCCGTGACGGGGTTTTCGCCCGACCGGAACCCCTTGGATTTGGCGACATCCAGAACGGTTTTGATCCTTTGGGCCAGCCGTTTGGCGGTCTCGTGTTTTTCCGTCCAGATCGGCGAGAGGCACATCATGACTTCGGGCTGGTCGATACCGTCCAATGGCATGCGGCCGATTTTTGGAAAGGCATAATCGCGCAGGGTGTTGATCCACTGCTGGCCATGCTTGGCGTTTTTCCAAGTCGGCATGCGGTCGATATGGACCTGCTGGGCGAAGTCTTCGAACGTCGGGATCTCCCGTTTGGCGCTGAAGCGCGGGTTCAGACCCTGCTTTGCCATCCGCCGGTATTCGAGTGCCCGCTCGCGCGCCTGATTGATCGTGACGATATCCGCCCCACCAAGGCCAAAGTCCGTCCGCAGCGGCCCGCCTGCCTTATTGCGCGCGCCCTTGACCACAACCCGGACAATCCAGCGTCGCGCGCCGGAGGGATCGACGACAAGGTACAAGCCGTTGCCATCGCCATGCCGCCCAGCGCCCAGATTCTCGACCAGCTTCTTGGTCAGTTTGCCCGCAAGGACCATCAGAACATACCACAATCTATACCACTCAAGGAACAGAATCGGACATAAACGAACGAAATGCAAGCAAAACGGTTCGGCGCATTAAGCTCATGAAATGCAACAGTAAAACGCGATAAACGCGGCTCAAACACATCAGAAAAAAGGGGTGGGTGGCGGAGCCGAAGGGATTCGAACCCTCGAGACGGTTTCCCGCCTGCGCCCTTAGCAGGGGCGTGCCTTCGACCACTCGGCCACAGCTCCGTTGACGGCTTTAATGCGGCTGGGATGGGGGGGCAAGGGGTAAGTGACCTGCCCCCCGGAAGTTCCCTCGCTGTGATGTAGGGTCTGCCCAACCTGAGAAGGAGCAGACGACATGAGGAAAAGCCGTTTCACCGAGGCGCAGATTACCGGGATGATCAAGGCGCAGGAGGCTGGCTTGCCAACGGCAGAGCTGTGCCGGAAGCACGGGCTGAGCCCGGCGACTTTCTACAAGCTGAAGGCCAAGTATGGGGGGATGGACCTGTCTGACGCCAAGCGCTTGAAGCAACTCGAGGACGAGAGCGCGAAGCTGAAACGCCTGTTGGTGGATGCGATGCTGGACAACGTGGTTCTGAGGGATCTGTTGGGAAAACCCTGACGACACCGATGGCGCGGCGGGACGCGGTGCTGCGGGCGACGAAGGGTCATCCGATCTCTCAACGCCGGGCCTGCGTCCTGATCGGTGTCGATCCGAAGACGGTGCGGCCGGACTGCGCGCGGCGCAATAACGGGCCCAACGATACCGTTTGGACAACGAGGCAATACCGCGAAGGTTTTTCCGCGCCCCCCCGAATACGAACCAAGGCGGGCGGTCACGATTCGGCGGGCACCCGCAAAAGCCCTCGCACCGCTCTCAGGTATTGAACAGGAAATGCATCACGTCCCCGTCGCGCACGATGTAGGTCTTGCCTTCGGACTTCATCTTGCCGGCGTCTTTGGCGCCCGTTTCGCCCTTGAACGCGACAAAATCGGCGTAGGCAATGGTTTCGGCGCGGATGAAACCTTTTTCGAAATCACCGTGGATGACGCCTGCGGCTTGGGGGGCGCTGGTGCCCGCGGGGATTGTCCAGGCGCGGGCTTCTTTCGGGCCCACGGTGAAATAGGTCTGCAATTTCAAAAGGCTGTAGCCCGCGCGGATCAGTCGGTCCAACCCCGGCTCGTCCAATCCCATTTCGGACAGGAACATCTGTGCCTCGTCCGCGGCCAACTGGCTGATTTCTTCTTCGATCCGGGCAGAAATGACGACGTGGGAATTGCCCTGGGCCGCAGCCATTTCGGCCACCTTGTCAGAAAATGCGTTGCCCGTGGCCGAGGCGTCTTCTTCGACGTTGCACACATACAAGACCGGCTTGCTGGTCAAAAGTTGCAGCATTTTCCATTGCTTGACGTCGTCCTCGGCAATCGGGACCACGCGCGCCGGACGCCCCTGTTCAAGGACGGCTTGCGCGGCCTTCAACAGGCGCTCCTGTTCCACTGCATCCTTGTCGCCGCCACGGACTTTGCGGCCAAGGTTCTGCAACCGGCGCTCGATGGACTCCAGATCGGCCAGCATCAATTCGGTTTCGATGGTTTCGGCGTCGGCCACGGGGTCGACGCGGCCCTCGACATGGGTGATGTCGCCGTCTTCGAAACAGCGCAAAACATGGGCGATGGCGTCACATTCGCGAATGTTTGCGAGGAATTGGTTGCCCAGACCTTCACCTTTGGACGCGCCTTTGACGAGGCCCGCAATATCAACAAACGTCATCCGGGTCGGGATGATCTGCTTGGATCCGGCGGTCGCCGCAAGACTGTCAAGCCGGGCATCGGGCACCGCAACCTCACCCACATTAGGTTCGATCGTGCAGAAGGGGAAGTTGGCGGCCTGCGCTGCGGCCGTGCGCGTCAGCGCGTTGAAAAGGGTCGATTTGCCAACATTCGGCATACCGACAATGCCCATCCTGAAACCCATCGCTTATGCTCCCTTGCGCGTTGGGCCGCTCATACGGCACGAGAGGAAAGGCCGCAAGCGGCGCGGGGAATGTGATCCCCGGGGCGGGCGGTGCCTTGATTTTTGTGCGGGGATGGCCCAAACCCGCGCGACACAGCCAAACGGGGATGCCATGACACGGATTGATGCCAAATTTGCCGACCTTTCGGCCAAGGGGCGCAAGGCCTTCGTGGCCTATGTCATGGCGGGCGACCCGGATTATGACACGTCCTTGGCCATCGTTTTGGGGCTTCCGGCGGCGGGGGTGGATATCATCGAACTCGGCGTGCCCTTTACCGATCCGATGGCGGATGGGCCCACGATCCAGCTTGCCGGGCAACGGGCGCTAGAAGGTGGGATGACGCTGGACCGGACGCTGCAGATCGCGCGGGAATTGCGCAAGACGGACACCACGACCCCGATCGTTCTGATGGGATATTATAACCCGATTTATTCGCGCGGCGTGGACCTGTTTCTGGCGCAGGCCAAAGAGGCGGGCATCGACGGATTGATCGTGGTCGATCTGCCGCCCGAGGAAGACACCGAACTGTGCCTGCCCGCGCAGGCGGCCGGGTTGAATTTCATCCGGCTTGCAACCCCCACGACCGATGACAAACGGTTGCCCAAGGTGCTGCAAAACACGTCCGGTTTTGTCTACTATGTGTCGATCACCGGGATCACGGGGGCGGCGCAGGCACAGGCGACGGATGTCGGACCAGAGGTCGCCCGGATCAAGGCGCAGACCGACCTGCCCGTCATTGTCGGGTTTGGCATCCGCACGCCCGACGCGGCGCGGGCGATTGCCGGGGTGGCGGATGGTGCCGTGGTTGGGTCGGCCATCGTCGAGCGGATCGCAAAGGGGGACGCCGTCGCGGATGTGCTGGCCTTTGTCAAAGGTTTGGCAGACGGCGCGCACAGCGCGTGACGTAACTGTCCTTTTCTTTGCGGATTTGTGGCGCGCGACCAAACCTCGCAAATCCGGGCTGTAATGTGGTGCCGGGATAAACCATTGGTCGGACCTGATGGGTCAAGCGGTTTCGCCGTGCGATGCACGTCGACAGGGCAGGGGGCGCTGCCCCCTCTGGGCCGTTGGCCCATTCACCCCCGCCGCGCGCCTCATGTGCCAGTTTCCTGGAGCTTAAGGACATTGTTCGAAACGCCGGTCAGGACCCGGCTACCCGTTGGCCCGCCCCCGGTTTCGAAGCGCCACAGGGGAGTGCAGCGATTGGACTGGGGGCACCGTCGCCCGTTCTGGTGCCCTTGCCATGTCGCAGGCAGACTTGATCAGATCGGCGACTTCGCTGGCCGGAACGGGTCTGCTGAACAAATACCCTTGCCCTTTGCCACAACCATTTTGCCGCAAGAAATCCAGTTCGGCAATTTGCTCGATCCCTTCGGCGGTGACGTCGATCCCGAGCGAGTCAGCAAGCGCCAGAACACCGCAGACGATCTTGGCGTTTTCCGGGTGGCGGCCAATATCAATGACAAAACTGCGGTCGATCTTGATGGAATTGAACGGTAGGCGCGACAACACGGCAAGGCTGGACGTCCCGGTACCAAAATCATCAAGCGACACCTCGACCCCAAGGGCGCGCAATTCAAGGATCACGGTATAGGCCCGGTCGATATCCGTGATCACCGCCGTTTCAGTGATCTCAAACTCGATCCGGTGCCCATCAATGTCGTGAGCACGCAGAATGGCGGCGATCCGGGCGGCCAATACGCCTTGGCACAATTGCACCGGGGACAGGTTGAACGACAGGCGCAGGGTAGGATCCCATCCCTGCATTTCGATGCAGCAGCGGGCGAACAACTGGTCGCTCATCCGGTCAATCAGGCCCAATTCCTCGGCCACCGGGACAAACTGGTCGGGCGGGATCATGCCGGACGTGGGGTGGGGCCACCGGGCCAGCGCCTCGAACCCCAACAATCGCCCTGTCTCGATTTCGACAACAGGTTGGAAATACGGTATGATCTGATCTGCGTCGATCGCACGGCGCAAATCAAGTTCGAGCATGGCCTTGTGGCGCAAACTGTCGCCAAGATCCTCGTCATAAACGGCAAGGCATCCCCGTCCGTTGTCCTTGGCGCGATACATCGCCTGATCGGCCTTGCGCAGCAGGTCGGCGGGGGTGTCCCCGTGGGCCCATCGCGCAATCCCGATGCTGGCGCTCAGATCGGCAGACCAGTCCGGCCACGCAAACGGATCGCGGAGCGCGTCAAGGGCGGCCATTGCAGGAACGGTTGGATCAAAATCCGCCGTTTGCCCGGCCACGACGATGGCAAATTCATCGCCGCCCAGCCGGATGGCCGTGTCGAATGGGCCGCACAGTCGGCGCAGACGGGCAGCAACCTCGGTCAGGATCATATCCCCGGCCTCGTGGCCGCGCATATCGTTGATGGGTTTGAACCGGTCAAGGTCGATCAACAAAACAAAAACGCCGACAGGGGGGCCGCCCGGCTGGGTCAGAATGTCCTGCACCAGATCGGGATAGACGCGGCGGTTGGGCAACCCGGTTAGCGGATCGCGCCGGGACACGTCCAGCGCGCGGGCCTCGGCCCGGGCCCGTTCGCGCAACGCAGTGACCAGTCGCCAGTTGGATCGGATCAGCCAGACGGGCAGGGCGAGGGCAACGACAAAGAACACCGTGGCCAGAATATCCTGCGTCCCCGTCCGCTGCCCGGCGGAAAACGCGGCGACCCAGTCGAACGCGGCCACCGACCACCCGATATGCAAGGCCAGAAACGCCAGCACCACCAAAACGGCGCATTCCAATATGGATTGTCTGAACGTCATCGCGGTCCCCACCTTCGTCTGCCCCACAGATCGGGTCAAACGGTTGAAGGAAGGTGAATTCATGCCAACCGTCCGCGTCCAAATCGGAACAAATTTAGACAAACCCGCAGGCCCCTTGGCGCTGCCCCACTTTGTCGATATTGGTTAGGACAGTTGACCAAACTGGCAAGGAACCCGGCCATGGCTGTGATCACCAACATTGACGATCTCAAACGGATCTACAAACGCCGTGCGCCCAAGATGTTCTATGATTACTGCGAAAGCGGCAGTTGGACGGAACAGACATTCCGGGAAAATTCGTCTGATTTCGACCTGATCCGCCTGCGGCAGCGGGTGGCGGTGGATATGTCCAACCGGACCACGAAAACCACCATGATCGGTCAGGATGTGGCGATGCCCGTCGCCTTGGCCCCGGTCGGCATGACGGGGATGCAATCCGCCGATGGCGAGATCAAGGCCGCCCGCGCCGCCGAGGCGTTCGGCGTGCCCTACACCTTGTCCACCATGTCGATCTGTTCCATCGAGGACGTGGCCGAACACACGACCAAACCGTTCTGGTTTCAGCTCTATGTCATGCGCGACGAAGAATTCGTGGATGGCATCATCGAACGTGCCAAACGGGCGAACTGTTCGGCGCTTGTCATCACGCTGGACTTGCAATTGCTGGGGCAGCGGCACAAAGACCTGAAAAACGGGCTGTCCGCCCCGCCCAAACTGACCGCCGCGACGCTGTTGGACCTGTCCACCAAATGGCGCTGGGGGCTGGGGATGCTGGGCACCAAACGGCGCACATTCCGCAATATCGTGGGCCATGCCAAAAACGTGGGGAACGTCAGTTCGCTGGGGTCGTGGACGACGGAACAATTCGATCCCCGGCTGGATTGGGACAAAATCGCGATCCTGCGCAAGAAATGGGGCGGCAAGGTCATCCTCAAGGGGGTGCTGGACGTCGAAGACGCCCGGCGCGCGGTTGAAGTGGGGGCAGATGCCATCATCGTCTCCAATCACGGCGGGCGGCAATTGGACGGGGCCTTGTCCTCGATCCGGATGCTGCGCCCGATTGTCGAGGCCGTGGGGGACAAGACCGAAGTCTGGCTGGATAGCGGCATCCGGTCGGGTCAGGACATCCTCAAGGCGATGGCGATGGGGGCCAAGGGCACGATGATCGGGCGGGCCTATATCTATGGGCTGGGGGCGATGGGGCAGGCAGGGGTGACCAAATCGCTGGAAATCCTGCACCGGGAACTGGACATGACCATGGCGCTGTGCGGCCGGCGGGATTTGCGCACGCTGGACCCCGATGTTCTGTTGATCCCAAAAGGATTCGAAGGCGACTGGGCCTGAATGACTTGCCTGCCTGCGTCGGTTTGCCATAGTGGAGAGACCGCAACAGGAGAAACGTCGTGGCCACAACCCCCCGCAAACCCAAGGTTGTTAGCGCTAGCGCACCGCCCGCCGTCAGCGATGATCGGCTGTTCCACATCCGCTGGACGCGGGGACAGCGGGACCTGATCGGTCCCCTCTCGCGGCTCTATGGCGGGGCCACCGATATGCCGGGCCTGATGGACCGCCTGCGCGACCTTCTGGCGCGGCATTGGGCGGAACGGCCTGCGGACCTGCGGGTGCTGGACCTTGAACGGGACCTCAACCCGGATTGGTTCCTGTCCGAAGACATGGTGGCCTATGTCTTTTACATTGACCGGTTCTGCGGGCGGCTGGCGAACCTTCCGGGGCACATTCCCTACCTCAAGTCACTTGGGGTCACCTATGCGCACATGATGCCCTGCCTCAAACCCCGGCACGGACAATCGGACGGCGGCTATGCGGTCATGGACTACCGCGAGATCAACCCCGATCTGGGCAGCATGGCGGATTTCCAGATGTCGAACCTGCACTTGCGGGCGGCGGGGATCAGCCCCTGCATCGACATGGTTTTGAACCACACGGCCAAGGAACACGACTGGGCGGTCAAGGCACAGGCGGGCGACCCGTTCTATCAGGCATTCTACCGGATGTTCGACACAGAAGTGGAACCCAAACGGTATGAACAGACCATGGTCGAGATTTTCCCGGATCAGGCGCCGGGGAATTTCACCTATTACCCGGATATGGGCAAATGGGTCTGGACCACGTTCAACGAATTCCAATGGGACCTGAACTGGGAAAACCCAGAGGTGTTTCTGGCGGTTCTGGATACCATCCTTTTTCTGGCCAACAAAGGGGTAGAGGTGTTCCGGCTCGATGCCGTGGCCTTTATGTGGAAAAAGATGGGGACGGGCTGCCAGAACCTGCCAGAGGTCCACGATATCCTGCAGGCGCTGGTGCAGGCGACGCGGGTCGCGGCTCCGGCCGTCATCCACAAGGCGGAAGCGATCGTAGGGCCAACAGACCTTGTGCCCTACCTTGGGACCGGGACCCATGCGGGCAAGGAAAGCAACCTCGCCTATCACAACAACCTGATGGTGCAGTTCTGGTCGTCGCTGGCCAGTCAGGACACGGGCCTGATGACGGACGTCTTGCGGCGGCATTTCCCCGAAAGCTTCCGGCGGGCGTGTTGGGCCACCTATATCCGCTGTCACGACGACATCGGCTGGGCGATCACCGAGGACGACGCGGCGCATCACCCGCCCATGACCGGGCCGGGGCACCGCAATTTCCTTGCGGATTTCTACAACGGCAGCTTTCCGGGGACCTTTGCACGCGGGGCGGATTTCCAATCCAACGCGGAAACCGGGGACAGGCGGACCAACGGCAGCTTTGCGAGCCTCGCAGGGCTGGAGGCGGCGCTGGACAACGGCGATCCGGTGGCGGCTGACCTTGCGGTGGGCCGGATCCTGATGGGGCACGCGCTCATTGCGTCGTTCGGGGGGGTGCCGCTGTTGTATATGGGGGACGAGGTCGGGCTGACCAACGACAGCACCTATCTGTCGGACCCGTTCAAGGCGACGGATGGCCGCTGGATGCAGCGCCCGCCGATGGA
>JBGSIZ010000202.1:0-10560 GCA_041742255.1 Marivivens sp. | reverse complement strand
GCTTGGGCCAGTGCCCCCCGTGGACCCCATCGCCGGCTTGCGGTCGCTGATCGGATCGCCCAACTACGCGAGCAAGGCGTGGGTGTATCAACAATACGACCAACAGGTCATGGGCGACACAGTGCGGGCACCGGGGCTTGGGGCCGGCATCGTGCGGATTCACGGCACCAGCAAAATGGTGGCATTCACCAGTGACGTGACCCCGCGCTATGTCCGGGCCAACCCGGTAGAGGGCGGCAAACAGGCGGTGGCCGAGGCGTGCCGCAATCTGACCGCCGTGGGGGCCACGCCGCTCGCCACCACCGACAACCTCAATTTCGGCAACCCGGAAAAACCGGAAATCATGGGACAATTCGTTGGGGCCATCCAAGGGATCGGGGCGGCGGTAACGGCACTTGGCTGCCCTATCGTGTCGGGAAACGTGTCATTGTATAATGAAACCGACGGGACGGGCATCCTCCCCACTCCGACCATTTGTGCGGTCGGTTTGATCGCGTCGCCTGACCACCTGATTGCAGGCACGGCACAGGCCGGGCATGTGGCGCTCGTCTTGGGTAAAACTCACGGGCACCTTGGGCAGTCGGCCCTGCTGGTGGAGCATTTCGGACGCGAAGACGGCGACGCACCGCCCGTGGACTTTGTGGCCGAACAGGCGCACGGCGATTTCATCCGGGCCAATCACGCGCGGATCGTGGCCTGCACGGACCTGTCGGACGGCGGGCTGGCGCTGGCGGCGTTTGAGATGGCGCAAGTGGGCAACACCGGGGTAACACTCGACAGTGATGACACAGGCACCTTGTTTGGCGAGGATCAGGCGCGATACCTGATCGCGACCACGCCCGAAAACGCAACCGCCCTTCTTGCGGCAGCGGCGGCTGCAAAACTGCCGCTCGTCCGGGTCGGGGTCTTTGGGGGAACGTCGGTGCAGTTCGGGACGGACGCCGCGCCGCTGGCGGACCTCGCGGCCCTCTATCACAGTGCATTTGAAACGGCGCTCGGCTGACCACGCCCTTGCAGGTCGGGGCGCGGACTTCTACATTCTGACCAAAGAACAAGGAGACCGTCCATGGCCATAACCGCCCATGACATCGAAACGCTGCTGCGGTCCAGTTTCCCGAACGCGCGCATCAACGTGCAAGGCGACGATGGCAGCCATTTCGCCGCCGAAGTGATCGACGACAGCTTTCGCGGCCAAAACCGGGTGCAACAGCACCGCGCGGTCTACGCAGCACTCAAGGGCAAGATGGACGGATCGCACGGCGAACTGCACGCGCTTGCCCTGACCACCAAGGCGCCGGACTGATCCGCAGCTTCGGACACATGATATCGGCCCTGCGCCGTGAACAGGAGAACCACCATGACCGCCCTCGACCAGATCAAACAGACCGTGACCAGCAACGATGTCGTTCTGTTCATGAAAGGCACCAAGATGATGCCGCAATGCGGGTTTTCATCCCGCGTGGCGGGCGTTCTGAACTTCATGGGGATCGAATTTGCCGATGTGAATGTGCTGGAAAACGCCGACATCCGTCAAGGGATCAAGGATTTCTCGGATTGGCCCACCATTCCGCAGCTGTATGTCAAAGGCGAATTCGTCGGCGGCTGTGACATCATCACCGACATGACGCTGTCGGGCGAGTTGGACACGCTGCTCGCCGAAAAAGGCATCGCATTCGACAAGGAAAAGGCGGACCAGATCCGCGCCGCCAACGGCTGATATGGCACGGTAGGGTGGGTCAAGACCCACCTTACGGGCCCATTTTTCAGGACTGGTCATCGCCGATCCTGCAGAAGCCTCCGGCGGCGGTTTTTTCGGCAATAAGAAACTGTTAGGACCGTGCGAGAGCCTAGCCTCGCGCCTCAACCTCGTCGGCAAGGGCTTCGGCGCGGGCGGCGAGTTCGGCCAGCGTGTCACGGACCTCGTTCGGGATCACCGGAACCTCGATCCGCACCGGATCGGCAGCGGGCCGCGATTGCAGCGCCGACACCTTCGCCTCGGCAGTCACCGCGCGAGCTTCGGCCTCGCGCACCTTGTCCTCCAGACCGGCCGTCTTGTCCGCCAGCAACAGTCCCGCCATCAGCAACATCCGGCTTTCGGGCATCCGTCCGGCTTGGCCGGCCAGCGACGCTGCCTCGGCATCCAGCATTCCGGCGGCGGCGTGCAGGAAATGTTCTTCGCCGTCTTGACAGGCCACTTCGAACGTGCGGCCACCGATCCTGATCTCGACCTCGGGCATCACACCTCCTGTGGGGTTTGGGTGGCAAGAATGGGGCGCAAGGCGTCCAGCACCGCGTCCACTTCGGCAGCGTCCGCTGCCCGCACAGCCCGCAGCGCTTCCAGTTCGGCCTGCATCGCCCGGTTGATCAGGTGGGGTTCAGACACCCCCGCCTCTACCGCAGCGCGCAGTTTGGTATTGATGTCGCGCAATTCAGCGTTGACCTGCCGCAGACGCTGCAAATCCTTGTCAACCTTGGCCATCCTGACCTTGGCGCCGTCCGCCATCGCCTCCAGTTCGGTCAACCGCCCGTCCTGACGGGCCTTGAGCGCCTTCACCCGTTCTTCCAACTGGGCGTTGGCGTCGCGTTCTTCGGCCAATTGGGCCTGCACTTGCGCCAGCGATGGCCCCTCCGGTACATCCGCCAAGGGCGCATCACCCTGCGGCGCGGGAACCGACAGGCGCTCCACACCCGACCGGATCCGGTCCAGCGCCGCACTCAGCCGCGATTCAAGGTCGCTGATCTCTGTCATCTGCCTGCCCCTTGTCCCAAGCCGCCCGTTCCCGTCCCGTGCCTACCACTTTGTGGCCCGCGGGCCACGGCCTTGCGCCGAATCGTGCGGCGTGGGCCAAGCCTACGGCAAGACCGGGCCTCCCGCAAACGCCCTCCTCCGTTTTCCGCCAACAGGTTAGACAGCACGCTTGATCTATAAGTCCCCGCTGATATGACGCTCACAACCCATCTGAGCCAAAAAGGACCCGACACCTTGGATATTGCAGCCCTGCGCGCCGCCAACCCCAACCATTGGATGAAAGCAACCGCCATCCGGACCCTCACGCTGGATGCGGTGGCGGCGGCCAATTCCGGGCATTCCGGCATGCCCATGGGCATGGCCGACGTGGCGACGGTGCTGTTTGAAAAGCACCTGCGCTTTGATCCCAAGGCGCCCCACTGGCCAGACCGCGACCGGTTCATCCTGTCGGCGGGGCACGGGTCCATGCTGCTGTATGCGCTGCTGTATCTGACGGGTTACGAGGATATCACGCTCGACCAGATCAAGAATTTCCGTCAATGGGGTGCCAAAACCGCGGGCCATCCGGAATATGGCCATGCGCGCGGGATTGAGACAACCACAGGCCCCTTGGGTCAGGGGATCGCCAATTCGGTGGGCTTTGCCATTGCCGAGGAAAACCAGCGCGCCCGCTACGGCGCCAAGGTGGTCAACCACCGCACCTATGTCATGGCAGGCGATGGTTGCCTGATGGAAGGGGTCAGCCAAGAGGCGATCGGTCTGGCCGGCATGCAGCAGCTTGGCCACCTCATCGTGTGCTGGGACAACAACAACATCACCATCGACGGCACCGTGGACATCGCCGACAAAACCAACCAGCCGCAGCGGTTCGCGGCGTCGGGCTGGCATGTGCAGGAAATCGACGGACACGACCCCGTGGCCATCGACGCCGCCCTGACCGCAGCCAAGGCCGACCCCCGCCCCTCGCTCATCGCCTGCAAAACCCACATCGCGCTGGGTCACGCGGCACAAGACACCTCCAAGGGGCACGGGGCGCTGACCGATCCCAAACAATTGCAGGCCGCCAAAGACGCCTATGGCTGGCCCTTTGGCCCGTTCGAAATCCCCGCCGACGTCAAATCCGGGTGGGAGGCCATAGGCCACCGGGGTGCCACAGACCGCGCCGCGTGGGAGGCTGCATTTGCCAAACTGCCCGCCGCCAAACAGGCCGAATTCAGCCGCGCCTATGCAGGCGAGGTTCCGCGCAAATTGTCCGCTGCCATCCGCGCCTTGAAAAAACAGGTGTCCGACAGTGCGCCCAAGGTGGCCACCCGGAAATCGTCGGAAATGACGCTCGAGGTGATCAACCCGATACTCGAGGAATCGATGGGGGGATCGGCCGATCTGACCGGATCGAACAACACCAAAACGGGCGACATGGGCGTGTTCAGCCCCACCAACCGGGCCGGGCGCTATATCTATTTTGGCATCCGGGAACATGGCATGGCGGCGGCGCTCAATGGCATGGCGCTGCACGGCGGGACGCGGGCCTATGGTGGCACCTTCATGTGCTTTACCGATTATGCGCGCGGCGCGATGCGTCTGTCGGCGCTGATGGGGGTGCCGGTGGTTTATGTCATGACCCATGACAGCATCGGACTGGGCGAAGACGGGCCGACCCACCAACCGGTGGAACATCTGGCCATGCTGCGGGCCACGCCCAACACGCTGGTGTTCCGGCCCGCCGATACTGTCGAAACGGCGGAAGCGTGGGAAATCGCGCTGACCCGGCCCAGCACGCCGTCTGTGCTGGCCTTGTCGCGGCAAAACCTGCCCACCGTGCGCACCGACCACAAGAACGCCAACCTGACGGCCCAAGGCGCCTATGTTCTGGCCGAGGCCACGGGCAAACGGCAGGCCATTCTCATGGCCACCGGGTCCGAAGTGGAAATAGCACTCGCCGCCCGCGCGCTCCTTGAGGCGGACGGGATCGGCACCCGCGTCGTGTCCATGCCCTGCTGGGAACTGTTCGAGGATCAGGACGAAGCCTATCGCAAACGGGTTCTGCCCGGCGGCCCGGTCCGCGTCGCGATCGAGGCCGGAATCCGCTTTGGCTGGGACCGCTGGCTGTTTGGGGAACGGGGCAAGCGCGAAAAATCGGGCTTTGTCGGGATGCACGGCTTTGGGGCCTCTGCGCCCGCCGAGGTCTTGTATGAAAAATTCGGCATCACGGCGGCGGCCACGGCGGACAAGGTCCGCGGGTTGTTGGGTCTGTGACCGTGGTCCGGGCCGCCGTTGTGTCGCGCGGCCCGGTCATCGGGGTGTCGCGCGGTCTGATGCTGGTGGCGGCACTGTCGCTGTCGGCTTGCGTGGATACGACGGGGCGTGTGCCACTTTCGCCCAAGGGCGAGGTGATCGCCAGCATGACTCCCGACGGTGGCGGCAACGGCGGCGGTTTCCAGCAACCTCAAACCGGCATCGCGGTCCCGGCACCTGACGGGGCGGATGCGTTTGCGGTGTCGTTTCTCAATGCGCTGCAACCGCAATCCATCGCGGAACGGCGGGAATATTGCGGTTATTTCATCCGGACGGCGGACGGCGGGGTTGCCGCAACCCCTGCCCGGCCCGGCACCTTTGCGTCGTGCAACATGCCGGCACCGCGTCCGGGTCAGGGGATCTTTGCCAGCTACCACACCCACGGCGCATTCGGGCGGGAATACGATAACGAAGTCCCCTCTGTGACAGACCTGCAAAGCGATTTCAGCTTTGGCATCGACGGCTACATCAGCACGCCGGGCGGGCGGGTCTGGGCGATCGACAACGCGACCCGCAGTTCGCGCCAGATTTGCGGTCTGGGCTGCGTCTATGTCGATCCGGGGTTCGTGCCGGTCGACGAAGGCAGCGTGCGTCAGGTCTACACGGTCGCAGGGCTGCAACAACGCTAGGGCAGGATCAATGGGCGGCCTTGGCCCCGCCAAACACCATGCCCCACAAAGGTGCGATCAGGCGGGTCGCCACCGGGATCAACGCGGTCCCAAGGGCAAGGCCGAAAATCCCGTCCGACACCGCCGTGACCGCCCATTCCACAATCCCGGCAAATCCTTCGGGAACAGCATGGGCGGCGGCCACGGCCCAGCCGTGAATGGTGTCATAGGGCAAGGCCCAGACATGGGTGACCTCCAGCCCGTGCAGAATGATGGACCCACCCACCCACAACATGGCAAGGGTGCCGACGGTGGACAGAAACGCCATGACCTTGGGCATCGCCTTGACCAACCCGCGCCCGGTGGCGCGTCCGGCACGGGTGCGACCGGTCGCGGCCATATGCAGGCCGATATCATCCATCTTCACGATCAATCCGACAGCACCGTAAACTACGGCGGTGATGGCCACGGCGACAACGGCAAGGGTGGCGGCCTCCAACCAGATGGAGGTCGCAGGAATGGCGGCAAGGGTGATCGTCATGATCTCGGCGCTCAGGATGAAATCGGTCTTGATGGCACCCTTGACGCGGGTTTCCTCCAGATGAACGGGGTCACCCACGGCCAAATCCTCGGCCACATGGGGATCGGCATGGGGGAACAGGCGGTGAAATACCTTTTCTGCGCCCTCAAAACACAAATACGCGCCGCCCAGCATCAACAACGGGGTCACAATCCACGGAGCAAAGGCATTCAGGGCAAGCGCAAGGGGCAACAGAATGACGATCTTGTTGAATATTGACCCCTTGGCGATCTTCCACACGATGGGCAATTCGCGCTTGGCCTCAAACCCGTGAACATAGTTCGGGGTGACAGCAGCATCGTCGATGACGACGCCCGCGGCCTTGGTGCCGGCCTTGGCGGCCATCCCGGCGACATCGTCCACACTGGCGGCGGCCACCTTGGCAATGGCGGCGACATCATCCAACAGGGCCAAAAGTCCACTCATCCGCTCGTCCTCATATGCCCAAACCTGGTATCGACCCTTGGTAACGGGACACCACGAACATTCAAGTGGGCAGACAACGGGCACGCCCCAACACCAGCATTACTTTGCAATTCCACCACAGGACGGTAGAAACCCGCATGAACACGCCAATTTCCATCATCTTCGTCATCCTGATTGTCGGCGCGGTCACGCTGGATCAGGTCATGGGCTGGGGGGGCACGCTGTTTTTGCTCCGCAAACTGTCGGACTTCATCGAATTCACGGCCTTCTGGCGCTAAGGTGCGGCTCGGCTGTTGACCTTTTCGCGCAAATGGCAATGTTGACGGCAACCACGCCGCACCCTGCGGCGTCGAACATCAAAGGGGACGCAATATGGCAGTCAAGGTAGCGATCAACGGCTTTGGCCGGATCGGGCGCAACGTCTTGCGGGCGATCATTGAATCCGGGCGCACCGATATCGAGGTGATCGCGATCAATGATCTGGGTCCGGTCGAAACCAACGCGCACCTCCTGCGCTATGACAGCGTGCATGGACGCTTTCCGGCGACCGTCACCACCACAGGCGACACCATCGACGTCGGGCGCGGCCCGATGCGGGTGACCGCCCTGCGCAATCCCGCCGACCTGCCGTGGAGCGATGTTGACGTCGTGCTGGAATGCACCGGCATCTTCACCTCCAAGGAAAAATGCCAGGCCCATCTGGAAAACGGGGCCAAACGGGTGCTGATTTCGGCACCGGGCGACGGGGCCGACAAAACCATCGTCTTCGGGGTCAACGACAACACACTGACCAGCGCGGACATCGTGGTGTCCAATGCGTCCTGCACCACCAATTGCCTGTCGCCCGTGGCCAAGGTGCTGAACGACAATATCGGCATCGTCAAAGGCTTCATGACCACGATTCACAGCTACACAGGCGACCAGCCAACGCTCGACACCATGCACAAGGACCTCTACCGGGGCCGGGCTGCGGCGCTGTCGATGATCCCGACCTCGACCGGGGCGGCCAAGGCCGTGGGGCTCGTTCTGCCGGAACTCAAGGGCAAACTGGACGGCGTGGCGATCCGGGTGCCGACCCCCAACGTGTCGGTCGTTGACCTGACGTTCGAGGCGGCGCGGACCACATCCGTGGAGGAAATCAACGACCTGATCCGGGCTGCGGCCAACGGCGGCATGGCGGGCATCCTCGGCTATACCGACGAACCGCTCGTTTCGATCGACTTCAACCACAACCCGCATTCGTCGATTTTCCACACCGACCAGACCAAGGTGATGGACGGCACATTGTGCCGCATCCTCACATGGTATGACAACGAATGGGGCTTCTCCAACCGCATGAGCGATACGGCCGTCGCAATGGGGAAACTGATCTGACGGCGTAACAGCGCGTCTATGTCACCCGGCAAACCGTGTCCCTTCCGGGGGGCGCGGTTTTTCTTTGGGGGCGCCCCTGACCACGCCATGCATCCACCGAATACCTGTTAGCGCAAACATGGCCCTTCTGCGCATGGCTCGCGGCGCCTACCTGTGGCTCAACGAAACGATCTTCACAGGAGACGACAATGACCCTCGTGCAACACCTGCAACACCGCGTTGAAAAATACCTCAGCTACCGGCGCACCCGGCATGCCTTGCAAACCCTGCCGCTGGACGTGGCGCTGGATCTGGACATTTACCGGGGCGACGCGGCCAAAATCGCAAGCAGAGCCGTCTACGGTTAAACGGCGTCTCAGGCAGGCCGCTTGGACTTCAGCCGGGCGCGCAGGGCGGCGTCCACGGCGGCGGGAACAAACTTGGACACATCGCCGCCCAACCGGGCAATTTCCTTGACCAGCTTGGACGCAATCGCCTGATGCTGGGCCTCGGCCATCAGAAACACGGTTTCAATCGTGTTGTCCAACTGACGGTTCATGCCAACCATCTGAAACTCATACTCAAAATCGGTCACAGCGCGCAGACCGCGAATGATGATCTGGGCACCCACATCGCGGGCACAGTCGATCAGCAGATTCTCGAACGGATGGGCGACAATCTCGACCCCGGTGTCGCGGGCGACATCGCCCACCTCGTGTTCGATCATCGCCACGCGTTCTTCCAGACTGAACAACGGGCCTTTGTCGCGGTTGATCGCAACGCCGATCACCAACCGATCCACCAACGTCGTGGCGCGGCGGATCACATCCATATGGCCAATCGTGACCGGGTCAAAGGTGCCGGGGTATAGGCCAACGCGCATGGATCGCTCCTTTTGGGTTCGTAGGGGGCACGCAACATTATTGCGCGCCCCATTGCAAGGGCGAATGGGCGGTCAATAGCCCATGATCATCCCTTCCAGCGCGTCCTTTTCCATCGCCAGTTCAGACAACCGGGCCTTGACCACATCGCCGATGGAAATCAGCCCGATCATCCGGCCCCCCTCGATCACCGGCAGGTGGCGAAACCGGCCATCGGTCATGGTGCGCAACACCTGATCGGCAGTGTGGTCAGGGGTGCACATCACAATCTTGGACGTCATCACGGCGCTGACGGGTTCCATCAGAACGGCAAACCCGCGCTTGCCCAATTCGCGGACAATATCGCGTTCGGACAAAATGCCATCGGGCATTTCGCCACCCGCCGAAATGACCACCGTGCCAATCCGCTTTTCCGACAGGATTTCAACGGCCTCGCGGACAATGGCATCGGGCTTCAACGACAACACGCCCATTTCGGGTTTGGAGTTCAAGATCTGACGCACAAGCATGACAACCTCCCTGACAGCTTTCCCCCTCAACGACCGCCCATGCACCGGTTCCTGTCAAGGCCGGTGTAAAGATCAGCGTCACCCGGCAGCCAGCGCCTCCAACCGGGCGACCTCGGCGCGCATCCCCGCAACCAACGCGACAGACACCCGGCGCATCCGGTCGGATTTGGCGTCGCTGGCATGGCGGACAAGGTAAAACACCCGGCTCAGGGACACAGTATCGGTTAAAACGCGGCGCAATTCCGGGGCAAAGGGCAAGGCGAAATCATGCACGATCCCCACGCCGCCCTGCCGCAACATCTGCAACTGCACGGCCACGGAATTGGACGCCATCGGCACCCCGCGCGCGCCCAATTCGCCCAGATAATCCAACTCCTTGTCGAAAATCATATCGGGAATATAGCCCACGACAGGCAGGCCGCGCAGGTCTTCGACCCGCTGCGGCGCAGGCAAATCGGCGCGCATCGCCAGATGCAGACGATACTCGGTGATCTTCTGCACGGTCAGGCGGCCAGCATCGGGGGGGCTGACGGTGATCGCCAGATCGGCCTCGCGCTTGGACAGGTTGACGACGCGGGGCAATGCCAGAACCTGCATTTCCAACCCCGGATTGGCGGCCTGCACGGCGGCGCACACCTGCGGCAACAGAAAATTGGCGCAGCCATCCGGGGCACCAATGCGGACTTGACCGGTCAGGCCCTGCGCCGTGCCCCTGCCCTCCTCAAACCCTTGGACCAACGCGGCCTCGGCCTCGACAGCGCGTTCCATCAGGCGGGCACCGGCATCGGTCAGGCTATAGCCCGTGGGGGATTTGACAAACAACGGGGCGCCCATTTCGGCCTCCAGCCGGGCAATCCGGCGGCCCATCGTAGCGGGGTCCATCCGGGCCATAGGGGCAGCCCAAGTCAGGCTTTCCACCCGCGCCACGGCCAGAAACACCCGAATATCATCCCAGTTCATGCCGACCCCATTTTGCAAAAATGCATTTTGAATAGGGAAACTTGCGTCTTTTACCCGCTAAAATGCAAGACTAAGATACGGCAAAATCACCTCACACCGGGAGAATACCATGACCGATCTCACCCATTACATCGGCGGCCAGCACGTCAAAGGCACCTCGGGGCGCTTTGCGGACGTCTACAACCCGGCCACGGGCGAG
>JBGSIZ010000201.1:0-4669 GCA_041742255.1 Marivivens sp. | reverse complement strand
ATTGGCCCGCGCCGCTGCCCGTGATGGCGTCACGTTCGTTGAAAACTGCGCCGCCCGGTTGGTGGACATTGCCGGCGGCAAGGTCGCGGGTGTGTTGACCGAACGCGGCCGGATACAGGCCCCCGCCGTCGTTGTTGCCGGGGGGGCGTGGTCGTCGTTGATGCTGCGCCGGATTGGCGTTTTGATCCCCCAACTGTCCGTCCGGTCCACTGTCGCCGCCACCGAACCGATGCCGGAGGTGTTCGCCGGGGGTGCCCATGACAATCGGCTGGCGTGGCGCAGGCGGGCCGATGGCGGCTATACCCTTGCCCCGTCCGGGTTCCATGAATTGTTCATTGGCCCCGATGCGTTCCGTGCCCTTGGCCGCTATGCCCGGTCGTTGGCTGCGGATCCATTCGGCACCCGGTTCATCCCCATGGCCCCGCGCGGATATCCCGATGCGTGGTCCACCCCCCGCCAGTGGTCCGCCGATGGTCCCAGCCCGTTCGAGGCCTGCCGGATCCTGAACCCTGCCCCACATGCCGCCCGTGTCGCCCGGTTGGCCCGTGATTTTACCGCAACGTTTCCCGGATTGGGCGAGACCCGGATCAAGACCGCGTGGGCCGGGATGATCGACACCATGCCCGATGTCGTGCCCGTGGTGGACAGTGTTGCCGCCCTCCCCGGTCTGGTGGTGTCCACCGGCATGAGCGGCCACGGGTTTGGCATTGGTCCGGCGTTTGGCCGCATCACCGCCGCCCTTGTGACCGGCGACGCCCCCGGCCACGATTTGACCCGGTTCCGTCTGAGCCGGTTTTCCGATGGCAGCCGGATGGTGATGGGACCAAGCCTGTAGGCTGGTCCGGGACTGGGGCGGCACCCCGGCGCGAGGTCTGACCGCGCTGCCCTTGTTCTTTGCCCGACACTGCGCAAGGATTGACCTGAACCCCGCAGGAGGACCCGCCCGTGCCCGTCAAGAACCGCATTGCCGACCTTGCCCCCGTCATCACCGCGTGGCGGCGCGACCTGCATGAACACCCCGAGGTGATGTTTGACGTTCACCGCACCGCAGGCATCGTCGCCGCCAAGCTGCGCGATTTCGGTTGTGACGAGGTGGTTGAGGCCGTGGGGATCACCGGCGTTGTCGGCGTGTTGCGCGCCGGCACATCCGACCGCGTGATCGCCTTGCGCGCCGATATGGACGCCTTGCCGATGTCCGAAATCACCGGGCTGCCCTATGCCAGCAAGATCCCCGGTGCCATGCATGCCTGCGGCCATGATGGTCACACCGCCATGTTGCTGGGGGCCGCCCAATATCTGGCCGAGACCCGCAATTTTGACGGAACCGTCGTGTTCCTGTTTCAGCCCGCCGAAGAAGGCGGCGCGGGGGGTCTGAAGATGGTCGAGGACGGCGTGATGGACCGCTGGGCCGTGCAAGAGGTTTACGGATTGCACAACATGCCCGGATTGCCCGTGGGACAGTTCGCCATTCGCCCCGGTCCATTGATGGCCAGCGCGGACGAATTCACCATTCACGTCACCGGCAAGGGCGGCCATGCGGCCGTCCCCCACGAGGCCATTGATACCGTGTTGGTCGCAAGCCAGATCGTGGTCACGTTGCACTCCATCGTGGCCCGCAATGTGGACCCCGTCAAACAGGCCGTGTTGACCGTGACCACGTTCCTGACCGAGAGCGATACCGGCAATGTCATCCCCCAGACCGCCCGTCTGCGCGGCACGGTCCGGTGTTTTGAACCCGGTGTGCGCGATATGGTCGAGGATCGGTTAAAAACCGTCGTTCACGCCACCGCCCAGGCGTTTGGTGCCAGTGCCGTGGTCGAGTATGAGCGGGGTTATCCCCCGACCATCAATGCCGTTGAGGAAACCGCCCATGCCGTCGCCGCCGCCCGCGCCGTGGGTTTGGCCGTGGACGATGCCACCCCGCCCGTGATGCCTGCCGAGGATTTCGCCTATATGCTGGAGGCCCGGCCGGGCGCGTATATCTTTCTTGGCAACGGCGACACTGCCATGTGCCACCACCCCGCCTATGATTTCGATGATGCCGCCATCCCCTATGGCACCAGCTATTTCGCCGAACTGATCGAAACCCGGATGCCCCGCCGTTAAGGAGACCCAGATGCCTGTCAAGAACCGCTTTGCCGAATTGCTGCCCGAGATCACCGCGTGGCGTCGTGACCTGCACGAACACCCCGAGATCCTGTTTGATACCCACCGCACCGCCGCCACCGTGGCGGCCAAGCTGCGCGATTTTGGCTGCGAGGAAGTCGTCGAGGGGATTGGCCGCACCGGTGTTGTTGCCGTCATCAAGGGCCGCACCGATACCAAGGGGCGCGTCGTGGGCCTGCGCGCCGATATGGATGCCTTGCCTATTCTGGAGGCCACGGGCCTGCCTTATGCCAGCAAGACGCCGGGGGCCATGCATGCCTGCGGCCATGACGGCCACACCGCCATGTTGCTGGGCGCTGCCCAGTATCTGGCCGAAACCCGCAATTTTGACGGCACTGTCGTTCTGATTTTCCAACCCGCCGAAGAAGGCGGCGGCGGTGGCCGCGAGATGTGCGCCGACGGTATGATGGACCGCTGGAACATTCAGGAAGTGTATGGGATGCACAATTGGCCGGGCCGCCCGGTGGGCAGTTTTGCCATCCGGTCCGGCCCGTTCTTTGCCGCCACCGACCAGTTCGAGATCACTGTTGAGGGTAAGGGCGGCCATGCTGCCAAACCGCAGGAAACTGTGGATTCCGTCATGATCGCGAGCCAGTTGGTTGGCGCGTTGCAGACCATCGCGAGCCGCAACGCCGACCCCGTGGATCAGGTGGTAGTCAGCGTCACGTCCATCGAATCGTCGTCCAAGGCGTTCAATGTGATTGCCCAGCGCGTGATGATGAAGGGCACCATCCGCACCATGTCCAAGCCGATGCGCGCGCTTGCCGAAAAGCGGTTGCACGAGATTGCGGGGGGGCTGTGCGCCGCATTCGGGGCCGAGGCGAAGATCAATTTCATCCACGGCTATCCCAGCATGGTCAACCACGAGGAAAACACCCGGTTCGCCGCCGACGCCGCCCGCAAGGTGTCCGGGTCGTGCGACGATGCCCCGCTGGTGATGGGCGGCGAGGATTTCGCCTATATGCTGGAAGAACGTCCGGGGGCCTATATTCTGGTGGGGAATGGCGACGGCGCCATGGTCCACCACCCGGAATACAATTTCAACGACGAGACGATCCCGGCGGGCTGTTCATGGTGGGCCGAAGTGGTCGAAAGCCGGATGCCGGTTGCCTGAAAAGAGGGGGCGCTGCCCCCGGCGCGGGCGCGCCTCCCCCGAGGTATTTGTGACGAGATGAAAAGCAGGGGGCGGTGAGTTGGTGCGACTGGCTGCGCCGCCCGAAAGATTGGAGTCGGGGGGATTTACCCCCCTGTGTGTGACATGTGTCGCGACACCTGCCCCGAGATGGTTTGGCGGTCGTAGTCGAAATCGTGGCCGCGCGGTTTGAGGCCGATGGCCGCCCGAATCGCCGTTTCCAGAAGGTCCGGGTCCGCCGATGCCCGCAAGGGCGCGCGCAGGTCGGAATGTCCTTCTTGACCAAGGCAGGTGTAAATCTCGCCAGTGCAGGTGATCCGCACGCGGTTGCAGCTTTCGCAGAAATTATGGCTGAGTGGGGTGATGAACCCGATCTTTTGCCCGGTTTCCTGGAGCCGAACATAGCGCGCGGGGCCGCCGGTGCGGTCTGTCAGGTCGGTCAGAGTGTAATGTTGCGCCAGTTGTGCCCGCAGATCGCGCAGCGACCAGAATTGATCGAGCCGGTCTTCGTTGCCGATGTCGCCCATCGGCATGACCTCGATCCACGTCAGGTCGTGCCCCTGGTCCGCGCACCATTCCGTAAGACGCAACAATTCGCTGTCGTTGAAGCCCTTAAGCGCCACCGCGTTGATCTTGACCCTGAGGCCCGCCGTTTGCGCCGCCTCGATCCCGCGCAGGACCTGCGATAACCGCCCCCAGCGGGTGATCTGGGTGAATTTCGCATCGTCCAGCGTGTCCAGCGAGACGTTGATCCGCCGAACCCCGGCCGCTGCGAGGTCGCCCGCGCAGCGTTCCAGCTGGCTGCCGTTGGTTGTGACCGTCAGCTCTTTGAGCGCGCCACTGTCCAGATGCCGCGACATGCCCCGGAAAAACGTCAGGATGTCCCGCCGCACCAGCGGTTCGCCGCCCGTGATCCGCAATTTCTCTACCCCAAGCCCGATGAAGGTGGTGCAGAGCCTGTCCAGTTCTTCGAGCGTCAGCAGATCCTTTTTCGGGAGAAACTGCATATTTTCCGACATGCAGTAGACGCAGCGGAAATCACACCGGTCGGTGACGGACACCCGCAGATAGGTGATGGCGCGTTGAAACGGGTCAATGAGCGTTTTCATGCCCGGACCTTAGGCCCGTGCGGGGGGTCATGCAAGGCGCGCGCATGCCGTTCCCGTTGCGTCGTGGGGGCAGGGTGCCTATGTTGGGCCTATGAAAATATTTGCCCCCTTTGTCATGGTTGTGATGGTGTCTGGCCCGTCCGGCTGCGCCGAATTGCCCGGTTTTCTGCGCGCCCCGGCGGAGGTGCCTGCGACGGGTGCCGCAGATACCTTGCCCCAAGCCGCCCCGGTGACCGTGGCCACGTTGGACGCCACGCCCCCC
>JBGSIZ010000200.1:0-5269 GCA_041742255.1 Marivivens sp. | reverse complement strand
TGCGGCAGCCCAACCGCCAGCCCCCCCGGCAGGGTGCCCGTGGTGGTCCCCGCCGCGATGCGGCCCCGGCGACGACCGAGGGTGCCCCAGTTGAAGGGCCCACAGAGGGTGCCGACCCCGCCAAGGAAGGCCGAAAGGGCGGATCCCGCCGCGATCGTCATCAGGCCAATGGCCCGAAAGGCGACCATAAAGGTGGGCACAAGGGCGGTCCCAAAGGCCGCGGCAAATCCGATGATCGGTATAAACCGCAGGAACCCAAGGCCCCGCAGGACAAGCCCCGGGACGCTGGTCGTGATACCAACCGTGGCAAGCCCATTGATCCCGACAACCCGTTTGCCGCCGCCTTGGCTGGTTTCAAGACGAAGTGACGGCCTCCGGTCTGCGGATTGACAAATGGCTGTGGCAGGCCCGGTTTTTCAAAACCCGGACCCTTGCCGCCGCCGTTGTTGCCGCCGGGGGCGTGCGGGTGGATGGCGACATCATCCACAAACCCGCGCGGATTGTCGCACCGGGCCATGTTCTGACGTTCCTGCAAGGCCGCGATGTCAAGGTCGTGCGCGTTGTGGCGATGGGGGTGCGCCGTGGCCCCGCCGCCGAAGCCCAAGCGTTGTATGACGATCTGAGCCCGCCGCCCCAGCCCCGTGATGCCGTCCCCGAGAACCCCGCTTATGACGGTTCGGGCCGCCCCGGCAAACGCGAGCGCCGTAACCGCGCGGCGTTCGATCCTTTCGCGCTTGAATGACCCTTGCAACTGTCCTAGCTAAACCGCGACAGCCAATCGGAACCTGACATGACCTATATCGTCAACGACAATTGTATCGCCTGCAAATACACCGACTGTGTCGAAGTGTGCCCCGTGGATTGTTTCTATGAGGGTGAGAACATGCTGGTGATCCACCCAGACGAATGCATCGACTGTGGCGTGTGTGAACCTGAATGTCCCGCCGATGCGATCCGTCCTGATACCGAGCCGGACATGGAAAAGTGGGTTGAATTCAACCGCAAATATTCCGAGATGTGGCCCGTGATCATCACCAAAAAGGACCCGTTGCCGGGTGCCGAGGAGATGGACGGCAAGCCCGGCAAGATGGACCTGTTTTCCGAAGCCCCCGGCGAAGGCGGTTGACCGATTCGGGCGATTGCGGGGTGATTCGTGTTGCGCCATTATCCGCAACGATCTGAAATCGTTGTACTAATTACCGTTCTGCACCGCCGCATCGCCGTCCTTTATATGGGCCGGTTTTTGTGATATACGTGTCACAAATGCTGCTTGTGAAATAACCCCACCCAGATCGAGATGCCCGACGGAGAGTTTTATGGTTCTCCGCCGGGTTATTTGTCGCCTGCGGTTCATGGGGTTGGTGAGAAAGGATCATCATGACCAAGACCAAGAAGGCCGATTTTTCCGCGAACGATTTTGTGGTCTACCCCGCCCATGGCGTGGGCAAGATCGTGTCCATCGAACGGCAGGAAGTCGCCGGGTTCGAATTGGAACTGTTCGTCATTTCGTTCGAAAAGGACAAGATGACCCTGCGCGTGCCGACCCACAAGGCCACTGAAATTGGCATGCGGTCGTTGTCGTCCCCCGATGTGGTCGCCCATGCCATGAAAACGCTCAAGGGCAAGGCCAAGGTCAAAAAGGCCATGTGGTCCCGCCGTGCGCAGGAATATGAACAAAAGATCAATTCGGGCGATCTGATTGCGATTGCCGAAGTGGTGCGTGACCTGCACCGCGCCGATGATCAGCGCGAGCAATCCTATTCCGAGCGGCAGTTGTATGAAGCCGCCCTTGAACGGTTGACCCGCGAGATTGCCGCCGTGGCCGGGAATGATGAAACATCCGCCGCCAAGGAAATCGGGTCGGTTCTGGTGGGTCGCGCCGCCTGATTTGTGACTCTGGTTTGACTACAGGAAAGCCGCGCCCCACTGGGTGCGGCTTTTTTGATGTCGCCCGGGTCAGAGCCCCCGCCAGCCGATGTCCCGCCGACAGAACCCGCCCGGCCAGTCGATTACGTCTACCGTCGCGTAGGCCCATGATTGCGCCTGAGCTAGCGTGGCCGCGCGCGCCGTCACGTTCAGAACCCGCCCGCCTGTCGCTGTCACCGATCCGTCGGCAAGCGTGGTGCCCGCGTGGAACACCATGTTTTTGGAATCTTCTGCCAGCCCTGACAAGCCGTTGATGATGCTGCCTTTTTCATAGGTTCCTGGATAGCCGTTGGCCGCCAGAACCACCGTGAGCGCGTGATCGTCCGCCCATGTCACCTGTGCCCCGTCAAGCCGCCCTTCGGCGCAGGCCTGTATCAGGTCGAACGCCTGCGCCCCAAGCCGCATCATCAGCACCTGACATTCCGGGTCGCCAAAGCGGCAGTTGTATTCCACGAGCCGCGGCTGTCCGTCCTTGACCATCAGCCCGACATAAAGAACCCCGGAATAGGGCGTGCCGCGCCGCACCATTTCCCGCATGGTGGGCTGCACGATGGTGTCCATCGCCCGCGCCACGACCGCGTCCGACAGGATGGGCGCTGGCGAATAGGCCCCCATGCCCCCGGTGTTTGGCCCGGTATCCCCGTCGCCCACCCGTTTGTGGTCTTGTGCGGTGCCAATCGGCAGCACGGTGTCCCCGTCCACCAGCACGAAGAGTGATCCTTCTTCGCCGTCCATGAATTCCTCGATCACCACTTCTGCCCCGGCGGCCCCGAAGTCCCCGAAGATGGTGTCGATCCCCGCCAACGCGTCGTCCAGTGTCATCGCCACAATGACCCCTTTGCCTGCCGCCAGCCCGTCCGCCTTGATCACGATGGGCGCGCCTTGGGCCGTGACATAGGATTTCGCCGCGTCCGGGTTGGTGAAGTGCGCATAGGCCGCGGTGGGTGCCCCCGCCGCGTCGCAGATTGATTTCGTGAAAGATTTGGACGCTTCTAGCCGCGCTGCAGCCTGCGATGGTCCGAAAACTGTAAACCCTGCGTTCCGGCAGATGTCGGCAACCCCCGCCGCGAGCGGGCCTTCGGGACCGATCAGGATGAAGTCCACCGCGTTTTCGGCCGCAAAGCCTGCCACCGCGTCCCCGTCAAGGATGTCGAGGTCGGCACATTCCGCAATCGCCGCGATGCCAGCGTTCCCCGGTGCCACGATGAGCCGGTCGCATTTAGGGTTCTGTTTGACCGCCCATGCCAGGCTGTGTTCCCGCCCGCCGCCGCCCAGAATGAGAATGTTCATGCCTGCCCCCGCTTGGCCTTTGTTGGTGCGCGTTCTAAGGTTGCCCAACCCCTGTCACAAGAGCGAATGATGGACCTGTTCGAAGACCCGACCGACGCCGCCCCGACCCCCGGCAATGCCCCGGAGTTTTCCGTGTCCGACATTTCGGGTGCCATCAAGCGCATGATCGAGGGCGAGTTTGCCAATGTCCGGGTTCGGGGCGAGGTGGGCCGCGTGGTCATCGCCCGCACTGGACATATGTATTTCGACCTGAAGGACGACCGCAACGTGTTGGCCGCCGTCAGTTGGAAAGGGCAGGTGGGCAAGTTGTCCCATATCCCCGAAGAAGGCATGGAGGTGGTCGCCACCGGCCGTTTGACCACCTTTGGTCCGCAATCAAAGTATCAGTTGAACGTCGAGGATGTGACCCCCGCCGGGGCTGGTGCGTTGATGGCCATGTTGGAAAAGCGCCGCGCCGTTCTGGCCGCCGAAGGGCTGTTTGATGCCGACCGCAAGCGTCCGTTGCCGTATTTGCCCGATGTGATTGGCGTTGTCACCTCCCCCACCGGGGCCGTCATCCGCGATATTTTGCACCGGTTGCGCGACCGGTTTCCCCGCAAGGTGCTGGTGTGGCCTGTGGCCGTGCAGGGCAAGGACTGTGCCGCGCAGGTTGCCCGCGCTATTGCCGGGTTCAACGCCATGACCCCCGGCGGTGTGTTGCCCCGGCCAGATCTGATCATCGTGGCCCGTGGCGGCGGGTCGATCGAGGATTTGTGGGGGTTCAACGAAGAAATTGTTGTGCGCGCCGCCGCCTCGTCCGTGATCCCGTTGATTTCTGCCGTGGGCCACGAAACCGACACCACGTTGATTGACCATGCCGCCGACCGCCGTGCCCCGACCCCGACTGCCGCCGCCGAGATGGCTGTGCCTGTCCGACTTGACCTGATGGGGTGGGTCGATGGGCAGGGGGCCCGGATGACCCAGATCATGGCCCAAGCCGTGACGTTGCGCGCCCAGCGGTTGCGCGATGTGTCCCGTGGGTTGCCTTCGCAGGATCGGTTGTTGGATACTCCGCGCCAGCGGTTGGATGCCGTGGCCGACAGGTTGCCCAATGCGTTGCGCGCTGTCGTTGCCCGCCGCCGCGTTGCGTTGTCCGATGTCGCGGGCAGCGTTCGTCCCGCCGTGTTGTCCCGTCTGGTGACCAATGAACGCCGCGCGTTGGAGGTCTTGGGTGCCCGGTTGGTCCCTGCCATGACCCGGATGGTCGCCGATGCCCGGAAGTCCGCCGCCAAGGATTGCGACCGATTGGAGGCCTTGACCGCCCGCGCCCAGACTGCGTGGCAGACCCAGATGGCCCGCCGCGCAGACCGTCTGGCCGGGTTGGACAGATTGCGCGAGACGTTGGGGTATACTGCCACCCTTGGCCGAGGGTATGCCGTTGTCCGCGCCGACGGGGCCGTGGCCACCACAACCGCCGATGTCCGCGCTGCCCGCAAGGTCGAGGTGGAGTTTGCCGATGGCCGTGTGACGCTGAAGGATGGACCCGTGCAGGGCACGCTGTTCTGACATGCCGGGCGGTTACGCCCTTCGTTACGCCCCAAGCCCGCCGCAGATGAGATCGCCCGCGTTGTCCTGCACCTCGTATAGGACCGTGGTGCCGGGGTCGTTCATGAAGATCGCCAGCAGCCCGTCGTCCTGCACAAAGAATTGCCAGCATTGCGGGGTCGGGTCGAAATCGTAGGTGAAACAGATGCTGTCGTCCTGTTCATACCACACGCCGTTGTCGCATTGCCCGTCCAGAAACGTCCAGATCACCCGCCGCCCGGACAAATACCGCTCCATGCCATAGGGTTCCGCCCCTTGGCTGCCGAAACTGAGCGTGCGCCCTTGGGTATAAGCCTCGAACCCGGCCGCATCGAGCGGGCCGGTTTGTGAAGTGGCCGGACTGGCAAGGGCGATGGCGAGGAGGAGGGCAAAGCGGTTCATGGCGCAACGTTGCCAAATTGCGGTGCCGTGCGAAAGACAAGACCGCGTCAGGTGGCCGAATTTTGCCATTGACGCGCCCGAGGGTCCA
>JBGSIZ010000199.1:0-2783 GCA_041742255.1 Marivivens sp. | reverse complement strand
TCTGGGCATCGTGGTGCCGTTGGTGGCCGTGGGCACATGGGTCTGTCTGCGCGAGTTTCAGCCGGCCCCGCACCGTCCCGGCACCAGCAGCGACGCCGCCCCCCGGTTTGCCATGCCCACCCGCGCCATTCTGGTGCTGGTCGTCGTCACCTTGTCCGCGATGTTGATGGAAGGCGCCAGCATCGACTGGTCCGCCATTTACATGCGCGATGTGTTCGCCACCGGTCCGTTTCTGGGCGGCATCGCGGTCGCCACGTTTGCCATCGCCCAAGCCGGCGCGCGGTATGTGGCCGACGGGTTTCTGGACCGTGCGTCGCCTGCTGCCGTTGCCCGCGTGTTGCTGTCGCTGTTGTTGGTTGGGTGTCTGATGGTCACCTTTGCGGGTGGTCCCGCGCTGGCCCTGACCGGGTTTGCCTGCATGGGGATCGGCGCGAGCGCCATTTTCCCCATGGCCATGTCCGCCGCCGCCCAGCGCCCGGACAGGTCAGCCGCCGTCAACATCGCCGCCTTGGCCCAGATTTCGTTCGTGATCTTTTTGCTGGGCCCGCCGCTGTTGGGCTTTGTCGCCGAACACTATGGCATCCGGGTGTCGTTTGGCATGGGCATCCCGTTGATCCTGCTGAGCCTTGCGACGGCGGGCGCGTTGGGATCGCGGCCCGCCAAGGCTGTCGTTTAGCTGCCTGCGGCGGCGAGGGCCTGAGCGAGGTCCTGTTGTTCTTCGCAGGCGCCGCAGAGCGTGGTCAGGCGGTCAAGGTTGGCCTGTGCGGCTGCCTTGTCCCCGGTCATCAGGAACAATTCCCCCTGATATTCCAGCGCCCCAAGGTGGTCCGGGTTGATCGACAGTGCCGCGTCGTAATAGGTCGCCGCCCCGCCAAGGTCGCCCGATTTGCGGCTGGAATAGCCCAACAGGTTGTAGACATCCGCGTCCGGCCCGCCGGTTTCCAGAACCGATTGCAGCGTGGTCAGCGCCGCCGCGTAGTTTTCGGCAGCGATTTCGCTGCGCGCCTGTTCGAGGCTGGGTGTGGGCGTGCCGGAGTCCACCGCAAGGGCGGGCGTGGCGATCAGAAGGATAGACGCGAGGAGGGCAAAGCGCATGACGGTTTCCTGTTTCCAAGGGGTATGCGGGTAAAAGATGGCGCGCCTGCGTCGAAAGTCGAGCGGGGGCGTGTTCCGGGTGGGGCGATTTTTTAGTCATTAAATTCAGTTGATTACCGGAAATTTAGCCCTGATTTGACAGAAATTTTGGAAAAATGTGAAACTTTGCCCCGTTGTCGCCCGTGGTTTTGAGCATCTGTGGGGGCACAGACAAGGAATGCACGATGACACGCAACATACTCCCTCGTTTTACCGGCCTGTCCTCTTTTGCGGCCTCACCCCAGCGGCCCGGTCACCCGGACCCCCGCAAGCGCCCGACCACCCGCGCCGAGATTTCCCGGATTTTTGCCGCCGAATTGGGCTATGTCCGCGCCGAATAATGGCCAGCTCCTTTGTATTTCCCCTTTAGCGTCCAGAAAGGACCACGCCCATGACCCTCGCCCTGAAAGCCCGCCAGAACCGTTTCAACGCCCTGCGCACCATTGAAGCCCGCCATGCCAATGTGTTTGCCGATACGTTTGGCCAATATCGCCGCGCCCGTCCGTAAGTCCCCGTCCGTAGGTGTGGATCAGAACCGTTCTGCCCGCAGCACGTCGCAATCTGTCACGGTGACCACCCCGATATGGGGGTTCACCACCGCAAAGGCCGCATCGAGCAGGGTGTCGAGCCGGTCGGGTCGCAGGATGCAGATGACCGCAACCATGCCGGCCCGGCCTACCTGTCCGTCCCGCGTCCAGTCCCCCGACCGCCCCGATCCCCCCAGCACCGGGAGGATCGTGTAGCCCGTCACCCCCGCCTTGTGCAGCGCCGCCGTCAGCCGCGATTGCAGCGGGGCCTCGATCACGATTTCCACCCGTTTGGCCCGGTGAGTTTGCATCATGCAGGTCCTGTCAGCGTTTGCGCGATGGACAGATACATCGGAATGCCCAGCGTCAGGTTAAAGGGAAACGTCACCCCAAGCGACAGGGTGAGCGAGATGGACGGGTCCGCCTGTGGCAAGGCCACCCGCATGGCCGCCGGGACCGCGATGTAGCTGGCCGAGGCTGACAGCACCATCATGAGCGCCACGCCCCCCGGTGACAGCCCGATGAGCAGCCCCATGCCGAGGCCGAACACGCTGCCCACCATTGGCATGACGATGCCGAACGCCACCGCCCCCGCTGTCACCTGTCCCCGCGCCGCCCGCAGACCACGCCCCGCCACCAGACCCATGTCCAGCAGGAACAGGCACAGCACCCCTTGAAACGGTGCCAAGATAAACGCCGATATCTGGTCCATTCCCGGTTGCCCGGTCACCGCCCCGATGGCAAACGCCCCGACCAGCAGGACGATGGACCCGTTGAGCAGGATTTCCCGCCACAGTGCGGCGTCCATCTGGCCCCCTTGCCCTTGGCGCGCGATGAGCCAGAGCGCCGAAACAATCGCCGGGGCCTCCATCGCGGCGGCGACGGCGACCATGAAGCCTTCGGCCTCGACCCCGCGCGCGGTGAGGAGGGACGTGGCAGCTACGAACGTCACGATGGAAATGGACCCGTAATGCGCCGCAATCGCCGCCCGGTTTGTGGCGTCCAGCCGGGTGAGCCAGCCCAACAGGCCAAACGCCACCACCGGCAACCCGAACGACAACACCAGCCCCGCCCCGACCGCCGCAAAGAGCGTGCCATCCGCGCCGTGTGCCGCCACGCTGA
>JBGSIZ010000198.1:0-4898 GCA_041742255.1 Marivivens sp. | reverse complement strand
GTGTCGTTCGTGCGGGCGCTGGCGGGGGTGGCCCCTTGCGGGGCGGATTGGTCGGCATGGACGGCGGCGGCGCGGGCGGAATATGACGCATGGGTGGCCCCACTGGAAACACCGGGGGCGGTCAAGCTGGAACAGGTGGTGGGCTGGCTGTCGGACAACCTGCCCGCCGACGCGATCCTGACCAACGGGGCGGGAAACTATGCGGCATGGCTGCACCGCTATTTTACCTACAAGGGGTTCCGGACCCAACTGGCCCCCACCTCGGGGTCGATGGGCTATGGGTTCCCGGCGGCGATTTCGGCAGCACTCGAACATCCGGACCGACAGGTGGTCTGTCTAGCGGGGGACGGGTGTTTTCAAATGACGCTCAACGAATGTTCAACGGCGGTGCAACACGGGGCGGCGCCCATCGTGATCGTGGTCAACAACGGGCGCTATGGGACGATCCGGATGCATCAGGAACGGCATTATCCGGGGCGGGTGTCGGGCACCATGCTGGCCAACCCGGATTTCGCGGCGCTGGCGCGGGCCTACGGCGGCCATGGCGAGGTGGTGACAGCCACCGCCGATTTCCCGGCAGCGTTCGGGCGGGCACAGGCGGCGGGGACGCTGGCGGTCATCGACCTCATGGTGGACCCAGAGGCGCTCTCGACCGGGCAAACCCTGTCCGCCGCCCGCAAAGCAGGCGAGGCGGCACATGCCAAACGGTGAAGGCCACAGGCTCGACCCCTCCGATATGGAGGCCTTCGGGGCGGCGTTTCACGACCTGCTGGCGGCCTGCCTTGAACGGATGGGCGCGGCGCGGGACCTGCCGTGGATCGCGCCGCCTGCGGACATGGACGAAACCGTGGGACTGGCGCTGGATCAATCCAGCACAGAAATATCGGACCTGTTCGGTCAATTGACGCAAAATATCATGCCCTATGCCACCGGAAACACGCATCCCCGGTTCTTTGGCTGGGTGCATGGTTCGGGCCTGCCACAGGCGGCAGCGGCGGAACTGGTGGCGGCCACGATGAACGCGAACATGGGCGGACGGCACCAAGGCGGCGTGGCGGTGGAACAGGCGGTGATCGACTGGACACGGCAAGTGGCGGGGCTGCCGGACACGGCGTCGGGCATCCTCACCTCGGGCACGTCACAGGCCACAATTCTGGCGCTGCAAACCGCATTGGTGCGGGCGTTTCCGGACGTGCGGACCACGGGCATCCGGGCCCTGCCCGCGATCCGGGTCTATGCGGCCACAGGCAGCCATTCCTGCGTGAAAAAGGCGCTCGAGGTGATGGGCCACGGCGCGCGCGCCTTGCGTCTTGTGCCGGTGACGGAAGCAGGCCAAATGGACCTCGCGGCGCTTGGCGTCATGCTTGCGGATGACCGGCGGGCGGGGCATCATCCGCTTGCGGTGGTGGGCACGGCGGGGTCGGTCAACCTTGGGGTTTTCGACCCGATCCCGGCGCTCGCGGACCTGTGCGCGGCGCAAAACCTGTGGCTGCACATCGACGGGGCGTTCGGATTCTGGACCCGGCTGGCGGCGGCACCTTGGCGGGATTTGTCCAACGGGGTGGACCGGGCCGACAGCCTCGCGGCGGATTTCCACAAATGGATCGGGGCACCCTATGACTGCGGCATCTGCCTGATCCGGGACCGGGTGGCGCATCTGGCGGCGTTCCGGGAACGGCCGGATTACCTCAAACCGGGGGACGGGTTGGCGGGGGGGGACCTGTGGTTTTGCGACTACGGGCTGGAATTGTCGCGAGGGTTTCGGGCGCTCAAGGTCTGGACGACGATCAAGGCCTGCGGGGCAACGGCACTCGGGGCGGCGATCACGGACAATTGCCGTCAGGCGGCACTCATGGCGGACCTCGTGAATGCGTCGGACGTTCTGACATTGGCGCATCCGGTGGTGTCGAACCTGTGCACCTTCTACCCCGCGCGGGGGGATGCAGACGCCATCGCAGCAACCTTGCAACTATCTGGGGCGGCTGTGTTTTCCACGACCATGGTGGGCGGACGCAGTTGCTTTCGGGCGGCAATCGTCAACCATCGGACCACGTCGGCAGACATCCGGGCGGCGATCACGGCGGTGGAATTGGCGGTGCGGGCGGCCTAGACGACGCTAGACCACGCGCCATGCGGTGGCGGTGTTGTCCTGCCACCCGGCACGCTGCAACAGGGGGGTATCATCGGCGGCGACGGGCCACCCCAGACACAGATACCCGGTCAAATCCCAATTTGCGGGGGCACCCAACGCGGCCTTGGCAGCACCCGGATCAAGGATAGACACCCAACCAACCCCCACATTCTCGGCGCGGGCGGCCAGCCACAGAGTGTGAATGGCGGTGACGGTGGAATAGGCCAGCATCTCGGGCATGGTCTGGCGGCCCAATCCGTGGCCCTCGGCGGGGTCGCGCACGGTGAACACGGCCAGATGTTCGGGGGCATCGCGCAACCCCGCCAGCTTTAGCGCGCGATACTGTGCCTGCGCCTGCGGATCATAGGCCGCAGCGGCGACATCATTGGCGATATCAAAATTGGATGCAACTTGGGCGCGCAAGGCGTCGCTTTGCACACGCAGCACACGCCACGGGCGGGAATTGCCCACAGACGGGGCAAGATCCATCGCGGCGCGCAACCGGTCCATGACAGGCTCGGGCACGGGATCGGTGCGGAAATGGCGGACATCGCGGCGCCACGTCATCACCTCGTGCAAGGCGTCGCGATGGGCCTGTGTCATCTGCACCGGGTTAAAACTCGACGCCAATCTGGGCCTTGATCCCGGACCGGAACGGATGCTTGACCAACTCCATCTCGGTCACCAGATCGGCCAGCGCGATCAGGTCGTCATGGGCATTGCGACCGGTCAGGACAACATGGGTCATGGCAGGCTTTTCATCGCGCAAAAACGCGACAACCTCGGCAATATCGACATAGTCATAGCGGATGGCGATGTTGATCTCGTCCAGCAAAACCATCCGGTTCTTGGGGTCGCGGATCAGGTCGCGGGCCTTGGCCCACGCAGCTTGGGCCATTTCGGTGTCACGGGTGCGGTCCTGGGTTTCCCATGTAAACCCTTCGCCCATCGTGTGAAATTCGCAAATGTCGGTAAACTGGCGCAAGATCAGATCGCGTTCGCCGGTGGACATGCCGCCCTTGATGAACTGGACCACGGCGCACGGCATCGCATGGGCGATACAGCGGAAAATCATCCCGAACGCGGCGCTCGATTTGCCTTTGCCCTTGCCGGTATGGACGATGATCAGACCCTTCTGATCGGTCTTGGTGGCCATGATCTTGTCGCGGGCGACCTTCTTCTTGGCCATCTTGACGGCATGGCGGTCCGGGTCATGGGCGGGATCAATCGGCGTATCGTCTGTCATGTCTGGCCTCCACTCTGGACGGGCACGCTGCCGCAGGTGGGGGCCGGGCGCAAGGCGCAAACGCATGCCTCACTGGAACACAGCGATGACCCACGGCACCAGACCGGGGGCCAGCATCGGGGTAATCAAGGCGGTAACGACGGCATTCAACCCCATCCCCAAACCGGCAAAGGCACCGGCGGTCTCGTTCACCTGAAACGCGCGGGCGGTTCCGATCCCGTGGCTGGCCACGCCAACCGCGAAACCGCGCGCGCGAAAATCCCGGATGCGCAACAGGTTGAACAATGGGGTGACAACGATGGCCCCGGTGATGCCGGTCAGGATGACCATCAGCGCGGTCAGGGACGGCGCGCCACCAATCGCCTCGGCCACGCCAAGCGCGACCGGGGCGGTGGTCGATTTCGGGGCAACGGACAACAGCGCGACCCGGTCCAGACCCAACGCGGCCCCGATTGTCACGGCAGACGTGACCGCCACAACCGCCCCCGCCACAACGGCGGCGAGGATCGGCAGCAGTGTCGCGCGGATGCGGGCCAGATTGTCATAAATCGGCAAGGCCAGCGCGACCGTGGCCGGCCCCAACAGGAAATGGACGAACTGCGCACCTTCAAAATAGGTGGCAAACGGGGTGCGGGTCAGGGTCAACAGTATCGCCAAGGCGGCAACCGCTATCAACACCGGGTTCAACAATGGTGGCCGTCCGGCACGGCGAAACACACTATCCGCGGCACCATATGCCACCAACGTCACGGTCAACCACAACAACGGACCTTGGCTCAGATAACTCCACAGGGCACTGGGATCAGTCATCGCGCGGCCTTTCGGTCTTGGGATCGGTCCACCGGGCGACGGCGATAAATACGCCCACGGCCACCAGCAACGTCAGAACGGTAGACCCGACAATTGTGAGGCCAAGCGCGACACCGTCCGTGCCAAACCTGTCCAGATGGGCCACCACGCCCACCCCGGCAGGCACGAACAACAACGACAAATGCGCCAGCAGAAACGTGGCCACCGGGCGGACCGTGGCCATCAGCCAGGGGAACAGGGCAAACGCTGTCAGCAAACCAACCATGCCCAGAACGGGGCCGGGCAAGGGCAACGCAAACGCGCGGGCCAACACCTCGCCCACCAATTGAAACGCGAGCAGAACCGTGATCGGCACCACCATTCACTGTACCTCTGGCACAGGGCGACGATACAGGATCGTGGTGGGGCGGGCGAAACCGGGATGGGCCTGCCGGGCGACCTCGGTAAACCCCAACGCGGCAAACGCACGCTGGTTCCCGGTCAACTCTACCCGCGTTGCCAGCTCGACATCGGCCAACCCATGGGCGCGGGCCCGGTCGGTGGCGAGGGCCACCAACGTGCGGGCATGGCCCTGACCCCGGTCCGGCTCGGCCACGGCCAGCTTGCCCAGATACAACACCGGGGGCCGGGGCGTCAGGATGACACAGGCGCGGACGGGATCGCCGATCGCCCACACCTCGGCGTCGCGGGCATCCCGGTGCAGGCTGTCGG
>JBGSIZ010000197.1:0-56777 GCA_041742255.1 Marivivens sp. | reverse complement strand
GCGGGCGTCACCTCTGCCGAGGCCGCACTCGAAGGGGCGCGGGCCGGGATCGTGGGCGCGGACGCCAGCGTGCAAAGTGCGGTGGCGGCAATCGAAAGCGTCAAGGCAGGGATCGTATCGGCCACCGCCGCCGTCGCGGGCGCACAACAAAACATCGCGAAATTGCAGATCACCGCCCCCTTTGGCGGCCTCCTCAATCAGGACACCGCCGAACTCGGTTCGCTCCTGCAACCGGGGGTGCTGTGCGCCGAAATCCTGCAACTCGACCCGATCCGGCTCGTGGGCTTTGTCGCCGAAGGGGACGTGGACAAGATCAAACCGGGGGCGCTGGCGGGCGCGCGTCTGACATCGGGGCAAGAGGTGCGCGGCACGGTCAGCTTCGTATCCCGCTCTGCCGATGAAACCACCCGGACATTCCGCGTTGAAATCACCGTGGCCAACCCCGACCTGACCATCGGCGACGGGCAGACGGCGGAAATCCTCGTGGCGGCAGATGGCCGGGCGGCGCACCTATTGCCGCAATCGGCGCTTACGCTAGATGACAACGGCACCTTGGGGGTGCGCACGGTCGATCCAGGCAACGTGGCGGGCTTTGCCCCGGTGACGCTCATCCGGGACACGGTGGACGGGGTCTGGGTCGGTGGGCTCCCCGATCAGGCCGACATCATCGTCGTGGGTCAGGAATACGTCATCGACGGGGTCAGGGTTGACCCGACCTGGCAGGAGGCAAAAGGATGACCGGCATCGTCGATTGGGCAGCATCCCGCGCGCGGATGGTGCTCGCCTTTATCTTTCTGTCGCTTCTGGCGGGCGGCTACGCCTATGTGGGCCTGCCCAAAGAAGGCGAACCAGATATCGAAATCCCGGCGCTGTTTGTCTCGGTGCCCTTCCCCGGCATTTCGGCAGCAGACAGCGAAAAACTGCTCGTCAAACCGATGGAAACACAATTGGCCGATCTGGACGGCTTGAAATCCATGTCGGCGACGGCGGCCGAAGGTTACGCCGGGGTCGCACTCGAATTTGAATTCGGCTGGGACAAGACGCGGATCATGGCCGACGTGCGCGACGCGATGAACACCGCCGAGGCCCAGTTTCCGTCTGGCGCGGACCAGTATTCCATCAACGAAATCAACTTCTCGGAATTTCCGATCATCATCGTGAACCTGACAGGGGCGGTGCCCGAACGGACCTTGGTGCAGGTCGCCAAAGACCTTCAGGACCGTCTGGAAAGCCTTGACGCGGTGCTAGAGGCGGCGCTGACCGGCCAACGGGACGAAATGCTCGAGGTCATCATCGACCCCCTCCGGCTCGAGGCGTATAACGTCACGGCGGGGGAACTTATCGGGGTTGTGACCAACAACAACCTGCTGATCGCGGCGGGGGACGTGGACAGCGCGCAAGGGTCCTTTGCGGTCAAGATCCCATCATCCTTCAACAGCCCGCAAGACGTCTACAACCTGCCCGTCAAAACCAACGGGGACCGGGTTGTGACACTTGGCGACCTTGCAAACATCAAATTGACGTTCGAGGACCGGCAGTCCACGGCACGGTTCGACGGCCAGAACACCGTGGCGCTTCAGGTGGTCAAACGCAAAGGGTTCAACCTCATCGACACCTCCGCGCTCGTGCGCGCAACGGTCGAGGCCGAACGGGCATCATGGCCCCCCGAATTGCAGGCGGCCATTCAGGTCGGCACCTCCAACGACCAAAGCCGCAACGTGGCCTCCATGGTCAGCCAGCTCGAAGGCTCGGTTCTGACCGCCATCGCGCTGGTGATGATCGTGGTTCTGGCGTCACTGGGCACGCGACCCGCCCTGCTTGTGGGGTTTTCGATCCCCACCTCGTTCCTTTTGACCTTTGCGCTGATGGGGGTGATGGGGATCACGATTTCCAATATCGTCATGTTCGGGCTGATCCTTGCGGTGGGGATGCTGGTGGACGGGGCCATCGTGGTGGTCGAATACGCCGACAAACGGATTTCCGAAGGGTCCGGCCCCATGCACGCCTATGTCGAGGCCGCCAAACGGATGTTCTGGCCCATCGTGTCGTCCACGGCGACCACGCTGTGCGCCTTCCTGCCCATGCTGTTCTGGCCCGGCGTGCCGGGGGAATTCATGGGGATGCTGCCGGTCACGCTGATTTTCGTGCTGTCGGCGTCGCTTGTGGTGGCGCTGGTGTATCTACCGGTTCTGGGCGGGGTGACAGGCCGGATGAGCCGGATTTTCGGGCGGGCGTCTGACGCCTTGCGGGGGCGGTTGCCGTGGTGGGCACGGGCGGCGCTGGTGGTGCCTGCGGGGCTTGTGGCGTTCATGGGGGCGATGCTCACGCTCAACCCCGGCTATTTCTCGGGCCAAGCGGTGCAAACGGACGGGGTCATGGCGTCACTTCCTGGGTTCGTTCTGTTCTTTGCGGGGGCGGTCGGCCTTTCGATCACGATGGGGGCAGCCACGCTCGAACGGCCCGCGCGGCGGGTGCGGGCAGGCTACCACCGGTCGGTCTTTGGCAAGGTGATGCATTTTATCGTCGGCAACCCGATCATGCCGCTGGTGTCGGTGGCGGCAGTGGGCGTGTTCGTGGTCTGGACGTTCGTCTACTTTGGCAAAAACAACAACGGCGTTGAATTCTTTGTGGAATCCGAACCCGAACAGGTGATCGTCTACGTTCAGGCGCGCGGCAACCTCAGCCTGCCGGAAAAAGACGCGCTCGTCGCACAGGTGGAATCGGTGGCGCTGCAGGAACCGGGCGTGCAAACCGTGTTCGCCTTTGCGGGGGCGGGTGGTCTGAACCAGAACACCGGGGGGGCCGGGGGTCCGGGGGACGCGATCGGGCAACTCCAACTCGAACTCGTGCCATGGGAAGACCGGGACGATTTCGCAGCGGCCAACGGCTTGAACCGGGCGGACCTTGACGGCGATCTGGTGATCGAACGGCTGTCGGCGGAACTGGCGAAAATACCGGGCATCCGGACGGAAACGCTCAACCTTGCAATGGGTCCGGGGGCGTCCAAACCGATCCACCTCGAACTCAAATCCGACAACTGGGACGACCTTCTGGCCGCGACCGACACCGTGCGGCGGGCGATGGACACCCTGCCCGGCGTCATTCAGGCCGAAGACAGCCGCCCCCTGCCCGGCATCGACTGGCAGATTGACGTGGACGTGGAAAAGGCCGGGCGCTACGGCGCAGACGTGGCGACGGTCGGCGGCATGGTGCAGTTGGTCACGCGGGGGGTTCTTCTGGACACCATGCGGGTGGACAGTTCCGACGAAGAGATTGAAATCCGGGTGCGCCTGCCCGAACAAGACCGAGTGCTGTCCACTCTCGACAGCCTCAAGGTGCGCACTCCTGCCGGTCTGGTGCCCTTGTCCAATTTCATCACGCGCACCCCCGTCGCGCAACTTGCGCAAATCGACCGGATCGACCAGCAACGGGCCTTCAACGTCAAGGCAGGCGTGGCCGAGGGTCTGGTAAAACTGACAACAGAGGTCGGCAATATCCCCGTTTCGCTGGCCTATGCGCGGCTGGTTGATGACACGGCCACAGGGGCCGCGCGGTATGACATCATCGCCTACGAAAACGACGGAACACCCGACAGCATCGCAGTTCTGCTCGAAGAGGACGACATAACCGAAATCCCCGTCACGGCCAACGAACGCATTGCGGCGCTCACCGAATGGCTGGACACCGGGGTCCTGCCCGCCTCGGTCAGCTACGAATGGACCGGGGACACGGCAGAACAGGAAGAAAGCGGGGCGTTCCTCATGACCGCCTTTGCGGGGGCGCTTGGCCTCATGTTCATCATTCTGCTGGCGCAGTTCAATTCGTTCTACAACTCGGTTCTGGTGCTGCTGGCGGTGGTCTTGTCCACGGCGGGGGTCTTGGTGGGGATGCTGGTCATGGATCAGGCGTTCTCGATCATCATGACGGGCACGGGCATCGTGGCGCTGGCAGGGATCGTGGTGAACAACAACATCGTGTTGATCGACACCTATCAGGATTACCGGCAATACATGCCCCGGACCGAGGCGATCACGCGCACGGCCGAGGATCGGATTCGCCCCGTGTTGTTGACCACCATCACAACCATGGCGGGGCTTGCGCCCATGATGTTCGGGCTATCGCTCGATTTCATCAATGGGGGGTATTCGATCGACAGCCCCACGGCGCTGTGGTGGAAACAGTTGGCGACGGCGGTGGTGTTCGGTCTGGGCATTGCGACGGTTCTGACGCTGGTGTTCACGCCGTCCATGCTGGCGATCCGGGTCTGGGTCACCACCTACGCACTCTGGGGGGCGCAACTGTTGTCGAAACTGTCGTTCGGCCGGTCCAGTCAGGCGGCGCGGGACTGGGCACTGTCACGGGCAGCGGCGCGGACGCCAGCGCCAGAAATCATCTGGACCGAAGAACCGCTGATGGCCCCCCTGCCCCTGCAAACCCCGCTCAAGGCGGCGGAATGACCGGGGCGGGTCAGGGTTAATCAGCGACCTTTTTCACAAACTCGGATTTCAGGCCCATCTGGCCAAATCCGGGGATCTTGCAATCAATGTCATGGTCGCCCGCAACCAACCGGATGCCCGTGACCTTGGTCCCGACCTTGAGCATGGTGGACGACCCCTTGACCTTCAGCCCCTTGATGACGGTGACGGTGTCGCCATCGCGCAGGATATTGCCCACACTGTCGCGCACCTCAATCACCGGATCATCGGTCCCGGCGGCGGTCCATTCATGGCCACATTCGGGACAGGTCAACAGGGCGTCCACCTCATAGGTGAACACGGATTTACACTCGGGGCACGGGGGCAAGGTATCGGTCATGGGCGGCGGCATACGCCTGACCCCGGTTGGATGCCAGAAAAAACCGCCCTCAGGCGCTTTGCATCCGCAACCGGGGCAGCACCCACAGCGCCAACAGCAACGTGACCACGGCAGACACAGCAATCGCGGCGATCATCGGCACCGCCGTGCCATCGAAAAACGGCCCCGTCAGGGCCACAAACACGCCGCCCAGAATCATCTGCAACGTGCCGCCAAGGGACGACGCAAGGCCCGCAATATCCCCGTGATCGTCCAGCGCCATCACCATCGTGGCGGGAATGATCAGACCCAAACAGCCATTGGCGAGAACCAGCATCCCGATGATGACAGGCAAACTGGCCAACCCGGCCAGCGCCAGAACCAGCAACGCAACCGAAAACCCCGCAAACCCGAACGCGGCCAACCGGATCATCGGCCCCATGCCGATTCGGCCCCCGATCACGCCTGCAAACTGGGATGCGCCGATAAACCCCATCGCATTGGCGGCAAACGCGAGGCCAAACTGCACCGGGGTCAACCCGAACTGCCCGGAATAGACAAACGCGGCGCTTGAGATGAACACGAAAAAGCTGGCAAATCCAAACGCGCCCACAAACGTCAGGCCCAGAAACCCGGGATCGGTCATCAACACCCGGATACCCCGGCCCATGGACGCGAAATTGACGGGCACGCGGTCCTCGCGTTTGAGCGTTTCAGGTTGCAGGAACACGGTCACCAAAAGGCTGGCAATGCCTGCCCCGGCCAGCGCCCAGAATATCAAACGCCAGTTGCCCATGGCCAGAAACCCGGCGCCCGCCAAAGGGGCCAACATCGGGGACACCGAAATCACCATCATCAAGGCGGCCATCATCCGGGCGGCTTGCGGTCCGGTCATCATGTCGCGAATGATCGCACGGGGCACCACCATGACCGATGCGGCCCCGATCCCCTGCAACACGCGGGCCGCGATCAACCAGCCAATCGTCGGGGCCATCGCGGCCAACACCGACGCCACCGCAAAAATCGACAACCCAACAAGGATGGGGGCCTTGCGACCATACTGATCGGCCAGCGGTCCATAGATCATCTGCGACAGCCCAAAGGCCACGAAATACAACGTCAGGGTCAATTGAACGGTGGCCACGGGGGCATCCAACGCGGCCCCGATTATCGGCAACGCAGGCAGGAACATATCAATGGCAAATGGGCCAACAGCAGACAACAGACCCAGAACAAGGGCAGAACGCAGGAAACTCGGGGTCATCGCAGGGCCTCCTGTGGTCCGGGATTGGGGGATAGGCACACCGACGCAATACCGACGGAATACCAACGCAATATGTCACCGAAAATCGGGCCGGATTCAAGCCGCGACGTCGTCCTCTCCGGCCTCTTGGCGATTCCACAAATGGGCATACCGTCCGTCGCGGGCCACCAGATCGTCATGGCGTCCACGCTCCACGATCACGCCATCTTCCAGCACGACAATCTCGTCGGCATCGGCAATCGTGGACAACCGGTGGGCAATGGTCAAAACGGTGCGGCCCTGCCCCATGGCCTTCAACTCGGCCTGAATCTCGCGCTCGGTTTCGGTATCCAGCGCGCTCGTGGCCTCGTCCAGCAACAGGATGGGCGGGTTTTTCAACAACGTGCGGGCAATGCCCACGCGCTGCTTTTCACCGCCCGACAGTTTCAGACCGCGCTCGCCCACGGTGGTCTTGTATCCGTCGGGCAGGCTCATGATGAAATCGTGGATCTTGGCGGCGCGGGCAGCGGCGACAATCTCGGCCTCGGTGGCGGTGGGGCGGCCATAGGCGATGTTGTAATGCACGGTATCGTTGAACAAAACGGTATCCTGCGGGACCACGCCGATCTGGGCATGCAGGCTTTCCTGGGTGACATCACGCAGGTCCTGCCCATCAATCCGCAAGGCCCCGCCATTCACATCGTAAAACCGGAACAACAGGCGTCCGATGGTCGATTTGCCAGACCCCGACGACCCGACAATCGCGGTGGTGGTGCCGGCAGCGACGGTCAGGGACACGCCCTTGAGAATGGCGCGTTCGGGGTCATATCCGAACAGAACATTGTCCAGAACGATCTCACCGCCTTGCACTTTTAGAACATCCGCGCCCGGTTTGTTGGTCACTTCTGCTGGCTGCTCTAACAAATCAAACATATCACCCATATCAATCAGGGCCTGCCGGATCTCGCGATAGACGGTGCCCAGAAAATTCAACGGCATGGTGATCTGGATCATATAGGCGTTGACCAACACGAAATCGCCCACGGTCAGCGCCCCGCGCTCTACACCCACGGCGGCCATCACCATGACCACGACCAGCCCGACCGTGATCAACAATGCCTGACCAAAGTTCAGAACGGCCAGCGAATTGTTGGTGCGCACAGCGGCGGATTCGTAACCCTCCATGGCGCGGTCATACCGGTCGGCTTCCCACCGTTCAGCGGCAAAATACTTGACGGTTTCAAAGTTCAACAAACTGTCGATCGCCTTTTGATTGGCGTCGGTGTCCTGCTCATTCATGATCTTGCGGATTTTGACACGCCATTCGGTCACGGCAAAGGTGAACCAGACATACAAGACGATCGTGACCAGCACGACGACCATATACCAGGCGTCAAATTTGTAGAACAGAACGGCCAAAATCATCAGCAACTGGATGACCAGCGGGCCCATGCTGAACAACAGGAACCGCAACAGAAAATCCACACCCTTGACGCCGCGCTCGATCACGCGGCTCAACCCGCCGGTCTTGCGGGTGATGTGATACCGCATCGACAAACGGTGAATGTGGGTGAACGTCTCCAGCGCCAGACGGCGCAGCGCGCGCTGTCCAACGGGCGTAAAAATCACATCGCGCAACTGCTGAAATCCGGCGGACATCAGGCGGGCGATACCATAGGCCACTGTCAAACCAATCGCACCCAAGGCCAGAAACGTGGCGGCCCCCGCCCCGCTCGGGGTCAAGGCATCGACAGATTGCTGATACAAAAACGGGGTGGCCACAGCGATCACATTGGCCAGCATCAGCACTGACAAGGCCAGAATGACCCGAACCTTGGTGCCGGTATCGCCTTCGGGCCACAAATAGGGCACCACGCGGCGGATGACGTTCCAACCTTCGATCTTCTGACCGGACAGGTTGGCTTGGGACTTGGGCAATTGACGCATCGGGCACTCTCACTTGCGGGCTGGGTGTCTACCTAGGCCCGGCACGCGCCCTTGACCAGACCCGGCACCCGCTATTCGACCGGGGCAGGCATGACAAACACCTGACCGGGATAAATCAGATCGGGATCGCGGATGGCGTCCTTGTTGGCCTCGTAGACCTGCACATACAGGGTTCCTTCGCCATATTGGTCGCGGGCAATGGCCCAAAGGGTCATGCCCGGCTGCACGGTTGTCACAGCGGCGACAAACCCGTCGGCGGTTGTCTGGGCGGCAAGGGTTTCTGCCACGGCGGCGGGTTCTTCGCGCAGGAACGGGGTTTCAATCCGGCTGATGACGGTGCCGGCGGTGTCCACCTCGTCCACCCGCAATGTATAGGTGCCGGTATCAACCTGCGGCAAGGCGGTGCGCCATGCGCCATCGGGACCGATTGCGGTGGCAATCAACGGGGTATTGTCCAGATAAATGCGAACCTCGCCATCGCCACTGGCGCGACCGGTCAAGGCGACATCGCCTGCGGGGTCATAAGTGATGGTATCCAGCGCCACGATGGACATCACCTCGGGCGGGGTCGCGGGTTGCACCACGCGGACACCCTCGGCATCCACGGCCAGCACGGTCGGCTGGGCATCCGGGATCGCGGCGGGTTCTGTCTCAACCTCCGCAACACCCTCGGCAACAGGCTCGGCCACAGGTTCGACCACAAGGGCGTCCGGCGTCTCCACAACATCGGCCACAACGTCCGGAACCCCGGCCCCTTCGGCAACGGCCACTGGACCATCGGCAGTCGACTCAGGGGCGGCAAACGGGGCCACCAACCGGGCCTCGTCCGACAGGACGGCCGCCCCATCGGGGTCCTCCATCAACGTCAGGCTCCGGGGCTGATCGGACGGGGGCAGGTCAAACAGCACCACGAAATCGCCCGCCTCATTGGCCTGCGTGCGGGCCACCGGGGCACCGTCCACGCGGACCTCGACCACAGCACCGGGATGAGCCACGCCGCCCACACCCACCTGCCCTTGCGGGTCCACGCGCAATTGGGTGAACATGGGTGGGGCAACCGCCTGCGGCTCGGCAACCGGGGCGGCTTCCGTTATCCCGGCAATAGGCCCCGACGGCACAGGAACCGCCGCCAACGGGGTCTGTTCCGGCACAGGCCCCCCTGCACGCGGCACAAACAGCACCGCCAGCACGACAATCGCCGCCGCAGCCCCCACGCCCAGCGCCAGTTTCAGCGCGTCCGTTCCCCCGTTTGCCACCCCTGGCCCCTTTTGTTCCGCATGGTCCAGCGACCATTGGTTGAGCGACCTTAGCAACGCAGATACAAGCGGTCAAAGCCCTCTCGCATCCTGAAAGGATCATCATGTCCGCCAGTCTGTTTTCCGTCTGTGTCTATTGCGGGTCCCGGGCCGGGGCGCGGGACAGTTACACCCAAGCGGCACAGGCCACAGGGCAGATGCTCGCGCAGCGGGGCTGGCGGCTGGTCTACGGGGCGGGGGACGTGGGGCTGATGGGAACAGTGGCGCGGGCGACACAGGCGGCAGGGGGTAAAACCTTCGGGGTGATCCCCACGCACCTCCTGAATTGGGAGGTAGGCAAACGCGACCTCGACCAGTTCATCATCACGGAAACCATGCATGAACGCAAAAAGGTGATGATCATGAACGCGGATGCGGTCGTTATGTTGCCCGGCGGGGCGGGCAGCCTTGACGAGTTTTTCGAGGCGCTGACATGGCGGCAACTGGGGCTGCACGACAAACCAATCATCCTGCTCAACACAGACGGCTACTGGGGGCCGCTTATGGAGCTGATCGACCACATCATCGCGCAGGGCTTCGCGGATGCGTCGCTGCGGGACTTCGTCACACTCGCCCCGGATGTGGCCGCCGTGGAAACAGCCTTGCAAATGGCGGCAACCCAATAAACCAAGGCCCGGCCAACAAGTAAATCCGGGCCGCCAATCAACCAGCGGCCCGGACCTTCGCACGCCCTCAGGCGACGAAGATATCTTCGGTGAACACGAAATTGGCGACCAGCCCCCGGTCCGCGTTCAGAACGGTGATCGCATCGCGATCGCCCTCTAACTGGATGAACAGGTTGCCGTTGCGCTCTTCGATGAACCGGATCTGGGCACCGGCCTCGAACACGATCGTATCTTCGGCGGCGTTGAAATCGGTGATGACGTCGCGGTCACGGTCGTTGTCGCGGGTCTCGGCACCAAAGACAAAAGTATCCGCGCCGGCGCGGCCCGTCAGGCGGTCATCATCGCCGCCGCCCCGGATCAGATCGTCACCCGCTGTGCCCGTCAGGCGATCATTCCCGGCGGTCCCCTGAACAAGGTTCAGCGGGGTGACGGGTTCCGGCTCGGGTTCGGGTTCGGGATCGGGCACAACCACGCCGGTTGCGGTAAACCCGAACTCGGCCCAGTTCAGAGTGTGATCGGTCAAGGCGGTCACATCGACATTGGCCACATCTGCCAGCGTCTTGCCCACCGACGCCAGCGCCGCGGTATCCAGCAAAAACTGCTCTTGCAGATACCCATAGGCACCGGTTTGACCATCATACAGCGCGCGCACCCCGGTCAGGGCAGTCCCGTCGCGGAAAACAACCGTGGTCAGCACTTCGCCGTCGTCCAGCGTGCCATAGGCGGCCGGATACAGATTGACGAGCGGGACGCCATCAAACAGCCCGTTGCCCACGTTCTCGGTGGCACCGTCGCCACGAACAAGGTTGGTATCGACAAGCGTGACATCTTTGACCGACACGGTCGGTGTGACCCCGAAAAAGCCAGTGACTTGGCTGATGTATTGTCCAGAAAATTCTTCTAACATGTTTGACCCCATCGGTTGACACAGCGCGTCTGCGCGCCTCCCTTCTATCGGACGGCGCGGTCAACCGATCAATTCAACCATTCTCAAATGAAATTGTGGGCCTGAAACAATGGGCCAAACGAAAACGGCGCCCCGATCAGGGGGCGCCGCTGTCGTCAAATACCGCCCGGATCACATCCGGCTGGCGACGTTTTCCCAGTTGACCAGATGGTCAAGAAAGTTGGTGAGATAGGCAGGGCGCTTGTTGCGGAAATCAATGTAGTAGGAATGTTCCCACACATCACAACCCAACAATGCGGTCTGGCCATAGCACAGCGGGTTCACGCCGTTTTCGGTCTTGGTGATCTGCAACGATCCATCCGCCAGCTTGACCAGCCATGCCCAACCGGACCCGAACTGGCCGGCACCAGCGGCGGCAAACTGCTCCTTGAACGCGGCGACCGACCCAAAGGTTTCGGTCAGGGCGGCTTCAACTTCGCCCGGCATCTTGCTGTCGCCGGGGCCCATCATTTCCCAAAACTGGTTGTGGTTCCACAACTGGCTGATGTTGTTGAAAATCCCATTCTGGGCAACAGCGGTGGCATTATAGGTGCCCACGATGATGTCCTCGAGGGTCTTGCCCTCCCACTCGGTCCCGGCAATCAACTTGTTGCCGTTGTCCACATAGGCCTTGTGGTGCAGGTCATGGTGGTATTCGAGCGTCTCTTTCGACATGCCCTTGGCGGCAAGCGCGTCGTGGGCATAGGGCAGGTCAGGCAGGGTAAAGGCCATGATGTGGTCCTCCGGTCAGGGTTTCGGTCTCTGCCCCGTAACAAAGCGCTGCAGGGGCTGACGTCAACCCATGATCGCACGGTTCGGGCCACGCAAACCTGTCCGGTGCGGTAGACTTTCCCGGTGTAGGCTGTATGCTGCCGACCAAGAACTGGCGCGAAAACAGCAGGTCCCTCAACCCGGTCTTAAGACGGGCGGGACTATCGGTCACGAAACAGGCAGTCGACAGGACATAGTGGCGAAAATGGCCCCTCACAGCACCTACACCATCCTCTCCATGATGAAGGACGAGGGGCACAGCCTTGTCGAATGGGTGGCCTACCACCACCATTTGGGCTTTGACAATATCTGCGTTTATACCAACAACTGCGGCGACGGCACCGACGACATGCTGATCCGGCTGGAATCGATGGGGTTCTGCAAACACTTCCGCAACGACGTGCCACCGGGCAAGAAACCACAGCCCAACGCGCTGGAACTGGCGACGAAAAACCCGGTCGTGATGAACTCCGACTGGATCCTGACCATGGATGCGGACGAATTCCTGTCGATCAAATGCGGCGACGGACGCATCCCCGACCTTGTGGACCGCATCCCACATGATGCCTCCGCGATGGCGATCACATGGCGGTTCTACGGATCGGCGGGGATCACCGACTGGAATCCGGGGCTTGTGACCGAACACTACACCCGGGCGGCGCCGGATAAATTCAAAAAAGGCTGGGGGGTCAAAACCCTGTTCCGGCCCTATCCGAATATCAAACTGGGCATCCACCGGCCCCACATCAAACACGCCAAACAGGACCCCGCCAACGCCAAGGCGCTCTATGACCAGATATGGGTCAACGGGTCGGGGGAACGGATGCCCGACGAGTTCTCGCTGTCGGGCTGGCGGTCCACCAAACCCACGCTGGGCTACGGCCTTGCCGAACTGAACCACTATGCGGTCAAAAGCTACGAGGCGTATTTGCTGCGCCGCGTCCGGGGCAACGTGAACAACAAAGAGGACAAGTATAACGCGGCCTATTTCGCGCTCTTTGACCGCAATGAAATCGAGGCGAAACACGCGCACCGCCATGTGCCTGCGGTCAAGGCGTTGATGGCGCAAATGCTGGCCGACCCGGTTCTGGGCGACCTGCAGGCGCGCGCGCTCGACTTTCACGCCGCCCGCGTCGCCAAACTGCGCAGCACGGGGGACTATGAAACATGGGTCGCCGAACTGCGCGAGGCCTCCAAAATCCCGCTTGATAAACTGGACGAGGTGTTGTTCATCCAACACCTGCCCAAGATGTGGCAGGAAAAGGTCAAGGAAATGCAGGCCAACGGCGTGCCCGACCGCGACATCGCCCGGATGATCGCCGAAACCCAAACCGCGAAAAAGGGGGAAACCCGCAGCACGCTCCTTGCCGCCGCTGGCGAAGGGCCGTCTGAGGGGACAACGAAACGCGAAGAACGCGACGCGATCAGTGCGGCGGCCTTGTCGGTCACGGTCAAACCTGAAAAGGTCGCGCGACCGGTCGACCGTGACACCGACGCAAAACGCGCCGCACGCCGCGCCGCACGCGCCGCAGGCATCCCCACCAAACGCTACGGCCCCGGCGAAGAACCCCCGCAAGTGGTGGAAAAACTGGCAGCGGTCGCACTCAAATCCGACCGGCCAGAGGTGCAACAGGCGCTCGCGCAACTGGCGCAGGCGGGGGATCTGCCGCAGGCGGCACAGGTGCTGTCGCGGGTGGAACAGGCCATCGCGGCCACGCCCCTGCACCCCACCAACCCGTTCATGAATACGCCCGAGGCCCGCAATCTGGGCGTGCCCGCCCTCAAACCCCACGTCGCGGCACTGGTGGCCAGCGCCAACGCCACCCAGCACGACGCCCCCCCCGCCACATCCAAGAAAAAAAAACGCGCGAAATCCGGAACCAAGACGAAAAAGGCCTCCTGACCCGTCTCCCCTCCACGTCTGCGAGCCACCCCAAAGGATCCCCGCCCATGGCCAAGAAGAAATCTGAAAAGACCCCCAAACTGGCCCCGGTTGCCGCCCAACCCACCGGGCAATCTGGCGCGGCGCGGGTCATCCTCGTGTCCACCATGAAGAACGAAGGGCCATATCTGCTGGAATGGCTGGCCTATCACACATCCATCGGCATCCATGATTTCTGCATCTTTTCAAACGATTGCACGGACGGGACCAACCTGATCCTCAACCGGCTGGACCAGATGGGGGTGATACGGCATTTCGACAACCCGCTTGGGCCCCGCATGGACCCGCAACGGGCGGCCTACAGCCGGGCCAACCGGATGGAATTCGTGCGGGCGCACGATTACGTCCTCATCGTGGACGCGGACGAATACCTCAACGTCCACACCGGGGACAATTCGGTGCAGGCGCTCATCGACGCTTGCGGGGCACCCGATGCGATTTCGGTCAATTGGCGGCTGATGGGGTCGTGTGGCGAGGCGCGGTTCGACCCCACCCGGCTGATTACGGAACGTTTCACTCAAGGATCAAACTTTGAAAACCCGGAAAACGGGCTTGTCTGGGGGTTCAAGACGCTGTTCAAACCGGCGGCGTTCGATTTCTACGGGGTCCACCGGCCCAAGTTCCTGAAAAACAAAGATCTGGACAGCGTGGACATCCGCTGGACCAACGGATCGGGGCAGCCGATGGGGGACAAATACCTCAAAACCGGGTGGCGCTCGAACAAGGACAACCTTGGGCATGACTTCGCTCAGGTGAACCACTACGCGATCAAAAGCCGGGAAGATTTCCTGTTGAAACGCCTGCGCGGCACGGCCAATTCGAAAAACAAAGGCCGGATCGACATGGGCTATTGGGACAAATATGACATCAACACCGTGGCCGACAGGTCCATCCGGACGGACGCGATCCGGCCCATCATCGACGGCTGGTTGTCGGACCCGGATCTGGCCGCCTTGCTGCGGGCGTGTCTGCACGCCTCGCGGCTGGCGCTTGATTACCAACTGACCGAACCGCTCTACCGCACCTTCGTCGATACCGGGGAATTCCCCCGTGACCTTGTGGACGACCAAACCAGCGACGACACCGACAAGGATGCCGCATGATGACCCCGGCGCGTTTCCTGTGCATCGGCACCCACCACAAGACGGGCACGGTCTGGATGCGCAAGGTGTTCCGACAGATCAAGGACGATCAATCGCTGCCCTTCATGCAATGTTACCGGGCACAAAAACTGGCCGAGGCAGCAGCAACAGGGCCGCAAATCATCGTCAACTGGTCGTCCAGTTTCCCCAAACAACTGCTGGATATGCTCCACGCGCGGTTCCTGCACATCATCCGCGACCCGCGCGATGTGCTGTTGTCGGGGATGCGCTACCACCTGATTGCGCCGTTGGGGAATGAAAAATTCCTGCGGGAAAAACGGGATGACTGGGGCGGCAAGAACTATCAGGACCACCTCAACAGCATCGACGGCGACGTCGCCCGCCTGTTGTTCGAGATGGAGCATAAACACGCTGACACGCTGCGCGAAATGCTGGCATGGCCCTATGGCCACCCCAACGCGATTGACCTGACCTACGAAGCCTTGATCGACGACACCAATTGCGCGCTGTTCCGGGACGTCCTGACCCGGTTCGCGATTGACGGTTTGGATATCGACCGCGCCGTGCAGGCGTATTGGGACAATTCGCTGTTTGGCGGGCTGAAACAAACCGACAATCGGGCCGAACGGGTCGCGGCACACGTTACCTCCGGGGCATCGGCGCAATGGATCACCAAACTCCCGCGTGAGGTGGCCGAGGTTTACGCAGACCGCTACGGCGCGGCGCTCATCAAACTGGGCTATGCCACGGACACCGATTGGGTGTCACAGTGCAAACCGGCGCGGGATCTGGCCGCCTGACCTCAGGTGTGGCGCACTGGCCCCGCTTCGGCGGAAATCCGCAACAGATCAAACACATAATCGGCGACGGACCGGAAACAGATGACGTGATAGGTCTGGGCATCGTCCATCCAGAACGCAGCGGCCACCTGCCCTAACCGGCTGCGGCGAAAATCGCCGGGGCCAAAGGTGTCAAAATCCACCGGGGCGTTCTTGGCCATGACATCGGCGGCATAACTGCCGGACACGGTCAGAAACGCGCGGGCATCAGACACGTTCACAGCCATGAAGTGACTGCCCGCCAACGCGGTCTCTATCGTGGCCACCACAGCACCCGCTTGCGCATAGGGGACCAGCAACAGCACTTCGTCGGGCGACATCCACGCGGCCCCCTGCCCCTGCATGACAACCGCGCGGCGGGTTTCGGGCATCGGCACACCCGTCACCTTTTTCACAACGGCCTTCAGCTTGGGATCGGTCAGATCACCGCGCAAGGTCACCATCCCCTGCAACCCGGCATCGCGGATCGTGACAACCCCGGCCGCGGCCCGGCCGCCCAGCGCGCTCACTGCCTCAGACATCCTGTTTATCCCCCGCCTTGTCATAGAACACCTGATCGACAATCCGGGCCTGCACCACGCTGCCATCCAGTTTGGGAAACTGCAAAACCTCGCCCATTCGGTCCGGGCCATGCAGCACCAGCCCCATGGCGATCCCCTTGCCCAGTGTCGGGGAATGATAGGTGGAGGTCACGCGCCCCACCGTAACCCGCTGGCCATTGGCGTTCACGCCGTCCCCCACGGCATAGGCCCCATCGGGCAATACGGACCCATCCAACGTCTCAAGACCCACCAGCTTCCAGCGGTTCGGATCGGCCATATGGGACCGCTCCTGGGCGCGCTTGCCCAGATAATCGGGCTTTTTCTTGGAAATCGCCCAACCAAGGTTCAGGTCCTGTGGGATCACCGTGCCATCGGTTTCATCGCCGATCATGATGAACCCCTTTTCGGCGCGCAAAACGTGCAAGGCTTCGGTGCCATAGGGCATGATCCCCAACGCGGCTCCGGCCTCCAGCACGGCATCCCAGAACGCGCGGCCCTGTCCTGCGTCCACCGCAATCTCATAGGACAATTCACCCGAAAAACTGATGCGATACACCCGCACGGCAAACCCGGCCAACACGCCATCGGCCCATTGCATGAACGGCAACGCGGCGCGGGACACATCCATCCCGCCCAAGGTTTCCAGAACCATACGGGCCTTTGGGCCAACCACAGCGACCTGGGCGAACTGTTCGGTCACGTTGGCCACGTAAACCTTCCAGTCCCACCATTCGCACTGCAACCAATCCTCCATCCACGCATGGATGCGGTCAGCGCCCCCTGTGGTCGTGTGGCACAGCCATGTATCCTCGGAAATCCGGGCCACAACGCCGTCATCGCTCAGAAACCCGTTTTCGCTGCATATCAGACCATAACGGCACTTACCCACGGGCAAGCTGCTCATCACGCCGGTATAGAGCATGTCCAGAAACCGTCCGGCATCCGGACCCTTCACGACCAACTTGCCAAGGGTGGAGGCATCCAGAACGCCAACATTCCCGCGCACATTCAAAATCTCGCGGGTGACGGCGTCATGCACGGTTTCGCCCGAACGGACAAAGGCATAGGGACGGCGCCACTGTCCGACGGGTTCAAAATCGGCACCGTTCTCATCGTGCCAGTCCTGCATCGGGGTCTTGCGGATGGGCTGGAACACGTCATCACGGGCGGCCCCGCCAATCGCCCCCATCGAAATCGGGGTATAGGGGGGGCGGAACGCGGTCGTGCCAGTGCGCGGTATCTCTTGATGCAATGCATTAGAAAGAACTGCAAGACCGTTGATATTGCTCAACTTACCCTGATCGGTTGCCATGCCAAGAGTGGTATAGCGTTTGGCATGTTCAACGCTTTCAAACCCTTCGCGGGCGGCCAACTGCACATCGGACACCTTGACGTCATTCTGGAAATCCAACCACGCCTTGGACCGCAAGGCATAGGCGGCCCCTTGGGGCATGATCCACACCGGGGCCATCGGGGCCTCGGCGGCCTCCTCGACGGGCGGCGGGGCACCGGGGGCACCCGTGCCACCGGCGGCGATGAAACCGGCGGTCATGGCATCGACCAAGACGGCGGCGCTGGACATATGCCCATTGGCGACACCAGCCACACGAACCATGGGGGCACCATCGGCTCCGGTCGGGGGGTGGTCGGCATCAGGGCGGAACATCGCCTTCGCGTCGTCCCACACCAGTTTGCCCCCGCAATGGGACCACAAATGGACCACAGGGGACCATCCGCCCGACATGGCAATGCAGTCGCACGCGACCTCCTCCAACACGGCACCTTCCCCGGCTTGGGCACAGATGGCGACACCCGTGACACGGGCACCGCCCTTTACCTTGGCAATCGCCTTGCCGGGTTCCACGCGGATGCCCAACGCGCGGGCCTGCTGGGGTAACGGACCATCTGCTACGGGGCGGGCGTCAACAATCATCGGCACCTCCAACCCGGCGGTTTTCAATGCAATGGCGGTGCGATAGGCGTCGTCGTTGTTGGTGACAATCACGGTGCGGTCGCCCACGGACACGCCCCAGTTCACGACGTAATCGCGCACGGCAGACGCCAGAACAACGCCCGGTATGTCATTGCCGGCAAAAGATAACGGGCGCTCAATGGCCCCCGTGGCGGTGATGATCTGACGGGCGCGGACGCGCCACAACCGGTGGCGGGGGCCCACGGCGCGGGGCAAATGATCGGTCAGGCGTTCATAGGCCAGAACATAACCGTGGTCATAGACACCGGCCCCCATCATCCGGTCACGCACCATCACATTGGCCATGCCGCGCAATGTAATCAGCGTCTGATCCACCCAATCGGCGGCGGCCATTCCGGCAATGCGGACACCGTCCACCACGGCGCGGCCACCCCACCAATGGGCCTGCTCGATCAACAACACCTTGGCCCCGGACTGGGCGGCCTCAAGTGCGGCGGCAAGCCCCGCAATCCCGCCGCCAATCACCAGAACATCGGTATAGTGGTAGAAATGTTCGTATGTATCGGCATCGCGGTCCTTGGGGGCCCTGCCCAAACCGGCAGACTGCCGAATGAACGGTTCATACACATGCTTCCACAACGGGCGCGGGTGCATGAACATCTTGTAGTAAAATCCGGCAGGCAGGAACCGGGCCAAGAGGCCGTTCACGGCCCCGATGTCATACTCCAGACTGGGCCAATGGTTCTGGCTCGTGGCCTCCAACCCGTCGAACACTTCGGTCGTGGTGATGCGTTGATTGGGTTCAAACGTGCCGCCCCGTCCAAGATTGACCAACCCGTTGGGTTCTTCGGCCCCCGACGCGACAACGCCGCGCGGGCGGTGATACTTGAACGACCGGCCCACCAGCATCTGGTCATTGGCCAGCAATGCGGCGGCAAGGGTATCGCCGTCATACCCCTTCAACCGCTTGCCGTTGAACGTGAAATCCACCGGGCGGGCACGATTGGTCAGGCGGCCACCAGTGGCAAGACGGGTGCTCATGTGAAATCTCTCCACGCCCAACCGGGGCGTTTTGCGGTGATGGCATCGCGGATGTGCTGCGGGGGTTCGCTGGTCTGGGCGGGATAGGTGCCAAACACCTCCAGCGTGGCGGTGCAGCGGGCGGCCAGAAACCACTTGCCGCACCCGTAAACGTGCCGCCAGCGTTCAAAATGAACGCCTTTGGGGTTTTCACGCATGAACATGTAGCCCTCGAAATCGTCAATATCGGACCCCGGCCCGAACCGCTTCAGATGGGCCTCGCCACCCGCATGAAATTCGGTCTCCTCGCCGGAAACGCCACAACAGGGGCAGGTCAGGGTCAGCATATTAAATAGTCCCTCTAGCAATCAAGTTTACAAATGACCCACCCAACCCTGATTGCAAGGTTCCCAGCACGACAACTATCGCTTGTAAAAGTTCAGAATTGCGACGCGCTTTTTGAACCATTAATTCAGTTAAACGCTGTTCAAGCGCATTACCTTCAAATAATGGGTCGAACTCTCTTGCCGTTCCTTCTAAAGATTTTTCAATGACTTCATGTCTTACGCCACTCAAACTTTCGACAATCGAATCAACTTCTTGTCCTTGCTCTAGGGTGCTCTTTCGAACACTCTTTGCTAGCAATGCGATGTTGGCCGAGGCAACACCGACCGCATCAGAAATTTGATTGAGACGTCTATTCAACAATAGTTGGCTCTCAATCATACCAATTGGCTTAGGCGTCGCATGTCGTTGCGCGGCATAGTATGCAACTGCACCGGATATTCCAACTACACCGACTGCTTGAAATGAATCTCCATTTCCAACCCAGAAAAAGAAGGTCGAGAGGCCCAGCCACAGCAATATCCAGCTCCAACCTAGAATATCTATGAAAACATCAGGAAACTTCATCTATGAGACCCTACCGGCACCACATGGGTATTTCTTTCCGCTTTAAAAGAAACAAACTCCGAGTTTTGTTGCGTTGCTGAGCCGCCCATCGCACACACACCAAAGGCGGGCACATCGCTGCACCCGCCTTTGGCCGTGTCATCGTGAGTGGACGTCAGAAACCGGGCGTCAATTGCCCGGTGTGGCCGGTTGTTTTGCCGCAGGTGGTTCAACCGCAGGCGGTTCAACAAGGGGCTGTTCCGGTGCGGGTGACTCGACTGCCGGGGCTGCGGGTTCGGGTGGCGCGCCGTTCTCTGCTCCGCCCCCGGCCCAACCCAAGGCAAAAACAACAAGAGCAAGGAGGAGGGCAACCGCCCCCGCCGCAAACCATAGCCCGGCCGACCTGCGTCCGCCGCGTCCTGTGGTGTAATCTGCCATGGGGTATCCTCCATCTGTGACGGGTCCATCAGACCACAGTGACCCCAGAATGAAAGACGGCGCGTCCCACCGCCTCGGTTTGGGCGGGGTCCGGCCAAAATGGCGGCAACCGCTGGGCGGGAAAGCGCGGACATCAATGCGCGACCCCTGCGGCGACGCTTTCGTCGATGAATTTACCCTCGCGGAACCGCCACATGCTGAACTCCTCCGCCAAGGGGCCGGGCTCGCCCTTGGCCATCAGCTCGGCCATGGCCCAGCCACTGCCGGGGATCGCCTTGAAACCACCGGTGCCCCAACCGCAATTGACAAAACAATTCCCCAGCGGGGTTTTCGAGATGATCGGCGACCGGTCCCCCGTCATGTCCACGATACCGCCCCACTGGCGCAACATCTTGAGCCGGGAAATCATCGGGAACGTCTCGTTCAAGGCACGCACGGTTTCCTCGATATGATGAAACGACCCGCGCTGGGTATAGTTGTTGAACCCGTCGGTGCCACCGCCAATGACCATTTCGCCCTTGTCGGACTGGGACATATAGCCATGCACGGTGTTGGCCATGACGACCACATCCATGCACGGCTTGATCGGCTCGGACACAAGGGCTTGCAAACACAGGCTCTCGATCGGCAACCGGAACCCGGCCATATCGGCCAGAACGCCCGTGTGACCGGCCACAACCATGCCCAGTTTGGTGCATGCGATGGGGCCTTTGGTGGTGTCCACGCCCACAACGCGGCCGGCCTCTTGGCGAATACCGGTCACCTCGCACTGCTGGATGATATCCATCCCCATGTCGGAACAGGCGCGGGCATAGCCCCACGCGACGGCATCATGCCGGGCGGTGCCGCCACGGGGCTGCCACAAGGCACCCAGAACGGGATAGCGGGGACCAGCCAGATTGATGATCGGGCACAGTTCCTTGACGCGGGCGGGGGAAATGAACTCGGTCGCGACCCCTTGTAATGCGTTGGCATGGGCGGTGCGCTGATACCCGCGGATCTCATGCTGGGTCTGAGCCAGCATCATGACACCGCGGGGGGAAAACATGACGTTGTAATTCAGATCCTGGCTCAGGGTTTCATACAACCCTCGGGCCTTTTCATAAATCGCGGCGGACGGGTCCTGCAGGTAGTTGGATCGGATGATGGTGGTATTGCGGCCTGTGTTGCCACCGCCCAGCCACCCCTTTTCCAGAATTGCAACGTTACGGATGCCATGGTTCTTGCCCAGATAATACGCGGTGGCCAATCCATGGCCGCCAGCCCCCACGATAATGGCATCATAGGCGGGCTTGGGTTCGGGGCTGCGCCACGCGCGGTCCCATCCGGTGTGGTTGCGCAGGGCCTCGCGGGCGACGGCGAATACTGAATAGCGTTTCATGCTCAATCCAACCCCTGACAGCGGGGGGCGTGCCCCGGTCCATTCCGCAGGCTTTACCTGAACCTGAACCCCCGCGTCGAGCCGACACAGAGCGTCGCATTGATAGCGACTTGCGACATGCGGTCACAAGCGCGCCGTCCTGCCGCAGGGTGGGGCCTTTTCAGGCGGGCGCGCACTCGTTAGGTAAGGCAGACCAAACAATGGGCAGGGGCCATGACATTCTGGATCATCGCAGCACTGATCGGGCTCGTAACGGGGGCCATGCTCGCCGGGCCACTGCTGCGGCGGGACGGGGCCGGGGCAGGCGACAACGACGATCAGGCCCTCGGGATCTACCGGGACCAACTGGCCGAGGTGGACCGGGATCTTGCGCGCGGGGTGCTGGCCCCACAGGACGCAGACCGGACACGCACGGAAATTTCACGCAGGCTCTTGCTGGCGGACAAAACCGGGGTGGCCGCGATCTCGGACGGGTCTGCCACGGCCAACCGCATCCTCGCCCTTCTCGCGGTTCTCGTGGTGGCGGGCGGGGGGATCGGGCTTTATGCGCGGCTCGGGGCACCGGGCTATCCGGACATTTCGCTGCAATCGCGGCTCGCGGCCGGGGACGCGCTGCGGGAAAACCGGGGCACCCAATCGGAAATGGAGGCGCAGGCCGCCACCCTGCCCCGCCCGCCCATCGTGCTGACGGACGAAGAACAAAACATCGTGACGCAGTTGCGACAGGTGGTGGCCGCCAACCCGGACCAGCTTCAGGGCTGGGAATTTCTGGCCAATGTGGAACGCGACCTTGAAAACTACGCCGCCGCCGCCCGCGCCCAGAACGAGGTGATCCGGCTCAAGGCCGACACCGCCACCACCGATGACTACGGCTATCTCCTCGACCTCATGGTCGCGGCCACCTTGGGGCAAGTGTCGCCAGAGGCCGAACAGGTCATCCGCATCCTTCTGGGACGGGACGAAACCAACGCGACGGGGCTTTATTATCTGGGACTCCTTTATGCGCAAACGGACCGGCCCGACATCGCCTTCCGGCTCTGGCGGCAAGTGGTCGAAGGCGGGGACATCGGAACCGTCCACGTCCAACTGGCGCGCGCCCAGATCGAAGATGCGGCGATGCGGGCCGGGGCGGACTACACCCTGCCACCCGAACGGGGTCCAACCGCCGCCGACATCGCGAATTCCGCCGACATGGCCCCCGAAGACCGGGATGCGATGATCCGGGGCATGGTGGCGCAATTGTCGGACCGATTGGCGTCCGAGGGCGGATCGGCGGGGGATTGGGCGCGGCTCATCACGGCCTACGGGGTCTTGGGCGAAACCGATCGGGCCACCGAAATCCTGCTCGAAGCGCGGGATGTTTTTGCGGCCTCTCCCGCCGATGTGGCATTGATCGACGACGCCGCGCGTCAGGCCGGGATCACCCAATGATCCGCACCCCATGATCTGCACAACCGCCGAAGATTTTGCTGCGGCCCTTCCACCCTTTGGGGCGGTCTGCGGGCTTGACCTTGGAACCGTGACGCTCGGGGTGGCAGTGTCGGACAGCTACCGCAGCATCGCCACACCGCTCGAAACCATCCGTCGCAAGAAATTCACGCTTGATGCGTCGGCGCTGTTGGCGATCATCGCGGGTCGGGATTTGCGGGGGATCGTGCTGGGCCTGCCGCTCAACATGGACGGCTCCGAAGGCCCGCGCGCGCAATCCACCCGCGCCTTTGCCCGCAATCTGGAACGGCTCACGCCCCTGCCCATCGCCTATTGGGATGAACGGCTGTCCACCGTCGCCGCCGAACGGGCGCTGCTCGAGGCGGATACGTCCCGAAAACGTCGCGCCGAGGTGATCGACCACGTCGCCGCCGGGTATATCCTTCAGGGAATGCTGGACCGGCTCACCCACATAAGGCGCGCATCGTGACCAAACCCGAACACAGTGACGACATCTGGAAACGGGCCGAGATTGACAGCCCCTGCATCAAGACCTGCGTGATCCATCCGGACACACGGCTGTGCATCGGCTGCAAACGCTCGATTGAAGAAATCAGCGCGTGGGGGCGCATGACCCCACGGGCGCGTCAAACCGTGATGGCCGAATTGCCGACCCGTCAGGCGGCCCCGGTCACGCGGCGCGGCGGACGCGCAGCACGTCTGTCACAGGACTGAACCGGGCGGATTTTTCGCAAAAACGACACCGACGGGATACCGACGGAAAACCGACGCTTTATCCAAACGGTCAATCGTCGCGCAACCACGCCCGCACATCTGTCATCCGGGGCCGAAAATAGGCCATCATCCGACCCTCCGGCGGGGCCTTGGCCCCATTGGCCCAAGGTGCCACACCGTGAATGGCCAACCGATGCACCAACACCGCCTGCCCCGGCTGCAACCGCACCTCGCGGCGCTCGCACAGCTCGAAAACCTCGGCGCGGGCATCCTTGTAAACGTCCGTGAAATCAATGTCTTGCCACATCGCCGGGGGGATACCTGCGGTGGCTGTCAGAAACGCCTCGCGGATGATTTCATGGCTGCCTTCCCACACGACCAAGGGGCTGGCGTCGGATTTGTTCAATGCGATGCCCAGAATCCACGCATGGGGTTCGCGCAAGAACCGGCGCTTGCCCGGCCCCTCGGCCAACAGCCCGTCCAGATGGGCGGCATCACGGTCCCGGCGGAACTTGTGGGCGGCGTCCGTCTCGTCGGGATCACGGCCCGGATACCCTTGATATATAACGGATAATTGGGCGGGGTGCAGGGGGTTGGGAATCGCGATCGCGCGGTCCCACGGCCCTTGCAACGGCACCCCGCCAATCGACCCATCCGGCCCATTGGGCAAGGCATCAACCCCCACAAACCACGTTTTTCCATGCCGCAACCACCGGGCTTTCTGCTCCGGATCGGCAGCAACGCGCACCGCCTCTCCCCTCGCGGCAGCGGCCCATTTGGCGACCCGTTGATCTGCGGGCAATACAGCCCAGCCCAACCCGAAAAATGCGTCCTCTACCATCCGGCAGCCTTCCGCAACATATTGAGCGCAACAAGGATCAAAAACACGCCAAACACCCGCTTCAACCGCACCGCATCGGTCTTGTGGGCCAGCGCAGCGCCATAAGGGGCGGTGATCAAAGTCATTGAAATCACGATTAAAAACGCCACCAAATTGACCGCGCCGATGGTCAGCGGGGGGGCCACAGCCATATCCACCAGCAAAAATCCGGCGACCGAGGGCACTGCAATCAGCACCCCAAATCCGGCTGCCGTCGCCACCGCACGGTGGATCGGAACGTTGAACAACGTCATCGTCGGCACCCCAAACGACCCGCCGCCAATGCCCATCAGAACCGACAGGAAACCGATGACAGGGGAAATCGCGAACCCTTTTATCCCCATCGGCATCGCATCACCCAAACGCCAGTGCGCCTTGGACAAGGCCATGTAAAGACCCACAATTATCGCCAGAGTCCCGAAAATGGCCTGCAACGCCGTAGACCGCAACGACGACGCGACCAGCACGCCAACGACGGCCCCCACAGCAATCCCGGCCGCCCATCCCCGCAGAATCGCCCAGTCCACCGCGCCCTTTTTGTTATGGGCCAGAACCGACCGCACCGACGTCACGATGATCGTGGCCAGCGATGTAGCTAGGCACATCTGCATCAATTGCGGGCTGTCATATCCCAACACGGAAAAGGCGTAGTAGAACGCAGGAACCAAAATAATACCGCCGCCCACGCCCAGCAATCCCGCCAAAACCCCGGCAAATGCCCCGATGGCCAGCAACATGGCCACCATCAGAAACAGCAACGTCATATCCGGCATCTTGGGTTCCTTTGGATTTGCACGCCTTGATGCCCGGAACACAGCCCCCCCGCAAGGGATCAGGCGGCGTCTTGTTCGACCTGAACCTGTGCAAGCGCGCGCAGCAGCACCTCTGGACCCGCACCATCGCGATTGGCCTCGTCCGACAAGATGCGCCGCCACGCCCGCGCACCGGGACGGCCATGAAACAGCCCCAACATATGGCGCGTCACCTGATGCACCCTGCCCCCCGCCGACAGATGGCGGTCGATATAGGGCACCATATCGGCCACCACCTGAACGGGATCAACATCCTGATCTTCTTGAAAAATAACGCGGTCTGCGGCGACCAGAACCTGTGCAGGCGTGTGATAGGCGGCCCGCCCGATCATCACACCGTCAAGGCCCGCATCCAGAAACGCCACCGCCTGTTCCAACGTGGTGATGCCCCCGTTTACAGACAAATGCAGGTGGGGAAACAGGCCCTTCATCTGCAGCACCAGATCATACTCCAGCGGCGGAATGTCCCGGTTTTCCTTGGGGCTCAGCCCCTTGAGCCAGGCCTTGCGGGCGTGAATGGCAAACCGGTTAACCCCTGCGGCACTGACCCGGGCCAGAAAATCAGGCAGAACATCCTGCGGGATCTGGTCGTCTACGCCGATCCGGCATTTGACCGTGACCTCGACCGATGTGGCATCCATCATCGCGGCGACACAGTCTGCGACCAATCCGGGCCGCTCCATCAACACCGCCCCAAAACAGCCCGATTGCACGCGGTCGGACGGGCACCCGACGTTCAGGTTGATCTCGTCATAGCCATAATCGGCGACAATCCGGGCAGCCTGTGCCAGCTCAACCGGGTCAGAACCCCCCAGTTGCACTGCCACAGGATGTTCAGCCGGATCATACGCCAACAACCGATCCCGGTCCCCGTGGATCACCGCTGGTGCAGTGACCATCTCGGTATACAGCAGGGCGCGCCGGGTCAGACGGCGGTGAAAATACCGGCAATGACGATCGGTCCAATCCATCATCGGGGCGACGGACAGGCGCGACGCCACTGTGGCGGAATTCAACGACATGCGACGATCTCCATCGGTTCGACTGTGACCGGGTTTACCCAAAACCCACGCACTGTGCCACCCGCCCCGATAACATGTGCTGGACGCCGGTCAGTCGCCCCAGATCAACGCCTGCTTTCCACCGATCTTGGAATTGGCAAGGTCCCCGAATTGCTCAACAAACCCGGCAAGTTGCGGCGCATAAAAGATCGACAGATAGGCCTGTGCCCACGCAAACTCGAACCCGCGCAAGGTCTCTGTTCCATCGAAATAGGTTTGGGGATGACCCGTCAAATCCTCGACCACAGCGGGGTCTTCAAAACTGGCCAGGCTGAAATCAACGGTTCTGTGGATGGCATTGTCGCAGGCCCGAAACAGGTCGAACCCCTTTTGCTGCAGCAAGGCCGCCGTGACGACAAGCGGCGTCACCGCGTGCAATTGGTAATGCAGGGCGAGGTTTTTCCGGATCATTTCCTGCGGCAGGCTGCCGTCTGGTGCTGCCTGACAGGCAACCAGTTCAACAGATGCTGCGGCCCAGTCGATCATGGCTGCGTCATCCACGGTGACACCGACCCGTGCCACTGCCAGAGCCGCCCACGCCCGCAGATTGTTCTGGCTGGCCTTGGGCGGTGCATCAGAGTCGAAATAGGTGATCGTGTCCCGCGCCCGGTCAGACAGCCACGCCTGCACAATGTCCCGGTCCTCTGACGGCTCCAGAAAGGGGTCGATTTGCGCATAGGCAAACGCCAGCCCGGCAATCCGCGACGGCGCAGAAAGCTGGGCGTTCATCGTGGCCAGATCGCTGAGCGCATCCGCCCCGGCCCAAACGGCAAGGCCCGTCAAAACGCAATCGGCGGCAATCTGGCGATCCGCAGGTGTGGATACGGCCCGGTTTGCGGCCTTGGCCAGATCCGTGATGAATTGATCCACGGGTTTGAGTTGGGCATTCACATCTTCATTTGACGCCTCGTCAAACTCCGTCCGGCTGCTGTCACTGCTGCTGTAGCGGCTGCCATGGCTCAGGCTTATGACCGGTTCGGGCGTCTGGACGCAAACAAACGGTTCTGGCGCAGGGTCTTGGAGCGCGGGTTCCTGGGGCGCGGCGTCTTGCGCCCGCAAGGGGTGGGCCGTGGTCAGAACCACGGCCAAGGACAAAAACATCTGGCGATACATCAATTTGACCCCGCATCAACAGCAAAGAGTTTGACCATTTCAATGGCCGCCGGATCACCGGCATCGGCGGCCTTTTGCAACCAGCCCCGCGCATTTTCGAGTGAGGCCGGCACGCCAACTCCCATCGAATAGGCTTGCGCCAACATCACCATGGCCGGCACATCGCCGCCTTCAGACGCCAGAACCAACCAATTGGTCGACACGTCGATTTCGGTGCGCGTGATGGCAACCGCCCGCAACCGGCGCGCATGTTCGCGCATCGCCTCGGGATTTCCGGCCTCTGCTGCCTGTGCATACAGCGCATCAAGATCAAGTTTGGCCTCGATCGCGGTGCGCAATGCCGGGTCTTTGCGGGACAAATCGCTCAGGACGGCAGGAATATGATCGGCGTCGCTCAGCCCCACCAGATCGACATACAGCGTTACAATCCGGGCTTGGTCATAGCCCGCCTTTGCCGGATCCCCATAGATGCGGATCAACCGTTGCACAGCCGTCCGGTTGCCCGCCGCATAGGCCTGTTCATACAGGGCCAAGGCAGTAGCGTCCCCGTCGCTGCCCAAAAGGGCGCGATAGGTATCGGCAAGTTGCACGGTTTGCCAAGACTGCGCTTCCGCCAACGCTGTGGCAATCCGCAGCCAACGTTGGGCTTCGGTGGCATTGCCAACCTCATTCTGAACGGTGGCAAACGCCACGGCTTCGGGGAACGCACATTGCATCGCGGTGATGGCCCGGGCGGCATAGATGTCGCGGCGGTCGGCATCGGCAAGAAATGGCATGGCAAGCATCATGGCCCAAAAGTCGCCGCGCGCCTCAATCTCGGCCTCGAAGGCGTCAAACGCCGCCCGGCGTGTCGGATAGGTTACCGGGTCCGCCTGTTGCAAAAGCATCATCGCCTCGCCATTGCCGGTCCGGGCGAGCCCATCCAACAACACCGCGGCTTCCGCCTGCGCGTTTGTCGCACCGTCCATCAACAAGGCCTGCGCGAGCTTGAGCGGGGCATTGGTATCGCCTGACACCACAGCCGCGCGGAACCGGATCAACGCATCGGCGCGCGCATCCGGCGTTGCTGCAGTATCAAGGGCCAGCGCGGCCAATGCGGTTTCGACATTATCAAACTGCGTTGCATATTGGGTCCAGAACGCCAGTTCTGATGCCGGGGCCCCGTTGTTTTCCAGAACCGTCACCAGATTGGCCAATGGCGTCGCGCGACCATACAGGGCCTGGGTCTGCAACGCAGCCATCGCAAGGGGATCCGGATCAGCCGCAAGTTTCATCAACGCCAGATTGCTGAATTCGACCGAGGATGACCCGATGGCGGCCTCGGCCTGTGCCCAATAGGCGGCCTCATCTAACCGGGGCGCAGCCGGGGCCTTGCACAGGAATGCGGCCTGTAGATCGGTGGTCGGGGCCGCTTCGCCCAATGTCGTGACGGCATGGATCAAGCGATCGACCACGGCATAAAACTCCGCATCGGTCCGGGCGGTGCCAAGGTCGATCTGGGCCAACATCATGATGGCCGTCGGGTCATCCATCGCGGCCCCCTGTTCCAGCAACACCCGGGCGGCGTCTTGTCCGGCCCACCGCCCCTGCACCCGCAGAATATGGGCGGCTTGTTTGGTATAAACCCACGCAGGCGTGTCCTCCAACGCCGCAAGCCTGTCCAGCGTCGCCAAAAAGTCGGGGAGCAGTGCCGGATCGGCGGGCAATTGTGCCTCCAGAAACCCGGACAACCGGATCAGACCTGCACGATCACCACCTGCGGCGGCGGCCTGATACATGATGCTGGCCTGCTGCAAATCGGTGGGGACCAATGCCCCACCTTCATACACGCGACCCAACGCAACTTGGGCATAGGGCAGATTTCCGGCGGCGGCCTTGGCCAGATAGGTGATCAGGACATCATTGTCCTTGGTCACCAGTTCGGACTCCATTTCATATTCGGCCACGCGCCACGCGGCAATCGGATCGCCCAGATCGGCGGCCAACCGATACCAGCGGACCGCCAGATCGTGATCCACACTGACCACGTCGCCACTGGTGAATTCGCGGGCAATCCGGGCAATCCTGTCGCAGATCAAGGGATCAATCTGACCCAGCAGCGATCCAAAGGCCATCGTCACCGCCAGTTGCGGGTTCACATCCCAAGCGGGCGGCGCATTTCCCGCAACCGTCCGGCGGGACAACGTCAGCAAGGCGTCGGCATTGCCGCCATATCCTGCGGACATCAGGAATTCATCGGCACGCTGAACGTCACGGTCAATCCCGACACCTTCGGTCAGAAACCCGGCCAGGGCATTCAACATCCGTGGGGAATTTTCTTCGCCCCGGTCCAGCAATTTCTGGACCAACCCCAAGGTTTTCAATTCCTGCAATTGCCCCAGCGCAATCATCTGTTCGATTTGGGCAAGGGCCACATGGTCTTCGGTAAAACTCGGCGACAAGCGCGGCAAAAGAGAAATCACCTTTTGGATGGTGACGTCCCATTTCAGCGCGTCCAGTTCCGCCAATCGGCGCATGTCGCGATTGATAAGCCCGATATCCTGATCCGGCAGGGTGCGACCATCCCACGCCTGCCACTGCGCCGCCAGATCGGCGTCGGACAATCGGGGCACGCAAACCTGCGAGACCTCCATGGTCGGCGGCTCAAAAACAAGCGGCAAGGTTTGCGCCCCCACGCCGCCCGGATGGGCCACCACAAGCGACAGCACAAGACCCGCTGCCAGGCTACCCCCGGAACGGTTCACGGTCAAAATGTTGGTCATGAAATGTGTCATGGGGGTATGCCCTTTCGCGGGTCAGTTGGAATAGAAATTTTCGCTGCTGGTGGCGACATAGTCGCCCGCGCTGCCGCTCAGGACGACGGTCACGCCGGCCCGGCGCTGCATTTCGATCGCGGGCAAACTGGCCAGGACTGTCGCGCCGTCCCGGATTTCAAAATCAAGGATCAATGGCGCCTTAAGCGACACCTGACGCGATGTGTTCTGAAGAATATCCTCCAGCGCCATCGCATCGACCGAAGGCACAAACAGGTCCACCGACGCAAGATCGGACAGGTTGTAGAACACCAGATCAGCCTTGGCCGGGCTGTTTGTGATCTGGTCCTGCAACAAATGCAGCGTCCCATCGGACCCCACGACAAAGCTGTAGAAGGTCGCGGGCGGAATATCCCCGTCGGCGGTCAGATCGCCCACCGCAACCGAGATCGGCCCGGCGGTCATCGTCACATAAGGCGTCACGCCATCCTGCACCGCGTCAAAGGTGTTCAGCCCCACCACCGCAAGGGTTTCGCCCGGCGACACGATCCGCACAAACGACGCATTCGGGTCTGCCGGATCTTCGTAGAGTTGGGCATCCTGCGCCAGCGCGTGGCCAGCATTCAGCACAAGGGCGCACACGAGCAGTTTTGAAAATCGGGTCATCCGGAGGTATCCTTTCGGGACATTTGGCAAAGGGAAAGGGTCGACAGATCGGAAACCGGCCTGTCAAAGGTGACGGTCACGGCGGTCAGATCTGGATGCCAGATACTGCCGAGCGGTTTGTAGAATTGGCCAGAGGCCAGCATCCGGTCGCTTCGGATCATAGTCGCGTTGCGGATGATGCCGGTTGCGGTGGTCAAGGAAAACGCGGCCGTCCGTGGCCCGTCCGTTCCCAGATCGGCGCGGATCACGTCCCCCCGACCAATCGTCAACCCGGTCAGATCAGCGGTCAGGCTATTGCCATCCGATTGCACAATCGGCAGCGGGGCAGAACAGGTTTGCCCGGCGGCGGCGATCAGTTCATCCATCGGATCGGGGCCATATTGGGCCAGATTGCTATAGACCGGATTTTCCCAGATCAGGAACCGTGGCGGGCTTTGGGCAAAATCCCGGGAGGTCAGATAGGATGTCATTGCGCCAAACTGATTGCCGCCGGAAACCGCATAATTGACAACATCCAGACCGGAATATTCGGACAGGAAACCGGCGAAATTTCCAAGCGGCGAATCTGAAAACGACGTGCCGACCAACACGATCTGGGCCGGATCATCGTCGCCTGCAAAAATATCTGCCACGACTGCAGTATCGCCCGCCACCACGCTGGTCACATGGGCCACATCCTCGACACGGGGCAATTCGTCTTTGCAGAATGTCTGCAACGTGCGGCGCATGGTCGAAAACGCCGTCGTCTGTTCAATGGCAACGGTCTGGTATTGCGAAACGGTCATCTCGCCGTATTCCGGCTGTGCCTTGATGACGCTGGCAATCGCGGCGGCAGCTAACCGGGCACCATCAGAGGTCCAGTGAAAATCGGCCTGAAAGAACGGCAGCACGTCCTCGGGTGCCGATGACAAAGCCGCCAGAATATCCGGGGCCAACACGCCATGGTCCGACAATCGGGCGATGATGTCATCATACACCAGAACGGCAGTCGCACTGTCAAAGCTGTAGTCGGCGGCGGCGGGCGGCAGAAACTGCGGCATGGCCTGACTTTTGGTCGGAACCGTGACGTATATCAGGGTGGTGCCACCTGCTGCCAGTGCGGCAGACAAGTCCGCCAATTGCTGCATCGCCGCTTCTTCCATCGGGTGCCGCATCCGCAAATCGGCAAGAACCCGGTAAAAGACACCGTTGCGCCCTTCGATGGAAGGCAGGGCCGAAGCCAGGTCCAGTTGGCCACAGCGATACTCGGACGTTTGTGCTGTAACCGATGTACCGCACATCATCGCGAGGACCAGCGCAGCGCGGCGTGAAGAAACGATCATTGGAGAACCTCGGTTTGGGGGGAGATCGGCAGATCGATCAGGCGCAACAGGTTTTCTGCGGTGACCCGGACGGACAGATCGTCACTGGCGGCGGCTTGGGTCAGGGCGGCCCGCGCACCAATATGGCCCGCGGCGATGTCCGCAGGATCCGACATCAACGCGACACCCAGTTGCAGAATGGCGGGCGGCGTGCCCGCACCCTCGCCCAGCCCAAGATAGGTCTGCGCCAACACCAGATCGCGCCCGAACGGCACACCGTCCGCATACAATTGCCCAAGCAACGTCGCAGCAACTGGATTCCCGCTGATCGCCTGCACGGTCATGGCATTGAGCGCCTGCGTCAGTCGGCTGTTGCTGTAATTCGCCCCCTCGTCGCGCAACAAACGGGCCAAGGGCGGTACGGCAAAGGCCCGTCCGGTATAGGCCGCGATGGAGTAGTAATGGGCGGCGGCGCCCGTCGTGTCGGCGATCCCGCGCTCTTGCAGTATCTTGGCATATCGAAATGCGGCCAAACCATCGCCTGCATCGGCCAAGGCCTGCAAATTGCCAAGGCTAATACTGCCGCCACCAATCATCTGACGCCGGGCCGCGCGCAATCCTGCAGTCGGGAGGTCGTTCGTGCGGCGGACGGCGTTGTCAAAAATGAACTCGATCTGCACGACGCTCGACGGGGGCATCCATCCGGGTGGCATCGGCCCCGCCGCCGCCGCAGATGCGAACACCACGGCGCTGAAAACCACGGCCAGTGACTTATCCATCAGCGTTTTCCTTGTGCAGGGATGCGGATATCTCGGGGGTTGGCGCATCGGTGTGCAGCCACACCGCCGGATCGGTCAGATACCGGACCGGGATTTCCCAGATCACGACAGTCGGGGGGGCCGCATGATAGTCCGGGCTGGCAAGATAGTCGCGCATCGGTTGCACCGGGCCCAGACCCTCCTGGGCCACGCTGACAACATCGCGGCCCAGTCGATACATCAGAGCGTCGGCAAATCCCCAATCGGCATTGGCGCTATAGCTGGTGCCCACCAGAACGATGTCCCGGTCCGCGCCGCCAAAAATATCAACACTCGCGCTCACGGGGGTCTGCACCACGGGTCGGACTGTTTCAGGCATCAGGCCAAGGCCGGGGGCCATCGCCGCCGCCGTTACAAAACGGACCAGATCGCCGGTGAATGCCGTCGGCGATTGGGCCACTCGGTCATAGATCAACCGCCCCGGCGAAATCGTGCCCGATGCCGCAATCGCCTGTGCCACCACATCGGCGCCGTGCTGGGTCCAATGCGTATCCGTGGCAAAAAAGGCAGGCGTTTCAGACGCAAGGAGTTCAGCACGGGCTGTCACAACCGGAATGCCCTCGGCGGTCAGACTCCGAGCAAAATCGGCATAAAGGCCTGCCATGACATCCGCCATGGCCGCATCGGCCCCGCGGGACCGGGCGACGTCGATCTTGGCCGGCAACGGGACAACAATCAGGACGGCACCACCACGCACGATCTGTGCCTCAAGGTCCAGAACCGTCGCAATGGCCCGGTCCCATTGATCCGGGGTGGGCAGCGGCCGGACCTCCTCCGCGCTGAACAGCCACCCGGATTGCCCGACAACGGCCCCATGCCGGGCCTCGTTCAACATGGCATAGCGTGCGGCCCCCACTAAACTGGACGACGGGTCCATATGGGGCAGCCTGTCTTTGTACAAACTGTCCAGATTGATCGTCAAACCGCCCGACAGCACACCCTTTGCGGGCAATCCGATGTCTGGATGTGGTCCGGTCACAATCACAAGATTGGCAAAGACCGCGTAACCAAAGAACACAGTTGGCAGCGCAAGGCGGGCCATGGACAGAATTCTGGTCATCAGACCCCCTAGAACTGGAAATACAGGAACGGAGAAAAGCTCTGTTCCGCGAGTTTCATGACAGTGACCGTGCCCAGCCCAACCATCAGCACCGAAGGTGCCAGCGCGTTCAGCATGGTCAGGTGCCCGGTCTGGCCGGGTTGCAGGCGGGTCGCAGCAACGCGATTGAGACGCGGTTCAAAGGCTGCAATCGCAATACCGATTGCCAAAAAGACAAGGCTTTCGTTTGTGATGCCAAGCGCGCTTGCGGGGCCCATCACGGAACCGGCTGCCGCAGTATTCAAGCCCAGCATGCCGCGATACACCCCCATGGCCTGCGCCACGTCGGCCGCACGGAACATCACCCAACCCATCAGCACGATCATCAAGGTGGAACCGAGCGCGAACAGGTCGGTGCCCTTGGCCCGGCCCGTGGCGCGTTCAATGGCAAGCCACCCGCCGTGCCACAGGCCCCACAGAACAAAGGTCCAGTTTGCCCCGTGCCACAGCCCACCCAGAACCATCACAAGCATCAGATTGACATAGGTCCGACCCACGCCTTTGCGGTTCCCACCCAACGGAATATACAGGTAATCGCGCAGCCATACCGACAGGCTGATGTGCCAGCGACGCCAGAATTCCGTGATCGACCGGCTGATATAGGGCGTGTCGAAATTCTGGATAAAGTGGAACCCCATCATCAACCCAAGACCGATCGCCATGTCGCTGTAGCCGGAAAAGTCAAAGTAAAGCTGGATCATGTAGGCAATCGACCCAAGCCACGCGAGCGCGGCGCTGGGATCGGGAGTGTCGAACGCCAGATTGGCCAAAGGGGCCACAGTGTCGGCCAGCAACACCTTTTTCGCCAAACCAATCGCAAAGATGGTCATGCCCTGCACAAACAGTTCAACCGAATGGTCGCGCTGCGCAAACTGCCCGGCCAAATCCTTGAACCGCAGGATCGGACCCGCGATCAATTGTGGAAACAGGGCGATAAAGGCCGCAAAGTCAAAGAACCCCGCGGTCGCCACGGCATCCTTGCGATACACATCAATCAGATAGCTGACCGCCTGAAAGACGTAAAACGACACTCCGATCGGCAAGATCAGACGCCAATGGACACCCAATCCATCCGCATCGGTGCCCCACAGCGTGGCAAAGCTGTCGATAAAGAAATTCAGGTATTTGAACACGCCCAGAACCGCCAGACAGCCCAGCAATCCAAACACTAGATTAATCTTGGCCGTCCGCGCATCGGTCGCTGCACCAATCCGGCGACCAAAGAAATAGGTCCACAGCGTGGTGACAAACAAAAGGCCCAGAAAATCCAGACGCCACCAGCCGTAAAAGGCATAGGATCCGATCAGGATCGTGACCGACCGGAACCGAACCGGCGTCAGGTAATAAACCGCAAGGAACAGCGGCAAAAACAGGAACAAGAAGGTCTCGGACGAGAAAACCATCAGCCTTCTCCCTGACCGAAGCAGGGCATCACAGACGGTTCGGACGCCGCCACGACGTCGCCGCGCGTGCGCAACCAGTTTACCGTCAACGGGGCAAAATCGCCGGAAAAGATGCGCGGCATCTGACCGCTCAGGTCGTTGTGTCCCAACACAACGGCGCCCACCGTGGCACCCCGCAAACCGTCACGGTTGCCCATCAGCACATTGCCCGAGATGCTGACACTGGCCGCTGGCCCCTGCGCGCGGACCACGATACCAGACCCCTGATTGAACAACACGGCATTGTCAGTGACAGCCGTTTCATCTGTATCGGTCAGACTGATGCCCGTGCCACCATTGTTGGCGACAAGATTGCCCGCGATGGTCACGCAGGTCGCGCGATCAATGCCAATTCCGGTTGTCACACTTCCCACGACCAGATTTTGCGCGATCGTCACATCGTGGCTGCCCCGGTCGATCAAAATACCCAGGCGGGCGGTCCCCGTCATCAGATTGCCGCTGATCCGGGTTTCCACGGAACCAACCGTCACGCGGATGGATTGCGGCCCCTGCAGGGCGGTGAACCGGTTGTCCGCGACCGTCGTTTGGGCGCTGTTGGACACAAGGATGGCGGGGCCAGTGGCACCCTTGATCCAGTTGCCAGACAGCATCGCACCTGTCGTCCCGATAAGGCCAATCGTGACAACGTCGCGCACAGTGCTGTGCGTGACAGCAGACGCGCGCAGAGAGGGCACCAACCCATTGTTGACCACAGACAGACCACCAAAGACGGCGGACGTGCCAAAACCCAGGGTTTGAAACGCGGCGGCCTCCGCGGTCAGGCTGCCTTGGCCGGCAGTCATGACAAAGGGCCGAAACGGCGGCTCGGCCGTGTTGTCGGTATCGTTGCCGGCAATCGTGCCACCCGCGATGTCCAACCAGCCAAAGTTGGCGATGAACGTCCCACTGGACCGATCCAGAACAAGCTGATCCGCGGCACCCAACGTCAGACCGGCATCCGACCAAATGGCCAATGGCCGGGTCAGGATGATCCCGTCGTCCGTTTGGGTCACAAAGCCCTGCGCGGGCGTGTCGCGGGACATGGTCCACAAATCGGCCAGCGTCGCAAAGCCGCCGCGCAACAGGATCACATCGTGATCCCGCAGCCCTTGGGCGCGCACCAGCGCGGCGTGATCCCGCGCGCCGGACTGGATGGCAATCTGGGTCAGCAACAGCCGGATATCGACCAGTTCGACAACCGCACCGGGGACAACAGTGAACTCGGACGGCACAGCGTCCGGGTGGGGAATGACCGCGCCAGCAGAAGCAGGCCAAGGCAAGCCGACACTGACCATGACCTTGGCCGCTTCGGTCGCCAACCCACCCGCCAGCAGCGGATCCTGCAGTTGGACAACGGCCCCCTCCAGCCGTTGGCTGGCAAGATAATCCATCTGCTGTGCGGCAGCCCCAACGGGCCAGACCGCCGCACACATCATCAGAGCATACAACACCTTAGCCATTCGCGACCGACCGAAGCGGACGCGCGGGATACACCAGATGACCCGAGGTCGCTGTCACCGATGGCGTCGTGGACAACAGGATCGCCTGAAGGTCGAAATCGGCGGTGTTGGTCAGGGTCAGCTCGGTATCCTTGTGGATCGTGAGCATACTGCCAAGGGCCAAGGTGTTATCATTGCCCTTACGATCCTCGAGATAGGTCGCGTGCCCCGACACCACCGACAGGAAACTGGCACCCGTGCCGTGGCCATTGATCTGCATGGAGGATCCGGGCAGCAAGGTCAGGATATCGACCCGGTAATCGGGATCGGTAGCCAACGCCTCGATGCCGCCCCATGCATGGTTCCGGAACGGGTGGCTGACGACTTCGCGTCTGCCGCCTGATTTCAGCTTTTCCACCACGACCTTGACCTGTTGGGCGTGCTTGCGGTCGGTCACCAACAGCGCGTCTTTGGTATCCACGACGATCACGTCGTTCATTCCAATGACAACGACCAACCGGCCATCGCTTCGGATCAACGAATTGGTGGTGTCGAGCGCGATCACATCGCCGTTGGTGACATTTCCGTCGCCGGTCTTCGTGTTGACGTCATAAACAGCGGCCCATGCGCCCACATCGTCCCACCGGACATTCAGCGGGGCCAGCGCAATGGCAGGGCTACGTTCAAAAATCAACCGTTCGGTCGGCTCGTTGCGGGCGTCCCGGAACGCGTCCTCGTTCAAGGTGATCCCGTTTGGCGTGGTCGCGGCATCGGCCACGGCTGCGGCCACTGCGGCAAATGTCTGCGGTTCATAGGCTTCGAACGCAGCGCGGATGACATCGGCGCGAAACAGACTGATCCCGGACGACCAATAGGCGGTACCTTGATCAATCAGGCGTTGCGCCTCTTCGACGGGGGGCTTTTCGATGAACTGCGCGACGGTATGCAGGCCGTCATAGTTTTCGACCTCACCACCGTCGATGATATAGCCATATCCAGCCTCGGCATACCCGGGAGGGATGCCAAAGGTGATGATCTGGCCCGCGTTGGCGGCGGCCACCATCTGGGCCACAGTGCGGTTCAAATCGCCCGATATTATGTGATCCGAGGGCACAACCAACAGGATGGCATCCGGATCATCGCGCAGGATCGACAACGCAGCCGCCAGAACGGCAGGCCCGGTGTTGCGCCCGACGGGTTCACCGATGATGCGGCCGGTGGCCTGAATTTCTGTCAATTGTTGCCCGACCAGATCGGCCTGTGCGGCATTCGTGACGATGATCGGGTCATGAAACATCGGGCCCTGATGGCGCTGCACGGTGGTCTGAAAATAGGTCAGACTGCCCTTGCCGTTGGTCGGCTGGAATTGCTTGGGCTGGTCGATCCGCGACATCGGCCACAAACGGGAACCCATGCCACCACACAAGATCAAAGGATAAATGGTTTTCATCGGTCAGGCTTTCTCGAACAAGGTGGAAATGCGGGTGCGCAGGGCGGCGGACCATGTGGTCAGTCCACCCCAGTTTTGCAGGATACGGATTTGTGCCGGGTCACCGACCCGGTCCGCGCCAAGCGGAACATCGGGGCGCAATAGGATCATCGGATCTTGTGTGCCCACGCGCACGGGTTGGGACGGCTCGATCCGGGCCATGACCGTCTGCCCCCCCGGCAAGGTCAGTTGGATACGCGCGGCGCTGGACAGATCAAACAGCACGTCGGAGGGAACAGTGGCAGACACCAACACTTGGTCGGTATCGGACCCAAGGGTCAGAACCGGTTCACCGATCAACACCGTGGACCCCTCGCGCAGGCCCAGCGCCGTCACCGTGCAATCACACGGCAGTACAAGGCTTTGGACGTCACCGGATGCGGATTGGATGGCAACCGCGACATCGCCCTGCCCCGCCGCCAGATCCAGAAACACAATCTGGCCGGTGGTGGTGGACCGCATCACCTCGCCGGTTGACACGACCGTCCCAAGACCGGGAACCAACGTCACGAACAACCGCTGATAGGCAAGCGTGCCGGCGATCGACACCAATGCCAGCGACAACAGCCCCAGACCCAATGCACCACCCACCCGGCGCGGGGAAAACCTGCGCTCGGGCACACCGGGGGCCTTTTGCGCCTTGGGTGCGGCGGTCCCGGCCACGGCAATCGTCTGTCCCACGCCCACCAGATCGCCTGCGATATAGGCGTTGATGACATGGCGCAGCTGCGGCAGATGCTCTCCGGTGGGGCGGCTGAAAATCAGGGCCACATCACCGGGTCCGGCCCCGCCTTCACGGATTTCGGCATCCAGAACCAAAGACACAGAAAACCCATCAAACTGAAACACCAGACGCACAATGCGGGTTTCGTTCAAGGTCACCGGGTCCATCAACCCCGCGACATAGGCCGCCACCAACGACAAGCCCCGCCCGCGAAACTGCCGCCCGTCAATGACGGCGATGAACGGCAGATCGACGATCGCATGGTCGTTGCCGTCCGGCAAACTGAGTGGCTGATGCGCCGTATTGGCGACGATAGCGTTTTCCATGGGAATACCTTTTTCAGACATGAACTAGAGGAGGCCGGTCAGGAACATCACGCCCAGCGTGAGCCAACCCAGCGTGAGGATGTGGACATAGGACGACCCGAATTGACCCAGCCACGCACCGACAGACCGACGCGCGATTGCGGGTCCAGACGCCGAACCAGAGGGGGCCGCCTGCCGGGTCCACCGCTGGCGATCCAGCCGAAACATCACGAAACTTTTGACAGCGGCCCCTACGATCTGGCCAAAATACAAAAGGAACGGATAGGAGATCGGGAACCCGCCCCCCCGGAACAACGACAGCGCGATGCAAAACACATACCGGGTGGCCATCAGCCACGCGATGTAGGCGGGCAGGATTGCAGGACTGACGAACAGGGCGGTCAACAGCACGCCCAAGGGGCCGGCCAACGTCGTCCAGATCGAAATGCGCTGATCCAGCAGCGACCACCAGGTAAAGACGCCGATCCGGGACGCAGGCAGCGCCAGCGCACGGCCATTGGTCCGCATCATGTTGCCAAACCACCGCACCATCAATGTAACGGCAGAATTGACGAACCCCGGCAGCGGCTGACGTTCCATCGACACGGTCTGCACATCCGGCAGATACAGCATCCGATACCCGTTTCGAAGCAGCCAGAACCACGTTGATTTATCATCGCCGGTCAGAAAATTGACGCGGCCCAGACGCCAATGGTCCAGATAATCGCTCTGCACTTGCCGGATAAAGCCCGGATCGGTGGCCAGATCGGCGCGGAATACGGACATTCGGCCCGTCAACGTCAATACGCGCTGCCCCAGACCCATCGACGACATCATCATCTGCCGTTGGGTGAACCGCAGGGCAAACCAATCGCGGAACAGCGGGGCATCAGTGATCTCGACGCTTTCATCTGTGGTAAGTGCGCCAACTCCGGGATCGCAGAAATAGGGTGCAGACCGGGCCACAATGTCGATGGGCACACAGCTGTCGCCATCTACGAAAACAACAATATCGCGCCAGGTCGGGGCCTGCCCGGTGATGATCCGCAGCGCCTTGGCCAACGCATCCCGCTTACCCGTGCCGGGCACCTGATCCACGATCAGGCGGACACCGGTCATATCGGTGCGCATCATCGCAAAGACGGACCGCACGAGCCGCAGATCGGCCCCGTCCACGATCGACGCCACCACCGTGGCACCGCCCACCGACGCCGCCGCCGCATCAAAGATCGACCGATAGACCCGTGTCGTGACATCGGGGTCAATCTTGTAACTGGTCACCAGAAAATAGGCATGTGCCGGGGCCGCGCGATCCGCATAGGCGACATCGGCGCGCTTTCGCAGCCGAGGATAGGCAATCATCTGATACCAGGCCGCCCGGCTGAAATTGATCGCGGCCCACGAATACCGCCACAGGCCGAGGACGCCTAACACAAGGATCACGCCTTCGGACCCGTCCAGCCCGCCCGTGGGCAGGCTGAACACCAGAATGCCCAGAACCAGAAGGTAAAATATGTGCCCCAGAACCTGCATGTTACCAGCAGATGCCCTGATAGGATCCACCAGACACGAGGCCCGGCTGAACCCGTGTCAGATCGACCATCGGATGATCTTTCATCGCCTTGCGCAGTGGTCCGACGGCCTCGTCATAGCTGTTGCCGACAAGGATCATATCCGACCCCTCAATCAGGGCATCAATGGTGGGAACCATGCGGTCGCGCAGATCGGGAACCACATCGTTGCCCCGGCCCGTTCCGGCCAGATCATGGGCATAGCCGGTGCTGACATTCGGGTCATACACCTGCACATTGTGACCCTCGGCGATCAGCCGGGACGCCAGCTCGGCCAAGGGGCTTTCGCGCAGATCGTCGGTGCCGGGCTTGAAACTGATACCAACCAGACCGACGATCGTCTTGCCGGTGTTTGTCACCATCCGGGCCGCGCGATCGATCTGGGCGTCGTTCGCCTTCAGAACCGCCGACATCAATGGCGCCTCGACGTCGCGGGCGCGGGCCAATTGCTGCAGCGCGCGGACATCCTTGGGCAAACAAGACCCGCCAAATGCAAAGCCGGGCCGCATGAAATGCGACGATATATTCACCTTGTCGTCCGAACACAGCAGTTTCATCACCAACTGACCGTCCAGCCCGCACGCTTTGGCGATATTGCCGATTTCGTTGGCAAAGGTCACCTTGACCGCCCGCCAGGTGTTGGACGTGTATTTCACCATCTCGGCCGTGCGCAGATCAACCTCATGGGTCACGCAAGGCATATCCTTGTTGAGCAGGTTCAGTATTGCAAACGTGGGTTGATCCAACGCCCCAAAGACAATCAAACCGGGATTATCGTAATCCTCGATTGCGGTGCTTTCGCGCAGGAATTCCGGGTAGTAGCCAACGCCGAAATCCACGCCGGCCTTCAGGCCTGATGCGGCTTCAAGTGCCGGAATACACACCGTTTCCATCGTGGCGGGCACGATTGTCGAACGGATGATGACCGAATGATACGACTGTTTTGCGGCAATCGCGCGGCCAATTATGTCGCACACATTGGTAATATACGCGAGGCCAACCGACCCATCCGGGTTGCTGGGCGTGCCCACACATACGAAACTGGCATCGGTCCGCATCACGGCGTCTTGCGCATCAAGTGTCGCAGTCAACAGATTGGCGGACACTGCATCCGCAATAAGCGCATCAAGACCATTTTCAACAATCGGAGATTTGCCGGAATTGATAACGTCAACGCGTGTGGGTTCGACATCTACGGCAATAACATCGTGACCGTCCCGCGCCAAACAGGCGGCGGAGACAACCCCGACATATCCAATCCCGAACACTGAAATACTGGCCATAATCTGCTTCTCCGCTTGATTGGATCTGGAATTTCCGGCGAATCAATTTCTCAATTACCGCAAATTCAACATAACATTTTATGCAGGCGCAGCATTGTATGAACAATTGGACACCTTGTAGGGAAAAGGCGAAAAAAACCGCAATTCGGCCTCTTGGTTATCGAATAACAATCCAGTTTTATGTGTTTTTTTTTAATGGTTTATGGAAAATTCAATCTATAGTTGTACACTGCAATCCAAAGGTGTTTTTGCGCCTAGTTACAACCTCAATATCCCTACAGCATCCAACCGGACTTTATCGCATACTCGACAATGTCTGACCGGGAATGCAGGTTAAGTTTCTGATTGGCGCGCGTCTTGTAGGTATCCACCGTCTTGGTGCTGATATTCAGGATACTGGCAATTTCCTTGATGGAACTACCCAGGGCAATACCACGCAAAACATCATTCTCACGCTCGGTCAGGCTTGAATGGAGCCGCCCATTCTGTGAATTACCGTGACCTTTCACAACAGAATCGTCCCTAAGGCTCGCATGTAAATAGGTTCCGCCAAACGCGACCGCGCACACCATCCGGACAAGTTCGCCGCTGTCGATGGCTTTCGGCGCAACCCCCCGAAACCCGACGCTGTTCAAATGCAGGACCTGCACGCGGGACACCGCCGTGCAATATCCCACCAATGCCGTGGCGACCGACAGCGCCGCAAAATGGGATGCAACATTTTCCGGGCAAGTGTCCGATTGGAACGGATCGACAATCAGAACCGTTGGGGCCATGGCTGCCAGCGTTTCAAAATTCAACTCTGATGCACACTCGATGTAATAACCAGACAGATGGGCATCCGATAAAAACAATTGGCGCAGCATCCACGACAAAATCGGATTTGAATCACAGATTACAATGGATTTCTGAACGGAAAAATCCCCGTCAATCTTTGACTCACCGGGATTTTGAATAGGGGCAGGCATGATATTCATTGGTGCATCCATTAAATGTGTGGATGGCACTACCGGTCATCACACCAGATCAATTAGGTCAGGGTGCGCGCGATACGGTTTCGGTATCTCGGCGCAACCGGTCAAAAGGCAAGAGTATCCGACAGCGTCGCCCTACCCCGGCTCACCCGGCTTTTGATCGTGCCCACGGTGCATTGACACGCCTTCGCCGCTTCAATCTGGGAATAGCCATAGGCGCCCATCAAAACCAGCGGCCGCCGTTGGGCCTGTGGCAACAAGGCCATTGCGGAAATCAATTCATTCAACGCAATCGCATGATCCTGACGGGGTTCTTCATAAAGAGCCATGGCACCCTTGCCATCGACATCTTCGACCTCACGGCGGCTTTTGCGAAGATCGGAAAAGAACGTATTGCGCATGATCGTGAACAACCACGCCCGCAAATTGGTTTCGGCGTTAAAACTGTCCCGGCTCGCCCACGCCTTAAGCAAGGTCGCCTGCACCAGGTCTTCGGCACGGTGTTCATTGCCGGTCAACTTAAGCGCACGACGCCGGAGCGCCACGCCCTGTTCTGGCAAAAGCTGGTGAAAAGGATGACGAATGGTCATGGCGCATGCCTCGTTTCTTGGGTCTGGGCCCGCGTGTCGTCTGGTCGACGCGCAACAAAAGGCCGATAAACAAACGGAAATTCGGGTGAATGAAGGGTAACGAACAACGGCATGACCGGTAGTCAGTGCCGCCGCCGCCTGCCGGGTGTTTGATGGGACAGACCCCCGCCGCAACACCCCGCGCAGGTATCACCTCAGGCTGCGGCGGCGTTCAACCGGGTCTCGGCGATCTTCGACAACGCCTTGTCCGCGCTGTATTCCTGATCAAGCGTTTCCTGCAACAAAGCGGCGGCCTTCGGATGGCCAAGCTGTTTTGCCCATGCGACCAACGTGCCATAACGGGCGATTTCATAGTGTTCGACGGCTTGCGCCAACGAAATGATCGCCGCATCCATGGTCGCGGCATCACTGATCTCGGCAATCAGACCTTCGGCCTCCTCGACAAGACCCTCCATGGCATCGCATTTCGCGCCACGGGCGGCTTTGCCCAACATTTCGAACACTTCTTCCAGCCGGACAACGTGATCTTCGGTCTGGTCGCGGTGGGACGACAGCGCGGCTTTCAGCTTTGGATCGGTGGCGTTGCGTTCCATCTTCGGCAGCGCCTTGAGGATCTTGCGCTCGGCATAAAGAACGTCCTTCAACGTGTGAAGAAACAGATCGTCGAGAGTTTCGATGGTCATGATGTCATTCCTTTGGGTTGTTTTCCGGAGACGGGACGCTGAACCAGTCAGGTCAAGCCGTCAGTTCAAGGTTTTTGGCGCGGTCGCCCAAACGGCTCTCGGCCTTGGGTTTGGTCCGAAAGGCGAGGTCAAACCGCTCTGCCCGCGCCTTGCTCTGCACCCGGCGGCGCATGGCGCGATGTTCGCGGTCGTCTTCCAGCATTTGTGCAAGCACAGAGATGAAAACGTCGGCTTTGGATTGGCGGGTCATGGCATACCTCGTTCAAGGGGGTGAAACGGCGCGCGGATCAGGGGTCAAGGATCGTCAGAGCAACAAGGCGATGATGATCACGACAAGAAGGGGGGCTCCGAGAAGCCAGGCAATGATGGCAGGCATTGGGGTGTCCTTTTGGGTTTGAGAAGGCGCAAACGGATCAACGCCGTTCGGCCATGAGGGACGCATCGATGGCCTCGTCGCGGTGACGACCACCTGCCGCTGCGGCAAAGAATGCGGCGATGGCACCGATCAACAGGGTTGCGGCGGCGATAAAGCCAAAGACAACTCCGGCAACACGGGCCATTTCGACGGCTTCAAAGGCAGCGGTGCGGGCGTCGTCAATTTCGGCATTGACGTCTTCGACACGGATGCGGGCGGCGGCAACATCAAGATCGCTGTTGGCGGCAATGACTTGTGCAAGATAGGCCCGGTCGCGGTCTTCCATGTCACCACTGGACACCGTCCGGGTGATGATTACGGCAATTTCCTCTTGGATGGCGGGATCAATGCCGGGGGTCACTGTGCCGTCTTCGGCCGGGGGCCGGACCTCTGAACTGCGCAACAGCACATGGGCGAAATAATCCGGCGACACCGCATCCATGGTGACATCGGCCACCGTGCCCACGGCCGAGCCGATAGCAGCACTGCCCGCAGTCACAAGGCCGCCAACGCCCGTGGCAAACAGGATTGTGCTGACCAGCGCGCCCGTTGCCCAAACCAGCAACCCGTGGGTGCCGTCGCGCATTTCCACTTCGACGGCAGAGGCGTCGCCGACCGGGCGACGCATACGCCCGGCGATATATCCACCGGCACCAAAACTGGTGACCATCACCCACGCAAACCAGATGCCCGCCGCAATCGCGAGCCATGCCGCAGACACCCCTTCGCCGCGATAGGGCGACGTCAGCGACAGACCAAGGCCGGCACCGAAACTGATCAACAGAAACGAAATCGCAACGGCAAAGATACTGCCGGCCAGAACGGCCGCCCAGTCAAGGTAGGACACGCTGGCCATCGCCATGATTGCACTTTGCGGCGGACGCTGACGCGGCGGTGAATTTTCGTTCGGCATTGCAGTATTCCTTCATGGGGGAGATGCGTCACAGCGCTGGTGCGCCACGGGCGCGGATCGCTCAGAACGGCGCGTCAGCGCAGTCCGACAAAGCTCAGCAAGGCGAGGACGATAACAACCGCGCCGACGATGTAAATGATCTGGTTCATGGTAACTTCCTTGAATGTCGCAGCCTGTCGCGGTCCGCCAGCACTGGCGAAACGGGTCAGACCACCGAGAATTTTGTTGGTGCCGTGCGTTCGGCATTTTGTCTTCTTGCAAGCCCATTCGCAAAAACGGCTGGACAATCAGGTTTGAGACAACGACCGGATGCGATTGGAACTCGGGGGAGGGAAGACCCCGCTTGCATCCTCGTCGACCTGACTGCCCAGCCTTTCGTGCACTTGCGGCTCACATCGTGCCGTGGGTTGGTTTTGGGCTTTTTCGAGAATTGCAAACAGGGTCGGAATCTACTCACTCCGGTCGCGCAACAGGCCAGAACCCTGTGCAATAGGCAGGATTCTGCCGGCGACCCCGCTCAAAATGTAAATGTCCGGACGGGCAAAATGCTGCTAAGACGGGGGCAAGCAGGATGAATGAAACCGCAAGGCATTCACCGGTTGCCGTCATACCGACCTCGTGGTCGCACCGGCACGACACCGATCATCCGGAGACCGCCATGCCCACACATTCTGCGCGAAATGATCTGCCCGTCGTTGCGATCGGGGCCTCTGCGGGGGGGCTGGACGCCTGCAGGGCCTTGTTGCGGGATATGCCGGGGTCCGTGGATGCGGCGTTTGTTCTGATCCTGCACCTTGATCCAACGCACGACAGCATGATGGTTGACTTGCTGGCGGGCCACACAGCCTTGACCGTGGTTCAGGCCAAAAACGGCATGACCCTGCAACCGGGTGTTCTGCACGTTATCCCGCCCGGCCTGTTCCTGACCGTGGACCACCGGACCCTCCACCTGTCCGAACCAAAAAACGGGCGGGCGGTGCGGCATCCGTTTGATGTGCTTTTGCGGTCGCTTGCGGCCGATGTGGGGGCGCGGACCGCGTGCATCGTGTTGTCGGGCACAGCCAGCGACGGCAGCGCGGGCCTTGAACGGATACACGCCGCAGGTGGGCTGGTCATCGCGCAAGACCCCTCCGAGGCAGGCTATCCGGGCATGCCACAAAGCGCGATCAAGACCGGCCTGGTGGATGCAATCCTGCCCACTGCGCAGATGGGGGCCGCGATAAAATCTTTTGCCGAGAAAAATCAGCGCGGCGTAGAACACGCCTCTGACCCAACCGCAGACGACACGACCCATGTATCGCTGGGGCCAAACACCGATCAGGCCGGGTTCGATGATCTTTTGGCCTTTGTCGGGGATTTCGCGGCACAGGACATATCGCTCTACAAACGCGGCACACTGGAACGCCGGATTGCGCGACGAATGGCGCTTTTGGGGTTGGGGCAGCACGATGTGGCGCGGTATCTTGCCATTCTGCGGCGGGATGCTGACGAACAGGCGAACCTGTCGGCGGACCTGTTGATCCACGTCACCGGATTTTTCCGGGACCCCGCCGTGTTCGATCATCTGTCAGACGTGGAAATCCCGGCACTGGTGGCCGCAATCCCGGCAGACCGGCCCTTGCGGGTCTGGGTGGCCGGGTGCAGCACCGGCGAAGAGGCGTATAGCCTCGCAATCGTCTGTCTCGAGGCGATGGCAACCGCAGGAACCACCGCCCGCCTGCAAATTCTGGCGTCGGACATAGATCCCGAGGCGGTCGCCACGGCACGGGCCGGGTTTTATCCCAAGGAAATCGAAACCGTCGTATCGGCGGAACGTCTGTCCCGGTATTTTGTGGCGCAGGACGGCGGCTACCGGGTTGCCTCGGCGTTGCGGGACGTGATCGTGTTCACGGTGGCGGACCTGCTCATTGACCCGCCGTTTTCGAAAATTGACCTCGTGTCGTGTCGCAACGTGCTGATTTACCTTGGGCCAGAGGCGCAAAAACGGGTCATCGCGCGTTGCTGCTTTGCCCTGCGGACAGGCGGGCTGCTGCTGCTGGGGGCGGCTGAAATGCCGGGCCACAGTGACGGCTGCTTTGCGGTTGTGGACAAAGACGCGCGGCTGTGGCGGCGGGTCGGGCAAAGCCATCCGAGCGATCTGCATTTCGTCATCGGCAAACGCGAAAGTGCTGCGGCCCCCGCCGAACAAATGCCGGTCCGGCGCGGCGTGCTGGCCGATCTGTGCCGCCGGATCGTGCTGGACACCTATGCACCTGCGGCGGTTCTGCTGAATGACCGTCTGGAATGTCTGTATTTTCTGGGACCGACCGAACGATACCTCAAGATCACCCAAGGCCACCCGGATCAGGGGTTGCTGGGCATCCTGCCCAAGGCGCTGCGGGCGCGGTTCCGGACGGCAGTCGCGGCTTGCACCCCGCAAAACGCGCGCGTCACCATCTCCGGTGGCCGCCTGAGCGACGCACAGGGGTTCGATATTGTGGTGCATGCCGTGACGGCGGGATGGGAACAATTGTATCTGGTCTGCTTTGTGGACACGCCGAAACCCTCCGCGCGGGCAACAGGGCCTGACGACACCGCACCCGACAGCAGCGCGCCCTCGGCTCGCGACACCGCCGATCTGGAGGCCGATCTGGAGGCCATGCGCAGCGATCTGTCCGACGCCTTGCGTGATCTGGAACAGGCTGTCGAGGCGCACGGGGCCGATGCCGCCGAAGCCTTGTCCGTCAACGAGGAATTCCAATCCACCAACGAAGAACTGTTGGCATCCAAAGAAGAACTGCAATCACTGAACGAAGAACTGACAGCCCTCAACAGCCAGCTTCAGGAAACACTGGAACGGCACCGGACAACCGCCAACGACCTGCAAAACGTGTTGTTCAGCACGGATGTCGCCACGCTGTTTCTTGATCTGGACCTGAATATCCGGTTTTTCACCCCCGCCGCGCGGACCATATTTCGGGTGATCCCCACCGATATCGGGCGTCCGCTGGCCGATCTCGCCGGGGTGTCGGACGATGAAAATCTGGCTGGCGACTGCCGCAGCGTGCTGACCTCGGGGGACGCCACCGAACGCGAAACCAACGGTGTCAATGGTCAGTGGTTCCAGCGACGCGTGCAGCCCTATCGCACCGAAGGCGGGCACATCGAAGGGGTGGTCATCACCTACGCCAATATCACCGACCGAAAACGGACCAATGCCGCGCTCAAGGCCGCCACCCTGGAATCTGACCGCGCAACACGGGCCAAATCGCGGTTTCTGGCCTCCGCCAGCCACGATTTGCGGCAACCGTTGCAGGCCATGGCGTTGCTCAATCAATTGCTGCTCCCCAAGAAACGGACAACCGAAGGGGTGCGGCTGGCGCTTTTGATGGATCAGACCCTGAATTCCATGACCGGCATGCTGGATTCCATGCTGGATGTGAACCGCATCGACTCGGGCATCGTGCGGCCCAACATGCGGCCTATGGCCATCGCCCCGTTGCTGCAACGGCTGGCGGATGAATATGCGCCCCAATGCGACCTTAAAGGCTTGAAATTGCGGTCTGTTCCCTGCACGGCGTGGGTCCGGACGGACCCGCAACTGCTGGAACAGATGTTGCGCAACCTGCTGTCAAACGCGCTGAGATACACGCCCAAAGGCGGGATATTGCTGGGCTGCCGGCATCATGGCGACAGCGTGTCGGTGCTGGTGTGCGACACAGGCATCGGCGTGGCGGAAACGGAGTCGTCGCAGATTTTCGAAGCCTACCATCAAGGCGAAAAGGCGGCCGCGTTCGGCGGGCACGGCATCGGTCTGGGTCTTTCGATTGTGCAGCGGTTGGGCCAGTTGATGGAACATCCGGTGGCTGTCCGCTCCACACCCGGCAAGGGATCGACGTTCAGGATCACGCTGCCCGTGGTCAACGCCGCCCACGACGGCACCCCGCATGCCATGATGGAACCAATGCCGCCCGGCGCGCGTCAAACCGGCACCATTCTGTTGGTCGAGGACGAAGAACCGCTCAAGGATTTGTTGCAAGAGGTTCTGGTGAACGAAGGTCACACCGTCATCGCGATGTCCAACGCCACCGAGGCGCTCGCTTGGGCCAGCGAGGAAGACATCAAACCGGACCTGCTCCTGACCGATTTTGATTTGCACGGGGGCACCAACGGGCTGCGGCTGGCACAGGATCTGCCGGATATTCTGGGGTCGGCCGTGCCCACGATCATCCTGACGGGCGACATCACGATCCCGGTCCTCAAACGCATCGCAGCGACCGACCACGATCAGATTTCCAAGCCTGTGATGCCCGAGATCCTGCTGGCGCAGATATCCGATCTTTTGCACAAGGCGCGCGATAAAAACGTGCGGCTGGCCGATGCCAAGACGGCCGAGACGACGATCTACATCGTGGACGACGATCCGATGATCCGCGAATCCACCCGCCGCCTGTTCGAGGCCGAGGGCTGGGCCGTGGCCACATTCGGATCCGCCGAAGACTTCCTCGCGCGACCCAGATCGCATGACCGGGCCTGTCTTTTGGTCGATAACATATTGCCCGGCATCGACGGCATCACCCTGATATCCCAGTTGCGGGATCAAGGTGCCCACCTGCCCAGCGTGATGTTGACCGGGCACGGGGATGCGGCCACGGCGGTTGCGGCGCTCAAGGCGGGCGCGTCTGACCTGATCGAAAAACCCACCAGCGCTGCAGAATTGCTGGCCAGCGTGCGGCGGGCGCTGAAAGGCGACGATGACGGCTCCACCCGGTCGCAATTGCGGAAATCGGCGCAAAAACAGTTTGCGGACCTGACCGCGCGCGAACGCGAGGTCCTGACCCATGTTCTGGCAGGCAAGCCAAACAAGATCATCGCGGCAGATCTGGGGATCAACCAACGCACGGTGGAAAACCACCGCGCGTCCTTGATGCGCAAAAGCGGGGCAAAATCGCTGCCTGCACTGGTTCGGATCGCGCTGGCGGCCGAGACCTAGGGCGCGCGCGCCGACCCGTTTGCCGCGAACGCTGCGTCACATGCAACGCAAGCCGGTGCGCGGCGTTATTGCTCGGATACCGTGCAACCGTCATTTGCCTGCCGGACGCCATTTCCGGCGCTCACGGTCACCCCTGATAGGACTGTTCCATGCCACGTTCGTTTGCAACCGCCTTGCGCCGGGCCAACCGTTTGATGCGCCCGGCCAAGGTGACATCGGCGACCCGCTCGCTGCAGAAAAAGATGACGGGGCTGATGGTGGCCTCTGCGCTGGCCCCGCTCACCGCGCTGACGCCTAAGACGACCAAACCGCGCAAGGCCAAAACAGCCAAAGCCGGGACATCGCTCGGCACGGTGTTGCGGCAATTGCGGGCGGTGGTGCCAAAATCGGCCGCCTCCGGCACGCCCGGACCCAAACCCCGTATTCCACAGGGCGCGCACTATCTGGCGCGGTCGCACCGGACGACAGCCGGGGCGCGGGACTACAAATTGTATGTGCCCGCCAGCGTGAATTTGCCCCCCAACCTCAAGGTGCCAGCCAGCGCGCCCTCCCGGCCCCGTGGTCTTGTCCTGATGCTGCACGGGTGCAGCCAGACACCCGACGATTTCGCCGTGGGCACCCACATGAACGGGCTCGCGGAAAAACACGGTCTCATCGTCGCCTATCCGGCGCAAACCGGGCGGCACAACGCGGCGTCCTGCTGGAACTGGTTCAGCCCCGGCAACCAGGCGCGCAGCGCGGGAGAACCTGCGATCCTTGCCTCGCTCACGCGCAAACTGACCAAGGATTTCGGCCTTGACCGGGGGGCGGTGTTCGTGGCGGGCCTGTCGGCAGGTGGGGCAATGGCGGCCATTCTTGCGGACACCTATCCGGACGTGTTCGCGGCGGCGGGGATCCATTCCGGGCTGGCGCGCGGGGCGGCCCGCGATGTTCTGTCCGCGATGGGGGCGATGCACAACGGGGCTTCGGGCACCGGAACGGCGCCCGCCACTACCACCGCCAAAACCGTCCGCCGGATCATTTTCCATGGCGACGCCGACCGCACCGTTCATCCGTCCAATGCTTTGGCGATCGTGGCGGCAGCCCTTGGGGGCGACGCCGTCCCGACCAGCGTCGTCGTCAAGACGGTGCGCGGACGGGATTATATCCGGCACGATTATGCCGGGTTCAACGGGGGCATCGGCACCGAACTCTGGACGATCAAGGGGGCGGGGCACGCATGGTCCGGCGGTCGGGTCGCAGGATCTTTTACGGACGCACAAGGTCCGGACGCGTCAGCCCAGATGATCCGGTTCTTTCTGGCAAAGACCGGCTGACACCATGGAATGCCTTGGAACGGGGGCATGGTCCCGGCGTTGTTCCGGTATGCCTTCCTTCAACCACAGCATGGTCGCTGGTGACACTGTCATCGGTCAGGCCTGCACCGGTTCTGGGGGGCATACCGCGACCTTGCAGGGGGAACCTGTTGCCAAAATCCCGACCTTCGGGATCAAGGAGAAATCCATGACAGATCATACACATACATCCCACGACACCGACGGTGGCGGGGCATTCGCGTTTGTGCGCAATGGCTACAACCGGGCCGAAATGCATGACCTCACCACTGCGGACGTGGAAAATGCCAGCGTCTACGATCGCAACAACGACGACATCGGCTCGATCAGCTCGCTTCAGGTTGATGCCCATGGCAAGATCACGGCAGCGGTGATCGACGTCGGCGGGTTTTTGGGCATGGGGGCCCATTCGGTGGTCCTTCCATTCAGCCAACTGACCGTGCTGCGCGAAACCGACGGCACCGACGTGCGGGTGAACCTCGACACCACCAAGGAAAAGCTCAAGGCGATGCCGCACCACGCTGGCTGATCTGACGGCCTGCTCTGACAACAAAGGCCGCGCAGTTCCCTGCGCGGCCTTTTTCGTTGGATTTCACAGCAGCGGCACAGCGCGGGGGCCGCTGCAAGGGCACTCACCCCTGCAACGGTGGGTGCTACACCGCCAATCGGCTTACTTGACGGCTTCGTATTGCGGCAGCGCCTCGATCTGTTCCTTGGTCGCATCCACATACAGACGCACATCGTCATATCCATCAGTGGACAAGATCGTCAGTTCGTCGAAATCGAGCGAGGCATGGCTGACGCCCATTCCCAGAAAACCACCAAAATCAATGATGACGTTGGTGATGCTGCCTGCGTCGTCGATGATCATATCCGTCACGGTGCCGACCTCGTTGTCGTTCACGCTAAACACCGAACGGCCCATCAGCATTTCGGTCGTAACCTCGGTCACCTCAACCTGATTATAACCATCACGCATCATTTCGGGGGCGGCAAGGGCTGTGCGATCTGTTCCCGCATCCATGGTTCCGGCGTCCATATCGGTGTGCATATCGTCCGGACGGGCCGCAGTGCGGTCAAACGCGGGCGATGTTTTCAGTAGATCGGCGCCGGTATCGGCGATGATATAGAACTGCGACTGATCGTCATTGTCGGTCACGAACGTGACCTGATCCATCGTCACGGCAACGTCTTGTTCGCCCATGGCCAGAAAGCCGCCCACACCGATCACCAAGGCGCGGATTTGCCCATCGCTCGACAGGATGATCTCGTTGATCTGACCGATGTTGTCCATGGCATCCAGATCGGCGCGGGCGATCGTGCCCATACCGGCGGATGCGTCGGAATTCATCGAGGCGGCGTCGCCGGTGGCGGCGGTTTCGGTCGGCACGCGGCGGGCAAACACGTCATGACCAATCAATTCCGACGCGAACAGATCGGACGACCCACGCACGCTCAGAAATCCGGGAGTTTCGGTTTGCGCAGTATCGGTCTGGGTCGCGGTTTCGGCTGTGGTCTGGGCAAAACCAAGGGTCGGAAACCCAATCGCCAGAACCAGAGCCGTCGTTGAAAGAAGCGTCTTCATCTAGAAATCCTCCGTGGGCACTGCGCAGATCGACTACCGACCACGTTTTCACCCAACACCGATAGAAACGCCCGCCCGCAACTTCCGTTCCGGCTTCCCTTTGGGCAACGACCCCCTTGGGCGATCCACCGCCAATGGCCCCTGCTTCACTGGGAACGCCCCAGTCGTGTGGGCGTTGGTATTCCTGACTGGGTCCAAAACGGTGGGGTTTATCAACATGACAATGCACATTCGAACTGTGGTGATCCCGGCAGCGGGTCAAGGAACGCGGCTCCTCCCGGCGACCAAGACAACGCCAAAAGAACTCCTGAATGTCTACAACCGGCCCGTTCTGCAATTCGCGATAGACGAGGCGATCGACCTGAACGCGGACCGGATCGTGATCGTGATCCACCCGGACAAACAGGCCATCCGGGACTATCTGACGCCGACACCCGATTATGTCGCGGCCTTGCGGGCGTCTGGCAAATCCGGGCTTGCGGCCACCTTGACCGGGATCGAGGTGCCGCCCGGCCTCGACATCGTGTTTGTCGAACAGGCGCACCCGCTTGGCCTCGGACACGCGGTCCTGTGCGCGCTGCCGCATGTGCTGGCCGGTCCGTTTGGGGTTATCTTGCCCGATGACCTGATCCTTGGGACACCCTGCCTGTCCGAAATGGCGCGCCATTACACCGGAGGGCACCTGATTGCCGCGATGGAAGTGCGGCCGGACGAAACCGACAAATACGGAATTTTCAACCTTGCGCGGCCAACCATCGGGCGCACGGTCCCGGTCACGGGAATGGTGGAAAAACCCTCGGCACGGCTGGCCCCGTCGCGATTGGCGGCTGTGGGGCGCTACATTCTGGATCCCTGCATTTTCGAGACGCTCAAACAGGGGAAAACCGGGGCGGGCGGTGAAATCCAACTGACCGATGCGATTGCCAATGATGCGGGCCATGTCCCGCTTTGTGCCTTCCGGTTCAGCGGCACCCGGTATGACTGCGGCAACCACGATGGCCTGCTTGAGGCGGGTATCGCGTATCAAGGGATCGTCAAGGATCAGACCGCTATCCCGCCGCTGTCCACGGGCACGATGAACGGACCGGGCGCAACGCTCCGTTTTTGATCCGGGCCGTTGTCGCGCACGGAACAGAATATTTCCGTAGGTCGGCATCCGCATGGAACGCCCGCACACATCAACCGTTGATTAAGAACGCGCAGGTCTGCCAACCCCCTGCGCCCTGATTTCAAAAGGATGCTTCGATGGAATGGACTGCAATCGCAGACAGTTGGGCCGCCATGGCGAACCGGCTCGGAAACGATACGACCCTTGACATCCCAGAGGCCACAACACCCCCCGACCGGGTTCAGGGCCGCGCCTTGGTGCCCGTCGGGACGCAATCACGCGCGCTTGTCACGCGCACCCCGGCACGGCCATCCAACCCGTGACACCTAAACGCCCGGACCCATCAACGGGTCCTGAACCGACCTTGGCGCGTTTCCCATGGCGGCGCGGTGCGCGACGCGCATCGCCCGGCGATGTGTGGCACGATCAAGTGGTGATCCGGGCGGATCTCTTTGGTGCGGAACGGCTGGAGCATCACGCGATGTCGCTTGCGGCGGCGCAAACGATTGCCACCCACCGCATCCGCACCGCATCATTGGACGACCGTTTGGCGGACAATGCGGAGGCACTTCTGGCGACCTACAAACGTTCCATGCAGGCGGTGCAGGCCGGGCAAACGGTCACGCCAGCCACGGAATGGCTGCTGGACAACTATCATATGGTCGAACGGCAGGTGCATCAGATCACGCGCGATCTGCCACCACAGTATTACCGACAATTGCCCAAACTGGGAACCGGCCCGCTGGCGGGCTATCCCCGTGTTCTGGGGATCGCTTGGGCCTACATCGCCCACACAGACAGCCTTTTGAACGGGGCTGTTTTTGCACGCTTTGTGAAGGCCTATCAAACGGTTGACCCTTTGACGATCGGCGAACTCTGGGCGCTGGCAATCACCTTGCGGATCGTTCTGATCGAAAACATGCGCCGGTTGTCAGCGCAAATCGTCGCTGGACAAGACATCCGGCGGACGGCGGACGGGGTGGTGGATACGGCGCTGGGGCTTTCCGGCGCGGATGGCACAACGCCCTTGCCGGATGCAGGATACGCGGCCTTTGCGCGGGCCACGGCGCCCTTTAACGCAGCACCCCTGCCGGAAATTCTGGCGGCCCGCATGGCACAGCGCCTGCGCAGCATCGACAGCACCGACACCCCCCTGCATGGCTGGCTTGACGGCAAGTTGCGGCAACAGGGCCGGACGCTTGACGAGGTGGTGCAGCGCGCCCAGAACCGCCAAGGCGCGTCAAACGTGACCATGCGCAACATCGTCACCAGCATGCGGCTGATTTCCGAAATGGATTGGCCCGATTTCTTCGAGGATGTCAGCCCGGTCGATGCGCAACTGCGGTCCGGATCGGACTTTGGGGCCATGGATTTTGCAACGCGGAACCTCTACCGCACCGCGATCGAAGACCTCGCCCGCCAGTCGTCCAAATCCGAGGTCGCCGTCACACAGGCGGCGCTTGACCTTGCCCACGCCGGAACGACGGCGGCAACGCGGGATCCGGGGCACAGCCTGATCGGATCAGGGCGGCGGGCGCTGGAACGGCGGCTGGGCTACTGGGCAGATGGCCGC
>JBGSIZ010000196.1:0-18928 GCA_041742255.1 Marivivens sp. | reverse complement strand
CGCGTTCGCCCCGCGTGCGCAGGCGCGCGACGACCCTGCCACGGTCCTGATTAAGGTAGTCGCCCGGCCAGTCAAAACTTTCGATCTGACCCTCGGCATAAGCGGCGTCGCCCGTCTGATCCACTTCCATCGCGGCGGTCGGGGTCTTGAAGTTGTAGTCCGTAAGCCGGATGGCCCCGGTCGTGATGCGCCGCGCGGGCCGCCACTCCCAAAAGTGGCTGATATCGGCCTGATGATGGCCATCATCGGGGTGGAACGGGCGCGCGCCAACGCTGACGTGGCTGTCGGCGGCATCCGTCAACACCATGGTGTGTTCACCCGCAACATGTTGAAAGTGATAGGTAATCCCGAACCTTTCCATCAGGCGGCAGGCAAAGTCATGGTCGCTTTCGCGGAATTGCACGGTGTATTCCAGCGCCGGATAATCTGCCGTCAGGTTGGGCTGCAGCTTGCCCGCCGAGGCGTAGGCCCCCAGCAGTTCCAGCACGATCTGCACGACGGTTTTGTTTTGAAATATCCGCTGGTTACGGCGCAACCGCGCCAGATGGAACCAGGGTTTCAGCACCAGCCGGTAGCGGATGCCGTTTTCACCCGCACCCAGCCACTGCGCCTCTGTCACTATGCCATCAAAATGCCGCTCTCCCTGCCGCGTCACCAGCGTGACCGTGGCATGCGTGCCGATCACAGCGTCAAAGTCGATATCGGGGGTCGCGGCCAGACAATCCACCTGCCAGACAAATGACGCGCTCAGCCCCTCGTGCCCGGAAAACCGTTGTAGAACAAGCACATCCTCGCCAAGCGCCGTGCTCAGCCGCCCCATCCGAGCGTCCTGCGCAAACATCGCACCCATCAAAAAACCTTGCATTAAAGTTTATGATCTCAAGCTAAAGTGCGCCCGATGGAACGCAAGCTGAAAGTGTAGCAAGGGATGTGAGGGGGTTTGCGCACACCCCCAAATGCAAGACGCCCGTTGCCTTTGCTTGGGGACCCGCGACAACGACATCTGGGAGATGAACAACCGCAATACGTTGGGCAAGTTGGTTTATGTCAAGTCAAAGGAGACGTCTCAGGAGACGCCGGCGATCTTGTTGACACAGAACCCAGATAGCCGGTTGCCAGAAGGTCAGGAGCGGACTGACACGGTAAACGCTATCATCGCTGGGATGGAGCGTGCGCGCGCGGAGGACACGCCAGTGGGAAGCTATCAGGTGGCTCAGGCGTTGCCGAATATCGTGAACGATGCCGCGCCTGAAGTTACACGCCCGTTGGTTCCCGGAGGAATGGGTGCTGTTCGAGGCATTTCTGCAAAAGCCGGGCCAGCTTTTTTCCAAGCCGCAGCTGGAAGAGCGGCTATATTCCTTTGACGCCGAGGTCGAAAGCAACACGATCGAAGTGCATAACAGCCGGTTGCGCAGAAAGCTGCACGCCGCACGGCGCCGATGACGTCCCGGATCACCGGTTGCGGCGAAAGAAGCGAGAGCGGTCGTACAGGGTTTCCAGCCGCTGCATCCTTTTTTCGGTCTGGGTCCAGGTCTGGCTTTGCACGCTGGCCAGCAGCGTTTCGACCAGCACCAATATCGACACCGTTGAATCCCAGGCCGAAGGCGCCTCAATATGCGCGGTCAGCACATGGCGGGCGTGGGCAGCAGCAGGGCTCACCCAGCGGTCGGTGATCAGCACCACCTCGGCCCCGTGTTCCACCGCCAGTTCCACCAGATGCAGCACCGAGTTTTCATAGCGCCGGATGTCGAACGCCACCACCACATCACCGGGCTTCATGTCCAGCAGCGCGGGCGGCCAAGTGTTTGACATATCCGACAGCAGCGTCACCTCGGGCCGGACGATCTTCATCATCGACACAAGGTAATCGGCATGGGCATGGGTGATGCGCCCGCCGATGGCAAAGATGCGGCGCGTCGGGTCGGCCAGCAGGCGGGCGACGGCGTCGAAATCGTCATGGTCGATCTGGCCAAGCGTCGCATGCAGGTTTGCCACCACCGCATCGGCAAAGCGGTTCAGGATGTGGGTGTCGGGCACGCCTCCAGCCCAACGGTCGTGCTTGACGAGCGGGGATTCCAGCATCGCCTCCACCTCTCCCCGCAGCGCGCGCTGGTAGTCGGGATAGCCACGATAGCCCAGTTTCTGGCACAGGCGCACGACTGTCGGGGTAGAGACTTCGGCGGCGCGGGCCAGGGCGGTGATCGACCCCAAGGCCGCCATCGGATAATGCCGCAAGATGTGGGTCGCCACCTGCCGCTCGGCCCGCGTCATATCGGGCAGAGCGGTGCGCATCCTGTTTTCAACGCCAAGCGGTGCGTCCATCGCGTTGCCTTTCGTCCAAGATGGATGTGCAGCTTGTGTCCCGCCGGTGGTCGCGTCAAGGTGGAAACGATTGTAACAGGCTGTATGCGACAGAAATAATCTTGACAGATTGCTGTCCCATCAGAAACACTTTGGTCAGATCGAAAAGGGCCCGACCCCGCCATGTCCGTGCTGCCTGCTGACGCACCCTTTGCCGCCAAGGTCGAATTCCCCGAAGGTGCGGGTCGAATTCTTCTGGTGTGCGAACATGCAAGCAATGCCTTTCCGGCGCCGTGGGGCGATCTGGGGCTGACTGTCGATCAGCAGGACGCCCATATTGCGTGGGACCCCGGTGCGCTTGGCCTTGCGCGCGCATTGGCCCAGCGGCTGGGGGCAGGACTTGTTCATGCGCCGGTCAGTCGGTTGATCTACGACTTGAACCGCGCGCCCGATCAGGCGGCCGCCATGGCTTCTCGGTCCGAGGTGTTCGACATTCCCGGCAACCATGAACTGAACCCTGCCGCACGCGTGGCGCGCACCAAGGCGGTCTATCTGACCTTCCACGATGCCTTGCATGCCGAAGTGTGCCACATGCTGGCGCAAGGAACGCCGCCAGTGCTGATCACCATCCATTCCTTTACGCCCGTCTATCACGGCCAACCACGCATGACCGAGTTTGGGGTGATCCATGATGCCGATGACCGATTGGCCCGTGCCATCGTCGATACGGCGCAGGACCTGACCGGCCTGCGCGTGGCGCTGAACGACCCCTATAGCGCCGCAGATGGCGTGACCCATACCTTGCGGCTGCATGCGACCCCCTATGGCTTGGTCAATGCCATGCTGGAGGTGCGCAATGACCTGCTCGCCACCCCCGGTCAGGTGCAGGAAATGGCCGCTTTGCTGGCCCCTGTGCTTGCTCAATCCGTTGAAAAGGTGTGTGCATGACAGGTCTTGCCAGCAGGTTTGTCCGGTCGGTCGACAGATTGAATTACGGCGTTGGCCGGATGGCGATGTATTTGCTGTTCGTGCTGATGGGTGTCCTGATGTGGTCCACCATCAGCAAGTCTGTCGGCGCGCCGTCGCTGTGGACGCTGGAAATGGCGCAGTTCGTGATGGTTGCCTATTTCGTGCTGGGCGGGCCATATGCGTGGCAGATGGGCACGCATGTGCGGATGGACTTGTTTTATGCGCGGCAAAGCCCGGTAGGGCAGGCGTGGACCGATGCGTTCACAGTGCTGGCGCTAATCTTTTATCTGGGTGTCATGCTGTGGGGTGCGATCGACAGCACCGCCTATTCCCTGCAATACAACGAACGCAGCCCCACCGCGTGGCGGCCCTATATGTGGCCGATCAAGACAATTCTGTGCATCGGTTTCACCCTGATGCTGTTGCAGGCCATCGCCTCGTTGATCCGTGACATCGCGACAATCCGGGGAAAGACGATCTGATGCCGTATGAGTTGATCGCCGCACTGATGTTTTCGACCATGTTGTTGATGATGATGACCGGGCAACGGGTGTTCGGCATCATCGGTTTTGTCGCCGTCGTGGCCGCGCTGACGTTGTGGGGCACCGGTGGTGAGCGGATGGGGTTTTCCGCTGCGATAAAACTCATGAAGTGGTATCCGCTGCTGAGCCTGCCGATGTTCGTGTTCATGGGCTTTGTCATGAGCGAAGCCCGACTGGCGGATGATCTGTATCGGATGTTCCACGTCTGGTTTGGCCGGGTGCGAGGCGGGCTTGCGGTGGGCACCATCCTTCTGATGGTGCTGATTTCCGCGATGAACGGGCTGTCGGTTGCGGGCATGGCTATCGGGTCGACCATCGCGCTGCCGGAACTACTCAAGCGCGGCTATGACAAGCGCATGGTGACGGGGGTCATTCAGGCGGGTTCCAGCCTTGGCATCTTGATCCCGCCGTCGGTGGTGCTGGTGCTGTATGCGATGATCGCCCGCGCCCCGGTGTCAGAGCTATGGATGGCGGGCGTTCTACCTGGTCTGCTGATGGCGGCGTCGTTCATTCTCTACATCGTCGTGCGCTGCGCCTTGCAGCCGTCGCTTGGCCCGGCCCTGACAGCCGAAGAAAGTGCCCAGATCACCTGGGCCGAGAAGGTGGGCATCCTGCGGGCCGGCATCCTGCCGTTCACGATCTTTGCCGCGATGATGGTGCCGTTCGTCTATGGATGGACCAGCCTTGTCGAAAGCAGCGTGATCGGGGTGCTGACAACTGTCGCAGGGGCAGTGCTGAAAGGCAGCTTTAACCGTGCGGTGTTCGAGGTGGCCACCCGCAGCACGCTTGGCATCACTGCGATGTTCATGTGGGTCATCCTGGCTGCTTTGTCGTTTGGAGCCGTGTTTGATGGCCTTGGCGCGGTCAAGGCGGTGGAAGCGCTGTTTGTGGACCGCTTGCACATGGGGCCGTGGACTATCCTGGTCCTGATGCAACTGTCGTTCCTGCTGATGGGGATGTTTCTGGACGATACCGCCATGCTGGTAATCGTGGCGCCGCTTTATGTGCCGCTGGTGGCCACATTGGACCTTGGCATCCCGCGCGAAGACGTGCTGATCTGGTATGGGATACTTTATACCATCACATGCCAGATCGCCTATCTGACGCCGCCCTTTGGATACAACCTTTTCCTGATGCGGGCCTTTGCGCCAAAAGAAATCGCCATGGGCGACATCTACAGGTCGGTCACGCCGTTTGTGCTGGTGATGATCGGAACATTGGCTCTGATCATGGCCTTCCCGCAACTTGCGCTTTGGCTGCCAAACCAGATTTACCCAAACTGAGGGGCGGGCAAAACCGCCCCCACAACCAACCAACCAACCAACAACGGAGGCTTTGACGATGACGACTTCCAGACGTTCCTTTCTGACCAAGAGTGCCACACTTGCCGTCGGGGCCGGTGCTGCCACGCTGGCCGCGCCGGGCGTGCTGCGCGCGCAAGAGGTGATCAAGTGGCGCATGCAAACCTATGCCGGTCCGGCGCTGGGGGAACAGGTGGTGAAACCCGCCATCGACGCCTTCAACCGCATCGCGGCGGGCCAAATGGAGATCGAGCTGTTCTATGCCGATCAATTGGTCCCGACCGGAGAACTGTTTCAGGCCATGCAGGCGGGCACCATCGATTGCGTGCAGTCGGATGACGATTCCATGGCATCCCCCACGGAAGTGACTGTGTTTGGCGGCTATTTCCCGCTTGGCCTGCGCTATTCACTGGATGTGCCCGCGCTGTTCACTAAGTATGGGTTGAAGGAGATCTGGGAAGAGGAATACGCCAAGGTCGGCGTCAAGCACATCTCGGCCGGGGCCTGGGATCCGTGCCATTTCTCGACCAAGGACCCGATCAATTCCTTGGCCGATTTGAAGGGCAAGAGGATCTTTACCTTCCCGACAGCAGGCCGGTTCCTGACCCAGTTCGGCGTCGTGCCAGTAACCCTGCCGTGGGAAGATATCGAAGTGGCGGTGCAGACCGGCGAGTTGGACGGCATCGCATGGTCGGGCATCAGCGAAGTTTACACAGTGGGCTGGTCGAATGTGACCAACTATTTCCTGACCAACAATATTTCTGGCGCATGGATCGGCCATTTCTTTGCCAACATGGACTCGTGGAACGCCCTGCCGCCGCACCTTGCGGAACTTCTGGCTGTCTGCTTTGAACAGTCGCATTATTATCGCCAGCACTGGTACTGGGCGGGTGAAGCGGACCTGCGGCTGAACGGCGGCAAGCTGCAACTGACCACCATCCCGGACGAAGAATGGAAGACCGTTGAAGATGCTGCGGTAAAATTCTGGGACGAAATCGCCGCCGAATCCGAGGTCAAAGCCAAGGTTGTGGCGATTTTCAAGGAATACAACGATGTTCAGATAAGGGCCGGGCGTCCGTATCGCTATACCTGAACAAGGCTCTGAACACGGGAGGGGGGCGCAGGCCTTGCGCCCCCCTCCGACAGACCGGAATGAACAATCTGACCGGATAAAACACGCAGACGGAGATGAACGATGCCGGGCAATCTGACGCTGGATACATTGCGCGATCTTGTTGACACAGGAGTGATCGACACCGTTCTGGTGGCTGGCATCGACATGCAGGGCCGCCTTATGGGCAAACGCTTTCATGCGGCATTTTTTCTGAACGGCGGCTACAAGGAAACCCATTGCTGCAACTATCTGCTGGCGGTGGACATGGAAATGACCACCGTGCCCGGGTATAAATCCGCTGGGTGGGAGCAGGGCTATGGCGATTACATGATGAAGCCCGACCTTGACACCCTGCGCCTTGTGCCTTGGCTGCCCGGCACGGCGCTGGTGCTGTGTGACATGATGGATCATGCGGGCAAGGTTGATGTGGCGATCAGCCCACGCGCTATCCTGAAGCGTCAGGTCGCCCGGGCCCGTGCGCTTGGGTTCGAACCGATGATGGCCACCGAGTTGGAGTTCTACATCTTCGAGAACGCCTACGAAGACTTGCGTGATGGGGGCCTTGCGCGGCTAAAACCGATTTCGGCCTATAATGAGGATTATCATATCTTCCAGACCACCAAGGAAGAAGGCCTGATGCGCGATGTCCGGAACGGACTGTATGCCGCTGGAATTCCAGTGGAAAACACCAAAGGTGAGGCGGACGCTGGCCAGCATGAAGTAAACTATCGCTATTCCGACGCGCTGGACACCGCCGACAACCACATGGTGGTCAAGCAGGCGGTTAAGGACATCGCCCACGCCAAGGGCAAGTCGGTGACGTTCATGGCCAAATATGACCACCGCAAGGCTGGGTCATCGTCCCACATCCACCAAAGCCTGTGGACAAAGGACGGCCAGCCCTGTTTTCAGGACCACGACGATGTGCATGGCATGAGCGGTGTGATGAAGCATTTCCTTGCCGGACAACTGGCCCATGCGCAGGAAATCACCGCGTTTCTTGCCCCTTATGTCAACAGCTACAAGCGCTTTACCATCGGCATGTTCGCCCCCACCAAAGCGGTATGGAGCGCGGACAACCGCACTGCCGGTTTTCGGGTTTGTGGCGAGCATACCAAGGCCGTGCGGGTGGAATGTCGCATACCCGGCAGCGACGTGAATCCCTACCTCGCCTGTGCCGCACTGCTGGCGGCGGGTCTGGCCGGGATCGAGGGCAAGCTGGACCTGGAGCCGGAAATGCAGGGCAACATGTATTCGGCCGAGAACATTCGAGAGATCCCACATAATCTGCGCGATGCGGCGGCGCTGTTGCACGGCTCCGCCATGCTGCGCGCGGCGTTTGGGGGCGATGTGGTGGACCACTACTACCACGCGGCGCAATGGGAGATTTCAGAGACGGACCGGGTCGTCACCGATTTCGAACTTCAACGCCTGCTGGAGCGGGCATAGCGTAGGGCGGGGTTTCCCCCGCCCCTGTTGCAAAAGAATGGCGGGGTTACCCCGGCCCTACAAGGACGGAACATGAAACCGATTACCCTGATTTCCCCGGTTGACGGCCGGGTCTATGCCGAGCGCACGCCGCTGACACTTGACGCGGCGCAGGCGGCTGTTGCCCGCGCCCGTGCGGCGCAAAAGGACTGGCGCGCCCGGCCCCTTGCCGACCGCATCGCGCTGGTCAAGGCGGGTGTCGCCAAACTGAACGAGATGAAGGATGTGGTCGTCGAGGAACTGGGATGGCAGATGGGCCGGCCAACCCGCTTTGGCGGCGAATTCGGGGGGGTGAATGCCCGCACCGATTACATGGCCGACATCGCGGCGCAGGTGCTGGCGCCGACGATGGTCGAGGATTCGGACGCTTTCCGCCGCTTTATCGCGCGCGAAGCGCTTGGCGTGGTGTTCATCGTTGCGCCGTGGAATTACCCATACCTAACGACGATCAACACGCTGGTTCCGGCATTGATCGCAGGAAACACAGTGGTCCTGAAACACGCAAGCCAGACCCTGCTGGTGGGCGAACGACTGGCGCAGGCGTTCCATGCCGCAGGCGTGCCCGAGGATGTGTTCCAGAACGTTGTGCTGGACCACGCCACCACGGAAAGCCTGATCAAGGCCCGCGCCTTTGATTTCGTCAACTTCACCGGTTCGGTCGCGGGGGGTCAAGCGATGGAACGCGCGGCTGCCGGCACCTTTACGCCGTTGGGGCTGGAGTTGGGCGGCAAGGACCCCGGTTACGTCCGCGCCGATGCCAACCTGGATGCGGCGGTCGATACGCTGATGGACGGCGCGATGTTCAACGCCGGCCAATGCTGCTGCGGGATCGAGCGGATTTATGTGCATGCAAAGCTCTACGACGCTTTCGTCGAAAAAGCGGTAGAATGGACGCTTGGGCTCAAGCTGGGAAACCCATTTGAGGCGGCCAGCACGCTGGGGCCGATGGCCAATGTCCGGTTTGCGAACGTTGTGCGCGATCAGGTGGCCGAGGCGGTTGCCGCCGGGGCCAAGCCGCTGATTGACGCTGCGCATTTCCCCGCTGATGATGGTGGCGCGTATCTTGCGCCGCAGATCCTTGTGAACGTAGATCACAACATGCGGGTGATGACAGAGGAATCGTTCGGTCCTGTGGTTGGCATCATGCCGGTTTCGGGCGACGCCGAGGCAATTGCGCTGATGAACGACAGCCCCTATGGCCTGACCGCCAGCGTCTGGACCCAAGACTATGATACTGCTGCCGAAATCGGCGCGCAGATTGAGACTGGGACCGTGTTCATGAACCGCGCCGATTATCTGGACCCGGCGCTGTGCTGGACCGGATGCAAGAACACCGGGCGCGGCAGTTCGCTCTCCTATCTGGGTTTCCATTCGGTCACCCGCCCGAAATCCTATCACCTCAAGAAAGTATGACTCCATGACGCACGGCGTGCCCAACCGCAACTGGTCTTACCCTACCGCCATCAAGTTCGGCGTTGGCCGTATCTCGGAACTGGCCGACCATGCAAAGTCCATTGGCCTGAAAAGGCCGCTGCTGGTGACCGACAAGGCGCTTTCGTCGCTGCAGATCACGGCAGGCGCTTTGGATGTTCTGGACGCCTCAGGTCTGGGGCGGGCGGTGTTTTCCGACGTGGACCCGAACCCGAATGAAGGGAACATGTCCGCAGGGATAGCCGCCTATCTTGCGGGGGGCCATGATGGGGTGATCTGCTTTGGCGGGGGGTCGGCGCTTGATCTGGGCAAGATGATCGCGCTGATGGCGCACCAACGCGCGGAATTGAGCGTGTGGGATCTGGAAGATATCGACGATTGGTACACCCGTGCCGATGCGAGCGTCATTGCGCCAATCCTGGCCGTGCCGACCACGGCGGGAACCGGATCCGAGGTGGGCCGGGCGGGGGTGCTGACCAACTCGGTCACGCACAAGAAAAAGATTGTCTTTCACCCCCTGCTGATGCCCTCCGTCACGTTATGTGACCCGGCGCTGACCGTGGGGATGCCGAAGTTCATCACCGCCGGCACCGGCATGGACGCGCTGGCCCATTGTCTTGAGGCCTATTGCAGCCCGTTCTACCACCCGATGAGCCAAGGGATCGCGCTGGAAGGTCTGCGATTGGTGTTTGAGAACCTGCCAGTCGTCTATGCCGATCCCACCAACCTGATGGCGCGCGGCCATATGATGAGTGCGGCCGCGATGGGGGCGGTCGCGTTCCAGAAAGGGCTCGGTGCGATCCACAGTCTGAGCCATCCGATTGGCGCCGTCTATAACACCCACCACGGCACCACGAATGCTGTAGTGATGCCTATGGTGCTGGATTTCAACCGATCTGTCATTGAGGATCGCATCGACGCGGCGGCGGCCTATCTTGGCTTTGACGGCGGGTTTGAGGGGTTTCGCGCGCAGATCATGATCTTGCGCGCGGCCCTTGGTATCCCGGATAACCTGACCGCGATGGGCGTAGAGGCGGCTGATCTGGACAGGCTGACCGATATGGCGCTGGAAGACCCGTCCTGCGGCGGCAACCCCATCCCCATGACCCGCGACAACACCCGCGCGCTCTTCGACGCCTGCATGTGATCTGACGGCCGGTCGCCCCCTCCCCACAAAGAGGAGGGGGCCGTTTGGGGAACGCAGCCTAACTGTTCCATGGGCGCTGATGGCGGGCATTGTCTGACGTCAGCACCCTTGGGATTGATTTGAGTATTTGAACAACGGAGGATTTCTGGTTCATCTTATCGATTAGGAGATCGAGATGATGAAAAACCTGAGTCTTTAAAGGACGCGGCTGACAGGCTGGTCAAGAACATCCGCCGCAAGACCCGCCAGACCTTCTCTGCAAAGGAGAAGATCCGCATTCTGCGGCCCAGATAAGAGCTTGTATGGGACAATCGATCGATTAGTTGAGCGGTGGATCTGGTGTGTTGAGACTCGGTTTATTGGCAACTTTTTCGCTGGGGGTATGGTCCGGGGTACGGCAGAAAGGCCACACTCAGTTTTATAAATAGTATCAGTAATTAATGCGTTAATATGAGTCTCTCTGGGCACCAAATCATCAGTATTGAACCACGAGCGGTCCGGGTGGTCCGTTTGCGGCTGGTTCTGCTTGATGTGGTTCGGTTCTAGACGGATACCGCCATCCGCAACTGTGTCTTGTCAAAGCTGGCAGCCTCTCCGCTGAGCGATACCGCACCGCGCCGCAGCACATAGACCTGGTCTGCAAGGCCGTAGGCGAATTCGAAATACTGTTCGACAAGGATAATCGCCATGTCCCCTTTGGATTTCAGATAGGTCAGCACATGACCTATTTGCTGGATGACGCTGGGTTGGATGCCTTCGGTTGGTTCATCCAACAACATCACCTTGGGCCGCATGATCAGCGCGCGGGCGATGGCCAGTTGTTGTTGTTGCCCGCCCGACAGGTCGCCGCCGCGCCGATGCAAAAAGTCCTTTAGGATTGGGAACAGCGTATAGATTTCGTCCGGTATGACATGGTCGGATTTGGGTAACACGGCAAAGGCGGTTTCAAGATTTTCGCGCACGGTCAGCAGTGGAAAGATCATCCGCCCCTGCGGCACGATCGACAGGCCACGCCGCGCCATATCCTGTGGGCGACAGACGGGTAGGGTCGCGCCGTTCAGCGTGACAGTACCGCCAGACCGTGGATGGGTGCCCGCCAGCGCCTTGAGAAAAGAGGTTTTGCCAACCCCGTTTGGCCCCATGATGCAAGTGATTTCGCCTGCTTTGGCCGCAAAATCAATTCCGTGCAAAATCTGGCTGCCGCCGTAGTGCAAGGTCAGGCCCGATGTTTGAAGCATTAGCCTCGCCCCAGATAAACGCTGATGACTTGTTGGTCAGCCGTCACATGATCCAATGACCCTTCAGCCAGAACCGCCCCTTCGTGCAGCACAGTCACCCGGCAATTCAGGCGGCGCACAAAATCCATATCATGTTCCACCACCACAACCGCGCGGGTTTTGGCCAGCGATACCAGAAGGTTGGTGGTTTGTTCCCGTTCCGCCGGGGTCATGCCTGCGGCGGGTTCGTCCACAAGCAACAGACGGGGTTCCTGCGCCAGCAGCATACCGATTTCCAACCATTGTTTCTGCCCGTGGCTGAGTTCGCCCGACTTGCGCGGCAAGTGGTCCGAAAGACCGACCTCTTGCGCCAGTTCCGCCACGCGAACCAGATCGGCGGCATTGGGTGTCCAGAACAGAACGCGCCACGGGCTGCGGGCGGCCCTGAGCGCGAGGATCAGATTGTCTTGCACGCTTTGATCTTCGAACACAGTTGGCCGCTGGAATTTGCGTCCGATCCCTTCGCGGGCAATCCGGGCTTCGTCCATGCCAAGAAGCGACACTGCACGGTCGCCAAAAGTGATCGTCCCTTGGTCCGGGTTGGTTTTGCCCGTGACGATGTCCATGAACGTGGTCTTGCCTGCGCCATTGGGGCCGATGATGGCCCGCAATTCGGCCGGGCCGATGGAGAACGACAAGTTGTTGATGGCCCGGAAGCCGTCAAAACTGACCGAGATGCCGGACACCTCCAGAAGCGCGGTCATTGTTGCGCCTCTTTTTCCTGCAGGCTGCCATCGTCGGGGCCAAGGGCCGCGCCTTTGCGATCTGGAGGTGTGATCCGTTGCAGGCGGTCAAAGACCCCGCCGATACCCTTGGGCGCAAACAAGGTGACCGCAACGAAACCCGCCCCCAACAACACCAGCCACCAGTCCACCCAGTTCAGCGACACCGGGCCAAGCGGGATATTGGGCAACCGGCCTGAGGTGAACGCGCTAGACACCAGCGACACAAAGGCCGCCCCGATCACCGCACCATATAGCCGCCCCCGCCCGCCAATCGCCACCCAGACCGCAAGATAGATGCTTGCAATCGGGGCCAGTTCTGCCGGGTTGATGATGCCCGCCTGCGGATAATACAGGACACCTGCAAGGGCGGCGATCAGAGCAGTCAGGGTGAACAGGAACAGTTTATAGACCTCCACCGGGTAGCCCAGAAACCGCACCCGCGCCTCGTCATCGCGGATCGCACGGATCACGCTGCCGAACTTTCCAGAGACCAGCCATGCCAGCCCCAGATATACCAACCCCAACGCCACCGCCGACGCCCAGAAAAACCAGATCGACACAATGTCTTGGGATACGTCGGTGAGGCCGGGCAGGTTTTGCAGACCCGAAAGGCCGTTGTTACCACGAAGTCCGCTGTCGTTTTGATAGAGATAAAGCGCCAGCGCCAAAGTCATGGCCTGTGTCAGGATCGAAAGGTAAACCCCGGCGACACGGCTCCGAAAGGCCAGCCAGCCAAACACCGCCGCCAGAACGCCGGGCACCGCGAGCGCAAGCATCAGTTGTAACGGCAGGCTGTGGGCAAAGGCCCAGATTGCAGGCAGGTCAGACGACCCGACAACGCCGAAAATCTGGCTTGCGATGCCTTGACGGATTTCATCGGCGGTGGCGGGCAATCCGCCTTGGGCCAGCGCCTGAACCACGATTTCCTCAGTTCGGGCATACATCAGCCACATGCCGATCATGTAGCCCCCGAGTGCGAAAAATGCCATGTGGCCCAGCGACAGGATACCCGCATAGCCCCAGATCAGGTCCATCGCCAAGGCGACGAGGCACAGGCACAGCGTTTTGCCCAAGGTCTTGACATAGGATGTGGACAGCCCGCCAAACCCGTAGGCGTCTGACGCAACCGTTACGGCGAGCGTAAACACCGCCAGCACCGCGATAAAGATCAGCGCCGAAGGATTTCTGACAAAGAAACTGCGCGACGGGGTGCGGGTCATGGTTTCAATCTCCGGCCGCCCGGCCACGCAAGGCGATGATGCCGCGGGGTCGAACCTGAATGAACAGAATGATGAACAAGATCATATAGGTTTGGGCGGCGAGCGTGTTGGCCGGGTTGAGGAATTCGATCACCTTTTGCAAGCTGCCGATCATCGTGGCCCCGGCCAATGTGCCCCAGACATTGCCAACCCCGCCTACCACCACGGTCATGAACGATTGCACGATATAATCCGCCCCCATTTCCGATGTGACCTTGGCATAAAGCCCGATGGCGACCCCGGCGATGCCCGCGATGCCGGATCCGAGCCCGAAGGTCAGCATGTTGATGCGGTTGGGGTTGATGCCCATGGACGCGGCCATGGCCGGGTTTTGCGTGACCGCCCGCACCTCTAGCCCCAATCGCGTGCGCTTCATCAGGAACAGAAAGAACAGGAGGAACAGCAGCGCCAGCACGAAGATCGCAATCCGGATATAGCTGATCGACACCACGTCATTGAACGACAGCGCCCCATCCAGCCAACCCGGTGCCGTCAATGGACGGGCCTGCGTGCCAAAGACATTCTTGAGGATTTGTTGCAGCGCGATGGAGATGCCAAAAGTAGCAAGAAGCGTTTCCAGCGGTCGTTTATACAAGTGGCGTATCACCAGCCGTTCCATCGCGACACCGCCGGCAAACGTGACGGCAAAGGCCACGGGCAAGGCGATCAAGATCGACAGCGTGTAATTGGGCACGAACAGTTGCACGACAAACCCGGTATAGGCGCCGATGGTGATGAATTCGCCATGCGCCATATTGATGACCCCCATGACGCCAAACGTGATGGCCAGCCCGATAGCCGCGAGAAAGTAAATGGCCGCCAGCGAGAGCGCATCGAGGCCGAGATCAGCAGCCTGCATGACTGCTACCTTGCGGTCGATGGTGGTCAAGGCGTTGCGGGCGGCGGTGGTCACGGTTGGGTCTTGTTCAACGTAAACCTCATAAAACCGGTGAGCCGCGAGTGCCGCTGCCGCTTCGTCATTGGTTGCGGCGGTGGCGACGATGCCCGCCTGTTCCAACGCCGTGTAGGCGCGGTCACGGGCGCCTTGGCTGTTAAGGTACGCCACGGGGATGCCCGCGACGCGGCCGTCCACGATATTGGCCACAAGTGCCGCGCGTTGGTCCGGAAGCGTCAGGCGCGCGGGGGCAAGGTTTGCCGCGACCAACAGGTCATAAGCCTCGGCCTCGGTTATGTCGCGGCCAAGGACCAGCGGGCGGGCGATGTTGCCAGCGGGGTTGTCCGTGGCGGCGACGCGGGTTGTTGCGACCAACGGGTTCAGTGCCGCGCGGGTGTCAAGCGAGATGTCCGCGTCAAGGCGTTCGATGGCTGCGACCCGGGCGGCGGGGTCCGGATCAAATCGCAGGGTGAGAAACCGCTCCAGCCGCACCTTTTGCGTCTTCAAGGCGGGATCTGGTTCGGCCTCGATCGACGCGCGGAGCGGGGCCAGCGTTTCCGCCGTGGGGTCACGGGCGATGGATTGCAGGGCCTCGGCCCGCCGCAAAGGGTTTGGGTCCGTCAATGTGAATTGCACCAAGGCCGCCGCGATCATGCCGCGCACCCCCGCGTTTGGCTTTAGCTCGGTCAGGTCAGGCTGGGCCGCGGGGCCAGCCGGGGTGCCATCCAGCGCGGTCAGGATGAACCCGTCGCCATCGGCGGTGGCCACGAACAGCGCGCCATCGGCTTTGCGGACAACCAACCGTTTTTCAGTCCAAGCCTGCAGGATATCATCCGCCATCGCATCGCCGCTGGACGCAATCGCCGCGATTACCGGGCCGATGGTCTGGCGCGACGGTTTTTCGATCTGGGCACGGTTCTGGACGATGATGTCGGCTGCTGTAGCGCCCGGTGTGGTCTGGGCAAAGGACAGCATCGGCAAAAGCCAGACAAGGGCCGCAGCAAGGCAGGCGATAAGGCGCATGAGGATTTCCGGATAAAAGGGGGTGCGGGCAGGGGGAGGCCCACCCGCACCGTTCAAGGATCAGTAGTTCGACGTCAGCTGAACGCAGGTCGCCGTGTCCTTGTTATACATACCGCATTTCAGATCGGCCCAATCGGCCTCCAACACCGCCGATTCCGGCAGGAAGTCCGTCCATGCGTCCCCCGCGACCGGGTCGGTCTGGCTGATGATGTCAAACTGACCATCGGCGCGAATTTCGCCAATCAGCACGGGTTTGGTCAGGTGGTGGTTCGGGAGCATCTTGGCCATACCGCCCGTCAGGTTCGGGAATTCCTGCCCGATCATGGCCGCCGACACGGCATCGACATCGGTGGTGCCTGCGGCGGTGACCGCGTTCACCCACATGTTGAAACCGATGTAATGCGCCTCCATCGGGTCGTTGGTCACGCGGGCGTCGTCCTTGATAAACGCTTTCCACGCCGCGATGAACGCCGCATTTTCCGGGGTGTCGGCCGACATGAAGTAGTTCCAGGCGGCCAGATGCCCGGCAAGGTTGGTGGTGTCCAGACCGGACAGTTCTTCTTCACCCACCGAAAACGCCACGACCGGCAGCGTGTCCGCGGTCACGCCTGCTGCGGCCAGTTCCTTGTAGAAACCGATGTTCGCATCGCCGTTGATCGTGGAAATGACCCCGACCTTTTTGCCATCCGCGCCCAACGCAACAACGTCGCCCACGATCTTGGACCAGTCGGAATGACCGAAGGGCGTGTAATTGACGAAGATGTCCTCCTTCGGGATGCCTTTGGAAATCAGATACGCTTCCAGAATGTTGTTCGTTGTGCGCGGATACACGTAGTCCGTGCCCAGCAGCGCAAATTTGGTGACCCCCAGTTCCTCGAGGTAGTAATCCACCGCCGGGATCGCCTGCTGGTTCGGCGCGGCACCGGTGTAGAACACGTTCTTGGACGACTCCTCGCCTTCATACTGCACGGGGTAGAACAGCAGGCCGTTCAATTCCTCGATCACCGGCAGCACGGATTTGCGCGAAACGGACGTCCAGCAGCCGAACATCACATCGACATTCGACACAGTCAGCAATTCGCGCGCTTTTTCGGCGAACAAGGGCCAGTCGGACGCCGGATCGACCACCACCGCCTCCAACTGTTTGCCCAGCAGGCCGCCTTTGGCGTTCTGCGCCTCGATCAGCATCAACATGGTGTCCTTGAGCGTGGTTTCCGAAATGGCCATCGTGCCGGACAACGAATGCAGCACGCCGATCTTGATGGTCTCACTTTGCGCGAATGCGATACGCGGCATCGCAAACGAGGCAACGCCGGTTGCCAAAAGTGCGCGTCTGGTCAGTTTCATGATGTCTTCCCCTGTTGGCGCCCAGCAGTCGCCTGCGATGTGCAGGGGCATCGCTGTCTGCTGGGGCGCATGGTCTTGTTTCAAGGCCACAGGTCACCGCATCGGGCGGTGCCTGTGGATCTCGGCAAGATGTTTGGTCGCGAGATAATGAAAGGGGATCACAGACCGTCCGCAATTCAACGCAATCGCGCCGGATGGGTCGGGCATCGGCGCACAATTGTGCAGGTGCGCAATTTACCGCCATTGCGGATTGCTGCAGCGCAGAAAACAGGCGGTTGACGAACAGGGCACGCAAAACGGACGCGCAACGGCGGGGCGGATGATTCTTGCCCTCTGAACCAGATTTGCCGCGTTGACCTGTCTGGCAAAACTACCGATCCAGCATCCGCCGGGCCTTGTGCAGGAATGCGGTAAGGTGGGCTGTGTCATGGCGAGCCCCTTTCCCTTCAAATGCCGGGTAATAGTCCCGCAAAAGCCAACCTATGAATTTGCCCCGCAAGTCGGCGTCGAACGCCAACGCGGGCGCGTCCGAAAATGCGGCGGCCAATGCGGTTTGCGATCCGGCTGGAGTGGTCAGGCCGGGCAGGTTGAAAAACGCCAGTCCCACGCAAATCACTGGTTTATCAAAGAAAAACGCCTGTAGTCCCATCGAGGAATTGAGCGTCACGACCCCCTTTGAGGCTGCCAATTGCGCGAAACTGTCGGCGTCGTTGTCCAGCACGGCCCGCCCCGTGGCCAGAAGGGGGGCGAGGGCCTGCGCCAGTGAGGCCCGCGCGGAGGGGTGTTCCTTGACCCGCAGATGCCAGCCGGGGGGCAGGGACGCCGCCGCCTGTGTCAATGCCTCGAGATACCCCGCCATCCCCCCGGACCAGCCCGCAAACAATGTGACCTGACTGTCATTTGGCACCTGAAGCGGGCAAAAGAGGAACGGCGTATCAGGCAACGGGGCCACGGATTGCCCCACATCCGCCCGCCGCGACGGCCGCGCGGTCAGGGCGTTTCCGGCCTGTCGCCAATCTGGGTCAAGCGGTTGACCCAGAAAGAATGCGGGGTCCTGTGGCACCGACCCTTCGGCGTTGACCCCGGTTGGATCCAGCGTGATCCGCCCCGGAAACGGCGCGCGTTCGGCGTGCAGCGTGGCCGCACCTGCATCCCGCGCACCCATCAGAAACGCCATGCGTGTCCCTGTCAGTCCGTTCCACGCCGCCGCCAGATGGTCGGGGTGCCGCGTGAAATAGCCCCGCGCCCAGTTGTATTGCCCGCGCAGCATCTGCCGTTTGAGCCACCGTAGGACAACCGATTTTGGCTGTCGTTTGGCCCGACGCAGAGCCACTGCGACCCGTGCCGCCGTTTCGGGGTAGTCGCCGAACCGCATTGGCACGATCCACAGCCGTTTGCCCCCCCCATCCAACGTGGCGAGGACGCGGAACACGGCGTCCTTGTCGGATTTGGGTTCGGCGGGCCAGACGATCATGGGCCGTCTAAACCAAGTTGCGCCGGGAATGTGGTGCTGTAGCCCAACATCGCGAAATCGCGGGCATAAAGCCGGGCCACCCGGGCGGCCGTGTCCGGGGTATAGTAGGTTTGCAGTTTCTTGTCGGCGTCGGTCTGTTTGCCTTCGTCGGCGGGAAACAAGGTTTGCAGGCTGCCGTCGGGGGCTGTGATCCCTTCGGCGTCCAGAAACGCGATCATGTCCTCGCGGAAGGTTTCAAAACGGATGACCCGGTCAAACTGGTCAAAGGGCACCGCGATCAGTTTTTCCTGCAGGTCCCAATGCGCGTCCCGCGCCAGCCCGCCTGTGTCCAGCCACGCCACGAACTGCGCAAATCCTGCGGGTGTCAGCGCAAAGCGACCGTGTTTGCGTTGATATTTTGCATGCCGGAATTTGTCAAGAAAGGCAGACAGGACGCGGCTGTAGGGGTTTCGGATCACCACAAAGAACGACAATCCGGCGATCTGGTGTTGATCGGCGGGGGCCATGTCCAAAAGGGTGGGCACGTTCCATTTTGCCTCGGCGCGGGCCTCGGACGTGCCGGTTTCCAGTTCCCGAAGGAGCAGCAACACCGACGTGTTCGCGTTTTTCTTGATCCGGTTGTAGGCCAGGCCGAG
>JBGSIZ010000195.1:0-9679 GCA_041742255.1 Marivivens sp. | reverse complement strand
CGATGGTGCCCGAACGCAAGACCCCGCTGGCACGGGTGCATGGCCCGCAAACCGGCACCGTCGTGGGCGAGGGCGAGATTGATTGCGACGAATATGGCCGCATTCTGGTGCATCTGCACTGGGACCTGGAGCGGGCGTATACGATGCGTTGCCGGGTTTCGCAGAGCTGGGCGGGCAAAGGCTGGGGCGGGATGGTGATCCCGCGGATCGGGATGGAAGTGGTGGTCGAATTCCTCGACGGCGACCCGGACAAACCACTGGTCACGGGCTGCGTCTACAACGGCAAGAACGACGTGCCGTATGAATTGCCCGAACACAAAACGCGCAGCACCTTCCGCACCGACACCCACCAAGGAACAGGGTTCAACGAACTGCGGTTCGAGGATCAAAACGGCGAGGAGGAGATTTTCGTTCACGCCCAGAAAGACATGAATATCCAGATCCTCAACAATCGCGAAAAGCGCGTGGATATCAACGAGTTTGAGAGTGTGGGCGCGAACAAGACCTCTGAGATCGGGAACAACCTGTCGATGCGGGTGGGCGGGAATTATTCCTTTGTGGTTGGTGCCAACAAGGCGTTCGATTTTGTCTCGAACGTCCACCAGAAATTCACGGGTTTCTTGGGCGAAAAGGCCAAGAAGCTAGGCGTGCCGGGCTTTATCAATCTGGGCAAAGGCAACTACAACGAGATGATCGGAATGAATAAGTCCGAGGTCGTCGCGCTGGCCAAGCAAGAGGCGGTGGGCCTGTCAAAGACGCTGACGGTCGGGCGCAACTCTCAGCAGTTTATCGGTCACAACAAGCATACCTTTGTCGCCGGATCGGCCATGCACGAGGCCGCCAAGACATCGACCATGGTCGCGGGTGAAACGTGGCAGGTTGCCTGTGGGTCGGGCGCGATCGTCATCCACAATGACGGCCGCATAGAGATCAAGGGCACCGCGATTGACATCGTTGCCGACACCACGGTTCGGGTGAATGGGAAAGATGTTCAGATCAACTGACACCAGCGCGCCGCAGGCCACGCAAACGGTGTCGGCCGACGGCATTGCTACACCTTATTTCATGCTTGTGCAGATGAACAACGCGGCCCTTCTTGAGGCCTATGCGACGCTGGACATCTCGCCGCGCCCGGCAAAGATCGAGGAACACCTCTATCCCGAGGATTTCTCGCTGGTAAAGGCCATGAGCGGCATCGCATTTGGCGAGGAAGACCGGTCCGAGCATCCGGGCAAGTTGCACGCGGACGCTGCCGACCCCATCGCCGAAGCCGAGAGCCAGACGACAGGTCAAGCGCAGGATACGCTTTCCCTTGCTGCGGCAATCAGTGGGCGGTTCGCCACAAGCAGCGGAAATGGGGGCGATTTCGGCGCATTGGTCCAAACGGCCATGGCGGCGGCAGGATTGCCCGAAATGGACTTTGACCCTGATACCCATTCGGTGGGCGCGTCAATTCTGGCGGCGTTAGGGGCGCAGACATCGTCCGTGCCAGATTTTGCCGGCAGCGCGCCCTTTACCGGTATGCGCATGGACTACCGCCCCGAGACAGCCCCGATGGGCCCCAAAAAGTTGGTCGCCAACCGCCACTCGTTTGAGGGCACCCATACGGGCAGCCTCAACCTGTCGGGGACGGTCGCGGCTGTATTCAACGAGATCACGAAGGGGCGCAGGCGCGGTGCAGGGACCGGCCGCAAGGTTGGTGGTGGGACCCGTCAGGCATGACCGAAACCGATCCGCCTTCGGCTCCGGCGAGCTGGCAACTTTCGCCCGCTGAAATAGAAAGTCTGGCACAGGACGCTGTGGGCCAGCCTGCGACGCAGGACAATGAATGGCGCCCGTCTGGAGGCAGCCTGTTGGCCGGGGTCGGCCAGTGTCTGTATGACGAGCTTCGTGGCATTTACGACCTGACGGCCCTGTTGATCCAGCTGAATGCCGATCTCGACATTGCCGCGGACGGCCATGACAACTGGTTTTTTGCTCGCTCGGCTGTTGGGGATGCGGCGCAGGTCGCGCAACTTTATATGCAGTTGGACGCGGGCACCGTGCAGTTCACGTCGTTGCCCTATGACCAGCAGATGGCGCTGTTCCGGCTCTATGCCAAGCTGGAGGCGATAAAGGGCGTGCTTCGCAATATAGGCAAAGCGGGGCTGAACCTTTTGGCGGCCTATGATGTCTACTGGAGCGACTACGAAGTCTTTACGCTCAATCAGGCCGAGAACGCGCTCAAGGCGCTGGCCGATGCGATTTCGCTGCTGTTCACGGAACAGGAATGGGCGGCACTTGCGGCGGCGGGTAAGGAACTTGCCGACCGGGTGGCCGAGTTGATCCAGAATCAGGTCCAGACCGATCCCTGGGGCAGTGCAGGGTATGCGGCCTGTCTTGTCATCCTGTTTTTCAGCCCGACCAAGGTGCTGCGCGCAATCCGCCCGATCATGAGTTCGCTGGGTAATTTGTCCCGGGCGACGACCGCCGCCGAACTTGCCGCCATTCTGAGGGCTAACCGGGTGACCGTCCCCGTTTGGCTGGGCGGGACGGGTGAGGCCGCAGACGCAGCGGCGACGGCGGGACGCATTGAGGATGTGGTGCCCCCTGTCCAAGCAGCGGACGACATCATCGTTGAGGGCCGCCGCACACCGGTTGAGTCTGCCGATGACGCCGCACCGGAACGCGCCCACGAGCCAGCCGAGCAAGAAACCCCGCCGCCCAATGGAGAAACTACCGTTGTCCCGGCCACCCGGCGGATCGGCGACATGGCCGAGGCGGATGCACGGGCGCGGCTGGAGGCCGAGGGATACGAGGTTTTTGAGCTGAAGAACGGGTCAGGGCACGGCCCGGACATCATCGCGGTCAGACCCGGCGACCCGCCGCAAATCCGGGTGATCGAGGTGAAGGCCAACAGCTCCGCGCTCAATCCATTGCAACAAATGGGCGGGCCGGATTATCTGCGCAATGTGTTTGGCCGGACTGATACAGCGGGCGAAGGGAGTTCGTGGAACACTCGGGCATTCAATGATTTTCTTGAAGATAATGGAATCCAGAACCGTGATGAACTGCTTGGCGGAAATTTCGAGATTTGGCGCTACAAAGGTGTTGATCCTAATAATCCGGCATCGGTAAACGGTGGTCCAAGCACTGCGCCATGGACACCCGGCACGACAGGACGCGAATTCCGTCTGGACGCCCAAGGGAACGTCGAGAGCCGCACTGGGCAGAACCGACAGTGGACGCCCTATATCGAACCACCTGAATAGACGATGGATAGGAGGACGAGATGCTAGACCAGAACCGCGTGGATGCAGAGATCAAGAGGCAGCGCGACTCTGTCAATTTGTCTCTGGCGAGAGACGATGTTTCCCACGCCATCGGCAAGATCGAACGGTTCATGTCAGGCAATGCCCCAAACGCCATCGGGGCCGGCTCTGCGTTTGACACCATTGCCCATGACAAGCGGTTTTCCTTGATCGTCGCCTCTGATCCCGCCGAACGGGGGCTGACGCTTGCTTACATGTTGTCGTTGCAGTTGCTGAATGCTGACCTTGTGCGCAAAGCGCGCGGCAGCGCTGTCAAGATCGGCAACAAGTATGGCTTTGCAACTGTCATGGGTATGGCGGTTCCACGTTGGCACGCTGCCGGCTGGACCGCGTGGGCGGAGGATTTTGCCGCGGACATCTGGACCGATTACCGGGCCCGCAACAGTGACACGCTGAACCTCACGCTTTTCGGCAACCCCAGCCCCGGCGCTTGGGTGAACGATCACGCCAATCCTTATATGGTCAACAAGGCCGCCTGGTTCACCACGATGACCAATGTGGACCCCGGTCTGTGGCGCGGCGCGGGGTATGACCCGGACGCCGACAGCCTTGGCCCCTATTGGATGCTCGCGCAGGTTTGGGATGATCCGGACCCGGACCGGGTGCGCAATGCGCTACAGGCGGTGCGCGATCTGAACCTTGGCACCACATTTATCAAGGACAACCCGGAGGGCAAGCGCGTCTATCTGGTTGATGAATTTCTGTTGCTGGACGATTACGACATCCGCGCGGTGAACATGCGCCGGATCGCGCGCGGACTGGGTCCGGTCGAGGTCGAAAGTTACCTGCCCGATCCGTTGCCCAACGCCGTGCTGCCCTTTGCGCAGGATGACGTGTTCTGGCCCGCCTATCTGAAGATGTGCGCCGACATCGGCAGCCCGCCGATCGCGCCGGACCATCCGGTGGCTGTCCGGCTTGACCCCGCAACCCTGCGCGTCACGCGGGTCTGAGACCGGGATGCTGAAACTTGCGGGCAAAGGCGGCGACGGGATCGGCACGCTGGGGCTGAAACCGCTGGCGGATGGCGCGTTCGAGATGGTCGTCGTCGATACCCTCCACGCCGCCGAGGATCAGGCACCGCGAAAGGCGGGTATGGGCGGGGCGGCCTATACGCGCCATTGTCTTGAGGCCATCGTTTTGCAGCGCGGGGGGCTTTGGCCGCCGGAGACCATCGAGACAGCGATGGACCTGCTGGAGAAGATCGACAACGGTAAGATCGCACAGGCCCGTTTCGAGGTCTGGATCTATGCAGACGGGCCAACGGGGTTAACCCGCAGTGCGACCGAACCGTTTGCCGTGCAACCTGGCACGTCGTTGCAACCGCATGAATTTCCCGCGAAACTGCTGGATTGGCCCGGTCTGCTGGCGCGCGCGGCGGTGCGGTGCGATGATGAACTGTCACGTCGTTCGCTGCTTAACCCTTGGGACGATCGTCATGCCGCCACGTTGGCGGAGTTTCGGGCCGGGCGCAGCGACGCAGGGCGGCTGTTGACAGCCCTGTTGGCGCGGCAGGCGTTGATAGAGCGGCGCTTTGTTCGCGACAGCGCGCACGCTGACAGCTTTGACGCGGGACGCTATCTGGACCTGATCGGGCTGCGCTACCAGCGTGCGCTGTGCCAGCTTGACCTCGCGGGAGAGAGTGCGCTGACCACGCCGGACCCCATCGAGATGGGTCGAACGATCCTGTTGCTGGCGGCCGTCGGGCGGCTGGGCGAGGCCCGTGAATTGGGGCAGCGCCTTGCCCTGTTGATCGAGAATGAGCCCTTTGTGCCTGCAATTCCGATGATCGGTCTTGCCTGGGCCATGGGGCGCCCCGAACTGCTGATGGCCCGCGCCCATGGCAAAGGCGGCGCCGAGGTGCGCGCTGTGGCGCGGGGTTTCTTTGTGGCGTTGGCACAGGGCGATGCAGACGCTTGCCGCAAGGCCATCGTTGCCGTGCTTGACAGTCGGCAGCGACAAATCGCGTCCTTCAGTGACCGACACGTTACCGATTTCGACGATGATCTGTCATGGGCTGTGCCCTATGACGGTGCGGCCATGGTGTGGATCGCGCGGGCCGCTGGACTGGAGGTCGCGCCAATCCAGCATCCGGCGTTTGACCTTCCGACCGGCCGTTTCCCTGATCTGCGCGGCGCGCAGATGGGCCTGCAGGGATTGCAGGCGACGCTCGCGGACACGCTGCGCGGCCGCTGACCCGGTCGAGGTTTATCAGGAGGCTTGCATGGGTCGCTGTGCCACGGTGGCGGCATACGCCCAACTGTGGCGGTCAGCCCGCGACGGCCAACATGTCGCATCATCATTTGCCAGTTGGAAACTGGCTGGGGCGGTAGGATTCGAACCTACGGTACACGGTACCAAAAACCGATGCCTTACCACTTGGCCACGCCCCAGCAGCAGGGGCGGTCTTACGCGGAAGGTTGTGCCGGTTCAAGCCTGACCGTGCCCCAGTTTGCAAAAAAGTTTTGCTATTCGTGCAGGGCGTCCTTGCGCAGCAGGTCCTCGTTTTCGTCGGCGGTGCGTTCCGCGTCGATAATTTTTTCGAGCGCTGTTTCGGTGGTCGCGTCCACCTCGGCCACGGCGGAGGTTTCGGGTGGGGCAGGGGCAGGGGGCATGGGTGCGGGCACGAGAGGGGGCACGGGGACCGTGGGGGGCACCATGGCGGGCAGGTGCCCCCCGCCGTCCAGCATGATCCGGTAGGTGGTGTCCGGGATCGCGATTCCGGCGGTTTCAAACGCCAGTTTCACGAGCCGCAACGCCTCGCTCCGGGCCAGAAGGATCGAGGTGTCGTTCTGGTCGATCCAGCCGGTCACGGTTACCTCGACCCCGGCATCGGTGAGGTTGGCCAGCCACGCCTGCGCCGGTGGGTTGGACAGGACAAACGGCAACCCCTGCACCGTGTCGGCGGCAAGCGTGCGCGCGATGGACAGGTCGGTGCCGGGGTCCACGCAGATGGTGAACATAAACCGCCGTTCCGCGTTTTGCGAGAAGTTCACGATCCTGCTTTTGAACACGGTCGCGTTGGGGATGCGGATGTGGTTGCCATCAAACGACAACAGGATCGTGGCCCTGCTGGTCAGGCGGATGACCTTGCCCTGGTCCCCGTTGATTTCCACTGTATCGTTGGGCCGGAACGGTTGCCGGATCGACAGCATGACCGAGGCGATGTAGTTTTCCACGGTGTCCCGGACCGCGAAACCGAGCGCCAGACCGACGATCCCTGCCGCCCCCAGAATGGTCGAGAGAAGCGCCGTTGCGTTGAGGATATCGAGCGCCACCACCAGCCCCCCTATGCCGAACACGATCTGCACGATCTGCCGGAACAGGTCCGCGATGAACGCATTGGGCGCGATCCGGTCCCATGGCCGTTTGAGCCGCGCGAGCGCCCGCCCCAGAAACGTCACCGCCAGAAACACACAGAGCGCGATCACCGCCAGCGGCAGGATGGTGACGAGTTGATCCACCCGCGCCATGAACCGATCGAGCGCCGGATCAAGCCTGCGCACGATGTCTGTGGTTTCTGTCACCTGAGTCTTGACCGCTACCACCCCTTGAACCCGGTTCACGAGCGCGTTGAGGTTGGCGATGTCCACCATCGACGTCGTCGTCCCCCGCAGCGTCACGATGCCATCCGCCACCTGGACCGTCACATCGTCATAGGTGCCCAGTTCCCCGAGGATGTCCCGGATCCGGGTCGCTATGGCCGCGTCTGTGCCTGCCGAATTTTCGGTGGTGATGGGTCCGTTTGGCCCGGTGTCCTGTGCCATCGCCGGGAGGGTTTGGCAGAGGAGAAAAACGCAGAGGAGGGCAAAACGCATGGGGATCAATCGCCTGTCAGGATGCCCCGACACTAGGCCGGAATGGGGCGACGTGACCAGTGGGTTTGGCGTAACCAGTGGGTTTGACGGGGCCAAACCCACCGTGCCGGGTCACAGCCGGATCGGGTTGGCCTTGGCCAGTGTGTCAAACGCCATGAGGCTGGTGATCAGCGCATGCATCTGGTCGAGCGGGATCATGTTGGGCCCGTCGGAGGGGGCTGTATCCGGCGCCTCGTGGGTTTCGATGAACACCGCCGCGATGCCAAGGCTGACCGCCGCCCGCGCCATGACGGGTGCAAATTCACGCTGCCCCCCCGAACTGCCCCCTTGCCCCCCCGGTTGTTGCACCGAGTGGGTTGCGTCCATCACCACCGGATAACCCGTTGCCGCCATTTGCGGCAGGCTGCGCATGTCGGCCACCAGTGTGTTGTAGCCGAACGAGGTTCCCCGTTCCGTCAAAAGGATGCGGGTGTTACCCGTGCTTTCGATCTTGGACACCACGTTGGGCATGTCCCAGGGGGCCAGGAACTGTCCCTTTTTCACGTTGATGACTGCCCCGGTTTCGCCCGCTGCCAGCAACAGGTCGGTTTGGCGGCACAGGAACGCGGGGATTTGGAGGATGTCCACCACTTCGGCCACGATACTGCACTGCGTTTCGTTGTGGATATCTGTGAGCGTGGGGCAACCAATGGCCTGTTTCACCGATTGCAGCACCTTGAGCCCTTCGTCGATGCCAAGTCCCCGTTTGCCCCCAAGGGAGGTCCGGTTGGCCTTGTCATAGCTCGCCTTGAACACGAATTGCGCGCCTGCCTCGGCGCAGATTTCCGCCATCCGCCCCGCGATCATCTGGGCGTGATCCAGGCCTTCAAGTTGACAGGGCCCCGCGATGACGAGGAGTGGCAGATCGTTGGAGACGGACAGCCCGCCGATGGTGACGGTTTTCATCATGACGAGACCTGTTCCCGGAGAATGGCGGTGGTGAGCGACAGCATCAGGTAGATGCCCGCGAAGATGAGGAAGGAAATCGCCGTATCCTCGAACGCGCGGGGATAGGTTGGGCTGTCGGGTGCGACGGGTTCCACCCCGAGCGAGAGATAGCGGACCTGACGGTTTGCCTCCAGCCGGGCGGCCTCCATCGCGGCGAGCGCTTGTTGCACCATCACCGTCTGGAATTGATAATTCTCCTCGGCGATGCGCAGTTCGGTGTTTTTCTGCGCCTGCGTCGTCCCGTTTGCGTTGGACCCGGTCATCCGGTCGCGCAGTTCCCCGATGAGTTGTTCAAACGCCCCAATCTCGCCTTTGACGGCGTTCACCCGTCCTTCGTTCGGGCGTGTCGCGCTTTGGAGGGACGCAAGTTCCAGCACCTTGCGCTGGCGTTCGGATTCCAGCGTGCTGATCTGGGCCAGTATCGCCGCCGTTTCGCCCACCGGGTCGATCACCGCCACTTCGGTCTGGATGCGCAGGAGTTCGGCGAGCGCGTCCGTGCGCCGCTGTTCGGCCTCTTGATAGCTTTGCAGCGCGCCTTCCATCTGGTCGTCGCGCAGGCGCGCGGTGAGTTGGTCCACCTGTTCTTCGGCGTAATCCACCAGCGCCTCGGCAAAGCGTTGGCTGGTGGCGGGGTCGGTTGCCGTCACTTCCATCTTGAGGATGCCTTCGGTCGGGTCATAGCCGAGCGAAATCCGTTTCGAATAGACCTTGAACATATCCTCGGACCCGGCGTCCGCCGCGAGCCGCTGGATCGGGTCGATGTCGGGGTTGCTGAAGTGTTCGCGGAAGTTGTGATCCGCATCGAGCCGCAGCATGGCCGACCGCGAGGTCAGGTAGGATTGCACCGTGATGCTGTCTTGTGATGTGGCGAACCCGGTCCCCTGGAACAGCCCGCCAAGCCCGCCGACGCCACCTGTGGCCTCGGCCTGCTGGATCACGAATTCGGTCTTGGTCGTATACATCGGGGTCGCGATGACATAGAAATAGTAGCCCGCCAGAAAGGTTGGCAGCAGCACGAACATCGCCAGACGCGAGAACAGAAGCGTGATCGCCTTGCGCCGCCGCCGCGCGATGTCCCGTTGGATTTTCAGGATTTCGCTGGCCCGATTTTCGGCCGGATTGCCCTTGATCTGCGGTCCGACCTCGCGGCCTTTTTGCGGGATGGTTTGCGGCAGTTGGATACGCCCGATGGGGGTGCCCGGATCGGACCCGTCGGCGGGGATGCCGAACCCGGTGGCCATTCCGGTGGCCGCCTCGGCGGTTGGACCCACCAGTTCAAGGATGGTGGAGCGTTCAAACGGGTCGATGCCGCGCGTCCGCAATTGCCGCACCGCGTCAAAGTCCGACGTGACCGCAAGCCCGTGTTTTTGCGCAACCCGGCGCGCCATGCGCAGTTGCCGCCCGGTCAGACCTTCCTGCCGGATTTGGTCGATGTCGGTGCCTGCCGCGATTTGTGCCGGCGTTTCGATGCTGCCGCTGCGCGGGGTGGGTTGGCCCAAGGGGGGCATGCCCATGGGTTGACTGGTTACGGGTTGATTGGCCGTGGGTTGCGCGGGCATTGGTTGC
>JBGSIZ010000194.1:0-12247 GCA_041742255.1 Marivivens sp. | reverse complement strand
GCGACGGCGGAGGCAGCAGTAACGGGGGCCGCGGCCGGTGTGGCCTTTGGTGCCTCCGCTTTGGGGGCGGCTGATTTCCCAATGTCTGCTGTCGTTTCACCGTCATTCAACATCACGGCAATCGGCGTGTTGACCTTGACGCCTTCGGTGCCGGCGGCGATCAGGATCTTGCCCATCACGCCTTCGTCGACGGCCTCAAATTCCATCGTCGCCTTGTCGGTTTCGATCTCGGCAAGGATATCGCCGGATTTGACGGCATCGCCTTCTTTCACTAGCCATTTGGCCAGCGTGCCCTCTTCCATCGTGGGAGAGAGCGCAGGCATCAGAATTTCTGTCGGCATGGCTCTCTCCTTAGCGGTAGGTGACTTGCTTGCAGGCGGCGACCACATCGGCGGTCGTCACCAAGGCAAGCTTTTCAAGGTTCGCGGCATAGGGCATCGGCACATCCTTACCCGTGCAATTGATCACCGGCGCGTCCAGATAATCGAACGCCTGCTGCATGATGACCGCGCTGATGTAGTTGCCCACAGACCCTTGCGGCCAGCCTTCCTCGACGGTCACGCAGCGGTTCGTTTTCCGGACGGAGGCAAGGATGGTTTCGGTATCCATCGGGCGCAAGCTGCGCAAATTGATGACCTCTGCGGAAATCCCATCCGCAGCAAGTTTTTCGGAGGCCTCCAGCGCGTAGGTCATGCCGATGCCGAACGACACGATGGTCACATCGGTGCCCGCGCGTTCAATCTTGGCCTTGCCAAAGGGAATCGTGAAATCGTCGGTGTCGGGCACATCGAACGATTTGCCATACAGGATTTCATTTTCCAAAAAGATGACGGGATTGTCGTCACGAATGGCCGTTTTCATCAGACCTTTGTAGTCGGACGCCGAATAAGGCATCACGACGCGCAGGCCGGGCACCTGCATGAACCAGGCTGCGAAATCCTGGCTGTGTTGCGCGCCCACGCGGGCGGCGGCCCCGTTGGGGCCACGGAACACCATCGGCGCACCCATCTGGCCACCCGACATATAGAGCGTCTTGGCGGCAGAGTTGATGATGTGGTCCATGGCCTGCATGGCAAAGTTGAAGGTCATGAATTCAACGATCGGGCGCAAACCGCCAAACGCGGCCCCGGTGGCAATCCCGGCAAACCCGATTTCGGTGATGGGCGTGTCAATCACACGCTTTGGGCCGAATTCGTCCAGCATCCCTTGGGAAATCTTGTAGGCGCCTTGGTATTCGCCGACTTCTTCACCCATGATGAACACAGTGTCGTCGCGGCGGAATTCTTCGACCATGGCCTCGCGCAGCGCTTCGCGCACAGTCATCTGTTTCATCTTGGTGCCTTCAGGCCAGTCTGGCGACTGGGGAACATCGGCCACTTTGGGGGCAGCGGCGACCGGGGCAGGGGCCTGCACGGGTGCGGCTTCGGCGGGGGCACTGCTTGCTTTCGCAGTGGGGGCCGCATCTGCACTTTCGCCGTCGATAAGAAGAACGGCGATGGGGGTGTTGACCTTGACGCCTTCGGTGCCGGCGGTAATCAGGATCTTGCCCAGAATACCGTCGTCCACGGCCTCGAACTCCATCGTGGCCTTGTCGGTTTCAATTTCGGCGATGATGTCGCCGGATTTCACGGTATCGCCTTCGGCCTTGAGCCATTTGGCGAGCGTGCCTTCCTCCATCGTCGGCGACAGGGCGGGCATGAGAATTTCGATTGCCATCTTGATGGGCTCCCTTACGCGTAGATATCGGTCCAAAGCTCGCTCGGGGCGGGCTCTGGGCTTTGTTTCGAGAATTCGGCGGCCTCGTTCACGACATCCTTGATGTCTTTGTCGATGGCCTTCAATTCATCCTCGGTGGCGTGGTTTCCGGTCAACAGGATGGACCGGATCGCCTCAATCGGATCGCGTTCGTCGCGCATTTTCTGCACTTCCTCGCGGGTCCGGTATTTGGCGGGGTCCGACATCGAATGGCCGCGATAGCGGTAGGTTTTCACTTCGAGGATATACGGCCCCTTGCCCGCGCGACAGTGTTCGACGGCGCGCACGGCGGCTTCCTGGACGGCGATGACGGACATTCCGTCCACTTCTTCGCCGTTGATCCCATATGCCAGACCGCGACCAAACAACGACGTGGATTTCGTGGACCGTTGCACGCTTGTGCCCATGGCATATTGGTTGTTCTCGATCACGAACACGACCGGAAGGTCCCACAATTCGGCCATGTTATAGGTCTCATAGACCTGACCCTGATTGGCAGCACCATCGCCAAAATAGGCGAATGTCACGTTGTCATTGCCCTTGTATTTGTCACTGAACGCCAAACCCGCGCCCAATGGCACTTGGGCTGCGACGATGCCGTGCCCGCCATAGAAATGCTTTTCCTTGGAGAACATGTGCATCGAACCGCCTTTCCCCTTGGAATAGCCGCCTTCGCGCCCGGTCAGTTCGGCCATGACGCCCTTGGGGTCCATGCCGCAGGCCAACATGTGACCGTGATCCCGGTAGGATGTGATGCGTTTGTCGCCTTCTTTGGACGCGGCCTCGATGCCGACGACCACCGCCTCTTGGCCGATGTACAGGTGGCAAAACCCCCCAATCAGCCCCATGCCATACAACTGGCCCGCCTTTTCTTCAAAACGGCGGATCAAGAGCATCTCTCGGTAAAATGCGAGCAATTCGTCTTTTGACACATTTGCTTGCGCGGCTGGTTTTTTCGCGGCCATCGGTCCTCCGTCCATTCAGGATAGATAGTTTAGTGTTAAACTATCTAGTATCTCAGTATGGCACAAAAGGCGAGTATCAATCTGACGTATAGTCAGGTTGGCGTCGCATAGGCGGGTTGCATCGGGCGCAACGGCTACCGGATGACGATTTCGTCGGCGCGCACCATACCCAGAACATCGCGTGCCTGTTCGTCCAGCAGATCGAGGTCAAGATAGGTGTCGGACAACCGCCGGGTCAGATTTTCCATGCGCGCCACATCGGCCTGAACGGCCGCTAGTTCCAATGTCAGGGCGCGGCCCTCGGCCTCGATCTCGGACCGTTTGAACACGCCATAATCGCCTTGGACAGCCGCAAACGTGAACGACAGGCCCAGCAGGACAGATCCGACAAAGTAGATGATTTCACCCATTGCGGGTCTGCTGCGTCGGAACATGATATCTGCCTCGGGGTGCCTCTTGCGGGCGGCTGTCTATAGAATCGCACATCCGAATCGGTTTGTGAATCCGAAAAATCCGGATTGTATCAAGTATTTGCAGGCTTGCGTTGGCGCGTGTCAGAACCCGTATTGCAACCGTGTGTTGATCACGAATGAGGCCGGGAAACAATCGGCGGCGTCTTGGACAGAACACAACGTGCCGCGCGCCTGCGCCTTGAAATCACCATAGGAGTCGCGGTCGGCGTCCTGACGAAAGGTTGTCACCTCCATCGTGACCATGCCCATCACGCGCGGCGCATCAAGGTCGGCGTCCACGATCAACACTTCTGCCAGATAGGTTCCCGGTTCATACCCCGGCACACCTGCCCGGATCAGAATCCGGCCGGTTTTGCTGTCCCAAGTGGTATAGCCAAGGATCGACAACCGTTCCGGACCGCGTCCTTCGTTCTCGCGTGTGGCCCAGGCCGAGGCATCGAATGCCCCCACCGAAAAATCGAAGGTGGTCCAGGTGATCGTGTCGCCATCGCCTTGGCCCTTGATGGTGCCCATGGCGGGTGGACCCGCGCCATCCCAGGGGTCCATGACCACGGTCGGCAAGGGGTCGGGAACAATTGTCTGCTCTTGCGCACTGGCCAGTCCTGCAATCTGGCTGCCCAAAAATATTGTTGCAAGACCAATCCGCATGAAATCCCTCATATTCAAACCTGCCGTTAAATCAAAATCCTGTTCAAACTCAGGCGATAGACGCCTGATAAATCCCTTCAATCGCAGTATCGAGCGCGGCATCAAACGCAGCATCCGACATTTGTGCCGTCAATCCTTCGGTCAGGGCGCGGCTGAAACTGGCGATGATGCCATGGTTCTTGGCCAGCATCGCGTTTGCCTCGTCGCGGGGATAGCCACCAGACAGCGCCACAACCTTCATCACATGCGGATGATCGGCCAGGGGTTTGTAGGAATCAGGCACCGTCGGCAGGCTGAGTTTCAGCATGACCTGCACCCCAGCGGGCAAAGCGTCCAGATGCCGGATCAGGTCCGTGCGCAGCATATCCTCGGCCTCGGCCTTGTCGGCGATGGAAATGGTGACCTCGGGTTCAAGGATCGGGATCAGACCGTGACCCAGCACCTGCATGGCAAGCGCGAATTGCTGATGCACGATGGCGGCGATGCCGTCCTTGTTAGCGGCGCCGATGACCGACCGTTCCTTGGTGCCAAAAATCCCGGCAGCGGCGGCGCGGGTCAACAGATCCTCCAGCCCTACAATGGGTTTGAGCATCTGGCACCCATCCGCCTCAGCCTCCAACCCCTTGTCGATCTTGAGAAACGGCACGACCCCCTTTTTCTCCCACAGGAATGTCGCTGTCGGGATACCGTCGATATCGCGGTCCATGGTCTGTTCAAACAGGATCGCGGCGATCACCCGTTTGTTGTCAAAGGCGGGGGATTTGATGATCCGCGTCCGCATGGCATGGATCAGATCATACATGCCCGCATCGCTGTCATAGGCGGTTTCCTCGATCCCATACAGGCGCAACGCCTTGGGGGTCGATCCACCGCTTTGATCCAGTGCCGCGATAAAGCCTTGTCCGGCCCGCATCTGCGTGGCTTGGTCCTGATTGATCATGTCCGTTCCGCCTTTGGTTAACTGCACCGTCGGCGTGACCCTAGGCCAGCCCGCGGACAGTGGCAATTGCGGTGGCGCTAACGCTCAGGACATCAATGCGGCAACACCGGGCAGCGTCTTGCCCTCCATCCATTCCAGAAACGCGCCACCCGCGGTCGAGATATAGGTGAAATCGTCCGCCACGCCCGCCTGATTGAGGGCGGCAACCGTATCCCCGCCTCCGGCCACCGACACCAGCGTGCCCGCACGGGTCAGGCTGGCGGCCTTTTGGGCGGCGGCATTGGTGGCCATATTGAACGGCTCGATTTCGAACGCACCCAACGGGCCGTTCCAGATAAGGGTCTGGGCCTTTTCCAACACGGCACCGATGTAGGCGACCGTGGCAGGACCGGCATCAAGGATCATGCCATCGGCAGGGCAGGCATCCGGGGCAAGCGTCTGCGATGCGGCCCCGGCTTTGAACTCTTTGGCGACCACAATATCGCGGGGCAGGATGATCTCGCACCCGGCGGTCTTGGCCCGCGCCAGAATATCCCGCGCCGTGTCGGCCAGATCGTGTTCACACAGCGATTTGCCCACCGAAATCCCTTGGGCTGCCAGAAACGTGTTGGCCATACCGCCGCCGATCACCAGATGATCCACCTTGCCCACAAGGTTGCCCAACAGGTCCAGTTTGGTTGACACCTTGGCCCCCCCCACCACGGCCACCACCGGACGCTTTGGCGATCCAAGTGCAGCCTCCAGCGCCAACAGTTCCTCGGCCATCAGCCGCCCGGCGCAAGATGGCAACAGGTGCGCCACCCCTTCGGTGGACGCATGGGCGCGGTGCGCGGCGGAAAAGGCATCGTTGCAATAGACATCCCCAAGGCTCGCCAAAAAGGCGGACATCCGGGGGTCGTTGTCTTCTTCCATCGACGTGAACCGGGTGTTTTCCACCAGAACCACGGCATTAAGGGGCAAGGCATCAATCGCGGCGCGGTCGGGGCGTTCGATAAACGTGACGGCTTGGCCAAGAGCGGCCTCCAGCGCGGGTTGAACATGGCGCAACGACATCTCGGGGACGGGTTTCCCCTTGGGGCGGCCGAAATGCGCAAGTAGAATAGGCATGCCTCCCTTGGCCAGAATATCGCGCACCGTTGGCACGATCCTGTCGATCCGGGTGGTGTCGGTCACATGGCCGTTTTCCATCGGCACATTGATATCAACCCGCACAAGCACGCGCTTGGCTGCCAAATCCATATCATCAAGGGTCTTCCAGCGCATGACGGTCTCCATCGTTATCTGGTAACATGCCTTCGATATCGCGTATCGGGCCGGGGTCAAGCACGATGACTTGGCAAGTCCCGCCACACGACATATGTGTGAACCCAAGCAAAGACTTGAGAAGGAGAGGCCCGATGGCCGATATCAAAGACCCCGAAAACACGATCCTTGTGGAACTCAAGGGCGGGACGGTCACGATTGAACTGCTGCCCGATGTGGCACCGCAACACACCCAGCGGATGAAGGATCTGGCGCGCGCCGGGGCCTATGACAACGTCTGTTTCCATCGCGTGATTGACGGGTTCATGGCGCAGACAGGCGACGTGGCCAATGGCAACATGGAAAAGGATTTCAACCTGCGCCGTGCGGGCACAGGCGGATCCGACCATCCGGATGTCCCGGCAGAGTTTTCCAAACTGCCGCATGACCGGGGCACGATTGGGGCCGCGCGGTCGTCCAATCCGAATTCGGCCAACAGCCAGTTCTTCATCAACTTCAACGACAACCATTTCCTGAACGGGCAATACACGGTCTATGGCCGGGTCATTTCCGGGATGGAGCATGTGGACGCGATAACGCGCGGCGAACCGCCCGCCAGTCCCGACCGCATGATTTCCGTAAAGGTCGCCGCAGATGTATAAACTCGCCGCAGTTTTGACGCTCATGGCTGGTCCCGCATTGGCTGCGGGCCTTGATATAACGGTCGCTGGTCAGGCCAACGGGACCGTCCATATCGACCTGTTCGAGGATGTGGCCCCGGCCCACGTCGCCCAGATCACCGCATTGGCAAGCGAAGGCGCGTATAACGGCGTGGTGTTTCACCGCGTGATCGACGGTTTCATGGCGCAAACGGGCGATGTGGAATTCGGCAAGGCGGGCGCGGACATGTCCATGGCGGGCCTTGGCGGGTCCAGCCGTCCGGACCTTCCGGCAGAATTTTCGGCCCGTCCGTTCACCCGTGGCATCGTTGGCATGGCGCGGGCACAGGACCCCAATTCGGCCAACAGCCAGTTCTTCATCATGTTCGCCCCCGGCGACTTTCTGAACGGACAATATACGGTCGTGGGTGAAGTCACCTCTGGCATGGAGATCGTCGATCAGATCAAACGCGGCGAAGGTGCGAACGGTGCCGTTATCGGTCAACCCGACGTCATGACCACGGTCGTGATTACCGACTGACGACCCCGTCACGTTTCAGCGAGGGGGGCTAGGTATGCCCCCCGTTTTCGGGCAGGCTTTCCATAAAACGGAGGCCTGCCCGATGCGTTTAGTCTCTTTGATTTTCTGTCTGGCCATCACGGCTCAATCGGTGCGGGCAGACCCGTCATTTTGGGTTTCGGAATGGCCCAACACCGATTTTGGCAACACGTCGGTATCGTCATGGACCGAGGTTTTGTCCGGCGGCCCGCCGCGCGATGGTATTCCGGCGTTGGATGATCCTGCGTTCCATCCCGTTGGCACGGAAACGATGCTCGCCCCCCAAGAACCTGTTATCACGGTGGAAATCGCCGGGCAGGTGTCCCGCGCCTATCCCCTACGCTATCTGATCTGGCATGAAATCGTGAATGATCGGATTGGCGATGTGCCGGTCGCGGTTACCTTTTGCCCCTTGTGCAACTCGGCTGTCACGTTTGACCGGCGCACGCCTGCCGGGGTCTTGTCGTTTGGTGTCTCGGGCAAACTGCGCCATTCCGACATGCTGATGCATGACCGCCAAACCGAGAGCTGGTGGCAACAGGCCATCGGCACGGCGGTTGTCGGCGACCTCACGGGGGCCGAACTGCGGACCCTGCCCAGTTGGGTGGAAAGCTGGGCGATTTTCGCGGCCCGCAACCCTGATGGTTTGGTCATGGCGCAACCCGCACTGTCGCGCCCCTATGGGGCAAATCCTTATGTGGGCTACGATACTTCGGCGCGGCCGTTCTTGTTCACTGGGGACATGCCGCCCTTTGGCATTGATCCCCTGATCCGGATTGTCCGGGTAGGGGACCGGGCGTGGCCCCTGACCCGGTTGGCCGAGGCCGGACAGGTGAGCGAAGCCGGGATCACGCTGGCCTGGATCGCGGGTCAAGCGTCGGCGCTGGATGCGGCGACCGTTGCGGATGGGCGGGACATTGGCAATATCCGGGTCCGCGATGCGGCGGGCGCGGACGTTGTCCACGACGTGATGTTCGCCTTTGCGTTCCATGCGTTCTGGCCAAACGGGACATGGATGCTGGCCGAGGGTGCCCGGACGTTGCCGTGATGGCCGCTCACGTTCCGCAAAACGTCCGGGCCACAATCTCGTGGTCGAGCGGGGGGGTGGAAAACGGCGCGGTGGCGTCTGTTATTGCGTCAAATGGCCGGGTCACTGCCGCCAACATGGCGTGGAACGGTTTGAAATCGCCCTCAATTCCAGATGCGATCACCGATTCGATATGGTGCGTGCGCGGAATTATCTGTGGGTTGACATTTGCCATGGCCGCGCGGTCCGGGTTTCGGGGCGACCACTCTCGTTCCCAAGTTTCAAAATCCGAACGGTCCATGAACTGATCAGCCGCGCCAGTGGCCAAGTTGGCAAAAACCCGTGTGAAATCAGCCTCTTCCGTGGCCAAGATCTCTAACAACCGCTTGGCCAGATCGGCGCTGTCTCCAGATGGCAACAGCCCCAGTTTTGCGGCGAAAACATCCTGCCATGCGGCGTCATATAAATCGGGGAACTGATTGATTGCATGGGTGAATGCGTCAATCGCGGCGTCCCTCTCCGGCATCAACGGGATCAACGCCGTCGCGAACTGAGCAAGGTTCCAGACCGCGATATGGGGCTGGTTGGAATAGGCATAGCGCCCGTGCCGATCGATGGACGAAAACACCCGGTCGGGGTGGTAACCATCGATAAACGCACAAGGGCCGTAGTCGATGGTCTCGCCTGATACCGCCATGTTATCGGTGTTCATGACGCCATGGACAAAGCCCAAACCGGACCACTGCGCGATCAGGTGGGCCTGTCGGGCGATGACGCGGTTCAACAGGTCGGCGGGTCCGGTGGCGCCGGGGAAATGGCGGGCGATGACGTGGTCGGTAAGTGACTGTAATGCCTCGATATCTCCGCGCGCGGCGAAGAGTTGAAAGGTGCCGACGCGGATGTGGCTGGCGGCCACGCGGGTCAGGATCGCACCGGGCACCATCGTATCTCGCCAGACCTGATCGCCCGTCAAGACAGCGGCGAGCGCCCGGGTCGTGGGCACGCCAAGTGCTTGCATTGCTTCACTAATCAGGTATTCGCGCAGCACCGGACCAAGGGCTGCGCGGCCGTCGCCGGCGCGCGAAAACGGGGTGGGGCCGGAGCCTTTGAGGGCGATGTCGCGGCGCTGGCCGAACTGGTCGACAACTTCGCCCAGCAACAGCGCGCGACCGTCGCCCAAACCCGGATTCCAGTTGCCGAACTGATGCCCGCCATAGGCTTGGGCGAGGGGGGTCGCCCCCATTGGCAGGCTATTTCCGCTGAAAAATCCGGCCAGGTCGTCATCGCCCAAACCTTTGGTATCAATACATAATTCAGCGGCCAACACATGGTTGAACGCAATCAGGCTTGGGGCCGATACGGTCGTGGCGGGTTGTGCCGCGAACATCCGTTCGGGCAGGCGGGCGTAGGTATTGTCAAAGGGGATGTGCAAGGTCATGACCCTTATCTAGTGCCCCCGGCGGACCCGCAAAAGGGGCCTTGGATAAAGCGTCGGTATTACGTCGGTAACGCGGCGGTGTCGTTTTCGCAGGCTCTGCCGCCAAATCCGCCGCCATTTCAGCCCCGCAAAAGCCCCACAATGTCGTAGGTCCGGGCCAGAACGGGAGCGGCAATCGCACGCGCACGCTCGGCCCCCCGCGCCAGCACGCGGTCAATCTCGCTTTTGTCATCCATCAGGCGTTTCATCTCGGACGAGATCGGTGCGAGTTTTTCGACGGCCAGATCCGCGAGCGCGGGTTTGAACAGGCCCCAACCCGCCCCCGCATATTGCGTGATGACCGCCTGGGACGTTTGCCCCGACAATGCCGCGTAGATGTCCACCAGATTTTTCGCCTCTGGGCGGTCCTTTAGTCCTGCCATCGTGTCGGGCAGGGGAGCCGGGTCCGTCCGCGCCTTTTTGAATTTCTTCGAAATGGTGTCGGCGTCATCGAGCATGTTGATCCGCTCCATATCGCTGTCACCGGATTTCGACATCTTCTTGGACCCGTCGCGCAGGTTCATCACGCGCATCCCCGGACCCTCGATCACGGGTTCGGTCAGCGGAAAGAAATCCACGCCATAGTCGTGATTGAATTTCGCTGCGATGTCGCGGGTCAGTTCGACGTGTTGTTTCTGGTCCTCGCCCACGGGAACGTGGGTCGCGTGATACAGAAGGATGTCGGCCGCCATAAGGGCCGGATAGGCATAGAGGCCCAGTGACACCTTTTCCGCGTTGCTGCCTGCCTTGTCCTTGAATTGGGTCATCCGGTTCATCCAGCCCACCCGCGCCACGCAGCCAAGGAGCCAGCCAAGTTGGGCATGTTCGGGCACCTGCGCCTGATTGAACAGGATGGATTTTTCCGGGTCGATCCCTGAGGCCAACATGCCCGCGGCCACTTCGCGGGTGGCATCGCGCAATTCGGCGGGGTCCTGCCAGACGGTGATCGCGTGCAGGTCCACCACGCAATAAATCGTTTCAAACGCCGGCCCCTGCATGTCCACCCACCGTTTGATCGCCCCAAGGTAGTTGCCAAGCGTCAGACCGCCGGACGGTTTGATGCCGGAAAAGACGCGCGGGGTGAAAACGGTGGCTGTCATGGGGTCTGATCCGTTGGGATGCGCCGCAAAGGCTGGATTTCGGAGTGATGCTGGCTTACCCATGCGTCTGATCCTCGTCAACCATGACCGGGACGAGCGAGGCCAGATGCAGCAGACCGACCCATCCCCCCAATTTGAGAGCCCGTTCAATACGATCCCCGGCGTGATCCTGATCCTTGCCGCGCTGATGGCCGTGATTGAGGGCGTGTTGAGCGCCGCCGATGCTGGCGTGATCGGCGGGCAATTGGGCATCGGGTGGCGGGTGGCCGTGTTAGAGGATTACGCCTTTGCCCCTGCCGTGTTGGTGCAGGTGGCCGAGCGCGGCGATTGGTCCGTCCAGATGCTGCGCCGGTTTGTCACCTATTTGTTTGTCCATGCCAATTTCACCCATGCATTGTTTGCCATCGTGATCCTGCTGGCCATGGGCAAATTCGTGGGCGACCGGTGGCGGCAGGTGTCGTTGGTAATCGTGTTTGTCTGGGCTGGCGTTGTGGGCGCTGTGGTTTACGGGCTGGCTGCCCCGCGCAACCTGCAATTGGTCGGGGCCTATCCCGCGTTATACGGTTTGATCGCGGCCTATACCTACGTCATGTGGCTGGAATTGCGCGCGACGGGTCGTCCGGTGTGGAAGGCGTTCACGTTGATTGCCATGTTGTTGGGTCTGCAACTGGTGTTTGGGTTGGTGTTTGACGGCGCCCCCTATTGGTCGGCCAATGTCGCCGGGTTTGTTGCGGGCGGGGTGGTTGCCCCGTTGCTGGGTCCGGGGGGGTGGCGCGCGTTTGTCACGCGGTTGCGTAGCCGGTCCACCTAGCGCCTTAGCGCCCGCCGGAATTCCGACAACCGGAACGCCCCCATCAGCTGCCCAAAGCCAAAGTAGCTGACGATCCCGACCCCCAAAAGCGCCGCGAGCGCCCCATATCGCAGCGTCCCCATCCCAAGGAACGGTGTCAGCGCCAGTGTGGCCAGCCAGAGCATGACCGCCATGGCCCCCGACGCCCCGCAAATCCTCCAGAATCGCCCCCGGAACCGGCTGTCGAATTGTGCCGCCGCCCCCATCGGCCGCGATGCCACCCACAGAAACGCCACCGTGGACCATCCCGCCAGTGTTGTCCCCACCGCCGCCGCGATGAACCCGATGATGGGCGACAGCCCAATCGCCAGCCCCGCATTCACCACCAGCGCCACCAGCGCGATGTAGAACGGTCGCCGCGTGTCCTCGCGCGCGAAAAACAGGGGTTGCAGCGATTTTTGCAGCACGAACGCCGGCAGCCCCAACCCGTAGACCGCCACCGCCAGTGCTGTCGCCGCCGTGTCATCCGCCCCGAATGCCCCGCGCTGGAACAGCACCGACACAAGCGGCAGCGGGATCACGATAAGCGCCACCGCCGCCGGGATGGTCAGC
>JBGSIZ010000193.1:0-10652 GCA_041742255.1 Marivivens sp. | reverse complement strand
CAAGGCCGCAACCGACCGCGCCGCCAAGAAAGCAGCCGCCGCCGCTGCCGCCGCCGCACCGGTTGAAACCGCTGTCGAAGAGGCCGCAGCAGAATAATCTGCCGCATGAAAACGGGTTCGGCGGCGTGTCGCCGGACCCCTCCCCTCATGCGCTCAGGTGATTGAATGTTCTGGCTTTTCCGAAAATTCCTGATCCCTGTGGCGGCCTTTGGCTGCGGCATGTGGGTGCAGGCCGACATGTCCAAACGGGCCTGTCTCGCGGCCAGCGGCATCTGGTCATCCGGCGTCTGTCAAGGAGCCCAACCATGACCCATCCAACCCGTGTGATCGTCGGCAGCCTTGGCGGATCGTTTGGCGTCAAAGGCGAGGTGCGGCTGAAATCTTTTTGCGCCGACCCTACAGCCATCGTCGATTACGCGCCCCTTTTCACCGAAGACGGGCGCAGCTTTACAACCATTATCCTGACCGGACAAACCACGGGCGCGCTCACCGCGCGGATGGATGGGATTGTCACCAAAGAAGACGCCGATGCGGTCAAGGGCCTGACGCTTTATGCCGAACGGGACCGCCTGCCGCCGCTGGACGATGACGAATATTACCACGCAGACCTGATCGGACTGTCGGTGTTCGACACCGGCGGGGCTTTGTTGGGAACGGTGAAAACCGTTCTAAATCATGGCTCTGGAGATATAATCGAGGTGGCAACAGCCGGGCAAAGCTCGACTATCCTGCTCCCCTTTACGCTTGCGGTGGTGCCGACCGTGGATCTGTCATCCGGGCGGATCGTCGTTGACCCGCCCGAGGGCGCACTGTGATGCCTGCCGGGAAAACGGGGGCGAAACCCACCGCTCCCCGGATCTATCTTCACCCTGGTTTCCACAAAACGGGGACCTCCTCGATCCAGCATTTTCTCTGGCTCAACCGGGATGCGCTGGCCCCTGCGGCGGACATTTTGTTGTTGCGGCACCTGCAACCGGTGACACGGGTCTGCCATGCGTTTTCCAGAACCCAAAATCCGGGCCTCCTCCTCGATCTGGCCGAGGCGTTGGAGGACGCGCTGAGCGATGTGGAATTGTCGCCCTCCCGCACGCTGATCCTCTCGTGCGAGGCTCTGTGCGGGCACTTGCCCGGCTGGCCCGGCACAGACAGCTACGGCGCGGCACCGGTTCTGCTGCACTATATCTGCGGTTTTCTGAAACATCGGTTCCCAGACGCTGACATCACCACCATCCTCACCACCCGCACCGCCGAAGACTGGCTTTTCTCGGCCTATCGGCACCACCTCAAGGGGCAGCGGCTCACGCTCGACCGGGCGGCGTTTTCGCGCAAATACCGCAAGGCGTCGGACCTGACCGGCATGGCCAACGACATCGCCAAGGCCCTTGCGCCGCTCCCCGTGGAAACGCTGGCACTGGAACAGGCGACGCTGCACCCGCTTGGCCCCGGCGGGGCCTTTGTGCAGGGCATGGGGCTGCCTGCGGACATCGTCGCGAGGCTGACACCCGTGGGCATCGGCAATTCCGGCCCGGACGACGCCCTGTGGCAACGGTATCTGCAATTGAACCGCAGTCAGAAAACAGACGAAGACGTGACCGCGACCAAAACCCGGCTTGCACAACAGGCAAAGGCGGGCAAGGGAACCGGAGGCTGGACCCCGGCACAAAAACCAGACCCATCAAAGGCCCCTGAAAATGACGGATGACACCCCAACCGGGCGGGCAGCGGGGCGCAAATCCATCCGGGCCAGCCTGATCCCTCGCGACCTCATGACCGAACAGGCGGACATCGCCGGGGCATGGCGGGCGCAGGTTATCACGTTGTTGCCACAGGCGTTTCCCGGCGTTCTGGGCGAAAGCCTGACAGGCAAGGCGTTGCACGACGGGCTGTGGCAACTGCGCACAATCGACCTGCGGACGCATGGGATCGGCAAACACCGCAACGTCGATGATACGCCCGCCGGGGGCGGGGCGGGCATGGTGTTGCGGGCGGATGTCATGGCCTCGGCGATTGCGGCGGCGGCGGACGGGGCACTGGGAAACATGCCGCTGATCTATCTGTCCCCGCGCGGCGCGCCGTTCACCCAAGCGATGGCGGAACGGCTGGCCGCCTGCGACGGTGTCACCTTGATCTGCGGGCGGTTCGAAGGGCTGGATCAACGCGCCATCGACGGTTTCGGGATGGAGGAAATCAGCCTCGGGGATTTTGTCCTAACCGGCGGGGAAATCGCGGCGCAGGCCGTTCTGGATGCCACCGTGCGATTGTTGCCGGGGGTTCTGGGCAACGCGGCCTCGACGGAGGAAGAAAGTTTTTCGGACGGGTTGCTGGAACACCCGCACTATACCCGCCCCGCAACATGGGAAGGGCGGGATATTCCGGCGGTCCTGCAATCGGGAAACCACGCCGAGATTGCCAAATGGCGGCGGGACCAGTCAGAAACGATCACCCGGGCGCGGCGCCCTGACCTGTGGGCGGCGCATCAGGCCCGAACGCCCAAGAAATAAGGGGGCGCGGGGCGCATTGCGGCTTGATCGGGGGGGGCATCCCCCCTATACCCCGCCCGTCCGGGGCTTGCACGAGTCGCGCGGACCTTTGTTCTATGGCTGATACGCACTTCTTCTTCGGGGGGCGGGGCCAGCGGGCAAGGCGCAACGAACATCGACCTGATCTCTGGCGGGCGCATCGGCGGACCCGAACGAAGACCAAGAGCTCTCGGGTTGGTTTAACCTTCACGGAAAAACCGTGAGCTAGCATAGGAGCGTCAGATGAACCTGATCGCACAACTGGAGGCCGAACAAATCGCCTCCTTCGGGAAAGATATCCCGGACTTCAAGGCGGGTGACACCATCCGCGTCGGCTACAAAGTGACCGAAGGCACCCGCACCCGGGTCCAGATGTACGAAGGCGTTTGCATCAGCCGTAAAAACGGCAAGGGCATCGCCGGGTCGTTCACGGTCCGCAAAATCTCGTTTGGCGAAGGTGTGGAACGGGTGTTCCCGCTGCATGCAACCAACATCGACAGCATCACCGTGGTGCGTCGGGGCCGCGTGCGTCGCGCCAAACTGTATTACCTCCGGTCGCGTCGTGGCAAATCGGCCCGCATCTCCGAGGTCACCAACTACAAAGCGCTCGACAGCGCCAAAGCCTGAGGAGAGACACGATGAAACAGGGCATTCACCCCGACTATCACCTCATCGACGTCAAGATGACCGATGGAACCATCATTCAGATGAAATCGACTTGGGGCAAAGAAGGCGACACCATGTCGCTCGACATCGACCCCTCCGTTCACCCGGCATGGACCGGCGGCTCGTCCCGCCTCATGGACGCTGGTGGCCGCGTGTCGAAGTTCAAGAACAAATACGCCGGTCTGGGTTTCTGATCCAACGGACTCTGCGACAGCAAAACGCCGCCCCTTGGGGCGGCGTTTTCGTTACAACAATCGACACAAGGTCTCAGGGCGAGACGGTATAGGACGCCATCGAACACATATCGACGGTGTCCTCCATGGTAGACCCATCGTCGAACACGAACTGAAGATCGTAATCGCACACGGTCGCGCCATCGGCGATCAGAACATCCGCCGACTCGCCTGACCCCAGAACATCAGCCCCGGTCAGATCCTCGCCCCAATTCTCATCACCCACGGGCGAGGTGTAAAACTCAACAATCACCGCGCCAGACACGTTCTCCAGCGTCCAGTTGAGGTCCTCTGCCTGCGCCACACCCGCGCCAAACAGGGACAACGCCAAAACAACAAACGATTTTTTCATATCTTGCCGCGTCCTTCTATAGGGTTTCTTTCCAATCCACTGCGATGCGCGCGGGCGGCGGTCATTTCGTGCGAATCTTCGCGTCCCATGACCGAGCCCTGCAAATCACGCGCACAGCCTAGCCATTCCCGGGGACACCGGAACAAAAAAAGTGCCCCGAAAGGGGGCACTTTTCTGAATTAGGCCACGCGGCGGCTTTGCGGTTTGCTGCGGCGGGGGCCACCGGGCTTTGCGGCGGCGGCCGGGCGGCCTTGGCCTTGTCCCTGTCCGTAGCCCTGCCCCTGTGGCTTGGACCCTGCGGGCTTCTGCCCGCCAGCACCTGCACCACCACCGCCACCAAACCGACGCGGGCCACCCCGGCTTGCGCCACCGCCCGATTTCTTGGGGGCGGCACCCGGCTCCATTTCCCACGGACGGCCACTGGCCACGGGGATATCGGCCTTCATCGCCTTTTGAATATCGCGCAATTCGCCCATCTCGTCGGGGGCGACCAGCGCAATGGCGTTGCCATCCGCACCTGCACGGGCCGTCCGGCCAATACGGTGGACGTAATTTTCGGGGACGTTGGGCAGTTCAAAGTTATAGACGTGGCGCACATCGGGGATATCCAGACCGCGCGCCGCAACATCGGTTGCCACCAGAATACGCACTTCACCAGACCGGAACGACGCCAGCGCCCGCTCGCGCTGCCCTTGGCTCTTGTTGCCGTGGATGGACGCGACAGCGAACCCCTTGCTGTCGAGGATCTTGCTCAGCTTTTCCATGCCATGCTTGGTGCGGCCAAACACAACGGCCAATTCATCGCGGTGGGCATCCAGCAGTTCGATCAACAGATCGACCTTGGCGCCCTTGGCCACGAAATGGACGGATTGTTCAATCTTTTCAATCGGTTTACCCGGCGCGGACACCTGCACGCGGATCGCGTTCTTCAGATATGCCTCGGCGAGTTCGCCCATCTGCTTTGGCATCGTGGCCGAAAACAGCATGGTCTGGCGTTGGGCGGGCAACAAGGCGGCAATCCGGCGCAGCGCGTGGATGAACCCAAGGTCCAGCATCTGATCGGCCTCGTCCAGCACCAGAAACCGGGTGTCATCCAACCGGACGGCGCGACGGTCCAACAGGTCGATCAACCGGCCGGGGGTGGCCACCAGCACGGCACAGCCGCGCTCCAACTTCTTCATCTGGCCGGTGATCCCGGCCCCGCCGACGACCAACACGGTCTTGAGGTGGGACCCTTCGGAAAACGCGGTCAGCGTATCGGCAATCTGCTTGGCCAATTCGCGGGTCGGGGCAAGGATCAACGCCTTGGCGGTCTTGGGTTCGGGGCGGCCGCCATCCTTGAGCAAGGCATCCAGAATGGGCAGGCCAAACGCGGCGGTTTTGCCCGTACCGGTCTGCGCCAGCCCCATCACATCGCGACCATTCATGGCATGCGGAATGGCCTGCGACTGGATCGGGGTGGGATCGGTGATCCCCATGTCCTTCAGCTTGGCCACAAGACGGGCAGCAAGGCCCAACATATCGAAATCCATAGTATATCCTTCATCGCGGGCGGCCCCTTGGGCACGCCACACGGAAAATCATCTGCGCCCCGGCCAGAATGGCCCGGACATCGGCAAAGGTAGCGCCAAGAACTGACACACATGCCGAATTGCACGCGCACCGCCACAGCGCGGCGCCCCTGCGTGATGGTGGGAACCTTGACCAAAGTGCCTTGCGCGGTATCCGTTACGGGATCGCGCCCGGCTCACGCGGGCCAGGCATCTAGGGTCTGACGGTCACATGGACCCTGCCCGGCCATCTGTCAAGTGCGGGGATAAAGTGTGGGGCGGGGCACGGTCGCGCTTTCCCTTAGCACCCCCACAACATATAGTGGTGGGCAACAAACAGGATCGGGGACGGACCGTGGCGCACATCATCGTCGTCGGCAATGAAAAGGGCGGCGCGGGCAAATCAACCGTGTCTATGCATGTGGCCACGGCACTGTCGCGGATGGGGCACAAGGTGGGCACGCTCGACCTTGATCTGCGGCAAAAATCGCTCGCGCGGTATTTGTCGAACCGGGTCAAATATGCGCAGGCCAACGGTCTGGACCTGCCCACGCCGGTCCAACACGATCTGCCCGAAATTGATCAGGCCAATCTGCAACCGGGGGAAAACCTGTTCGATCACCGGTTGTCGGCGGCGGTGGCGGGGTTGGAACCGGACAGCGATTTCATCCTGATCGACTGCCCCGGCAGCCATACCCGGCTTAGTCAGGTGGCGCATTCGCTCGCCGATACACTCATCACGCCACTTAACGACAGTTTTATTGATTTTGACCTGCTGGCCCATGTGGACAGTGATGGCGAAACGATCACCGGACCGTCGGTCTATTCGGAAATGGTCTGGAACGCGCGGCAATTGCGGGCGCGGGCGGGATTGCCGCCAATTGACTGGGTGGTGGTGCGCAACCGGCTTGGGGCGCAAAACATGGTCAACAAACAGAAAATGGAAGGGGCGATCAATAAACTCGCCCGCCGGATCGGGTTCCGGACCGCGCCGGGGTTCAACGAACGGGTGATTTTCCGGGAACTGTTCCCGCGCGGGCTGACGCTTCTGGACCTGCGGGATATCGGGGTGACGAACCTCAACATCTCGAACGTGGCAGCGCGTCAGGAATTGCGCGACCTGATCAAGGCGCTCAATCTGCCGGGTGTGACTGCGGATTTCTGACCGTCTCGACCCGCTGCGATGCAGCCGGAGGAGGATTGGCGCGCTGGGGAGGATTCGAACCCCCGACCCCTTGATTCGTAGTCAAGTACTCTATCCAACTGAGCTACCAGCGCGCGGCAGAGTGGGGCGGATGTAGCCCCACGGTTCCGCCAATGCAAGGGCCAATCGTGCCGAATTCCGGCAGGATGTCACCGGGTCAGGGATTGCGGGGCAACCGGGGCCGCCAGTGTCGCAAACGCCAGATCGGACTTGGGCAGGCACACACGGAATTCGGTCCCGGTGTCATCCGTGCGGACCAATTCCAACGTGCCGCCATGCCCGCGCACCAGATCGCCAGCAATAACAAGACCCAGCCCGGTGCCGCCCTTGGCCACGCCACCTTGGAATGCGCGGAACAAATGCTCGCGGGCCTTGGGGGGCAGGCCGGGTCCGGTGTCGATCACACTGATCCACCATGCGGTATCGTCCTCTTGGGCGCGGATGCTGATTTCGCCGGGCTTTCCGGTGGCCATGATGGCTTGGCGGGCATTGCGCACCAGATTGGACAAAACGCGGTAAATCTGTTCGGCATCGGCGCGGATGGTCAGGCCGGCAGGTATATCTTCGGCAAATGACAGGTCATGATCCCCGGCGGCCAGCCGTTCACCGTCCATCACATCCGCCACAATCCCGGCAAGGGCGACACGGGCAAGGGTTGGCGTGGGTTCTTCGGCCTTGCCAAAGGCGAGCGTGCTTTCACACAGATGCACGGCACGAGTGATCGAATTGACCAATTTTGGGGCCATCCGGCGCACGGTCGGGTCCTCGCTCGCCTCGATCCGGTCGGTGAACAATTGCGCCGACGTCAGGATATTGCGCAAATCGTGGCTCACCTTGGCCACACCTTCGCCCAGTTGGGCCAGCCGCTCGCGTTGCTTGAGAGCGCTGGTCAACTGGTTCTGCAACGATTGCAACGCGACCTCGGCCTCGCGCAACTCCTTGATCCCGGCGGTGGGCATGATGATGCGGCGGGCATCCTGCGGGGCGGCGGCATAGCTTTGCATATGGGCGACCACGCTTTTGATCGGTTTGACCAGAATGGCCCGGACCGAGAAAAACAACAGGGACGCCGTGACCACGGAAATCAGCGCCGACAGGGCAAGGATGTTCAGACCATAGTCGATCATCGCAGACCGCAGCGGCCCCTCCTCCATCGTGACCTCGATCAACAAACCACCGTCCTGCACCGGGTTGCCAATCAGTCGGATGATCGGGTTGCCGCCCTTGAACAGCGTCATCATGGCATCGCGGATCAACACCCAACCGGGGGTCGCCCGCATGTCATAGGTGGCCTCAATCGGGGCCGGGATGGGCGACGACAGGGCCAACTGCCGCACCTCGTCCCGGCGCAGAACCACGTTGAACACGCCCGCATTGGTCAGCAATTCGCGTTCCAGTTCGGGGGCGATCATGTCGTCGGCCAACAGGGCCAGCGACGCAATCTGCGCCCGTTCAAGCCGCAGCAGCAGGTAATCTTCGCGGAATCGCGCCACAGAGGGCACAAAAATCAGGATTTCCGCCAACATCACGAAAACCGTGGTCAGTATCAGAAACCGCCCCGACAGAGTATTGATCATCCCGCCTCCCAGCGCGCGTCACGGGATCCAGCGTTGGACAAACCCGACAACCCGTTTGACCATGCTACTCTCAAACAGGCGCGGGCTGAAATAGGCACCTGCCGCGCGCTTGTTGATCTCACCCAACGTCGGATAGGGCAATACGGTTCCGGCAATGGCCGACATTTTCATGTTGTTGGCAATCGCCATGGCCCAAAGACCGATCAATTCGCCGGCTTGCGGCCCCGCAATTGACGCACCCACCGGCCGCCCCTTGACCACCATCACCTTGATCAGGCCGGTTTTTATGCCCGTCGCGATGGCGCGGTCGTTGTGGTGAAACTCGAACCGGACAACTTCCAGCGCGGAGCCGTGTTTCTTGCGGGCCTCGGCCTCGGTCTGGCCCACCTGCGCCAGTTCGGGGTCGGTATAGGTGGCCCACGGGATATGGCTGGTTTTCTGTTTTGACGGCAGTCCAAACAGCATCGACCGGATGATGACCCCGGCGTGGTATCCCGCCACATGGGTAAATTGCAGCCCGCCCGCCACATCGCCCGCCGCATAAACGCGGCGGTTGGTGACGGATTTCAGATCGGGACCCACCTTGATGCCCCGGCGGTCGTGGGCCACGTTACCCTTGTCCAGATCCAGCTTGTCCACGTTCACCTTGCGGCCCACGGCCATCAGCAAATGAGACCCGGTGAAATCGCCCTGATTGGTGTGGACGGTGACGCCGCCCGTGGCGCTGATCCGGTCGGCCTGCGCGCCTTCGACAATCTGCACGCCCTCCGTGCGCAAGGCGTCCAGAACAATGGCGGCCATTTCGGGGTCATCCTTGCCCAACGCCTTGGCCCCCTCGATCACGGTCACCTTGCAGCCAAGGCGCAGATGGGCCTGCGCCATCTCCATCCCGATGGGCCCCCCCCCGATGACCAACAGATGATCGGGCTTGTCGCGCAAATCGAAAATGGTTTCGTTGGTGTAGACAGTGACGGTCTCCAACCCCGGGATCGGCGGCACGAACGGGCCGGACCCGGTGGCCACGACAAACCGGCGGGCGGTGATGATGGTATCGCCGGCCTGCACCTCGGTCGGGCTGATGAACCGGGCGAAATCGCGGATCACGGTGCAGCCCAACCCCTCGAACCGCTCCTGACTATCCAGCGGTGCAATGGTGGCGATGACGGCGTCGACATGATCCTTGGCGGCGGAGAACTCCATATGGGTCTTGCCCGCGTGCAACAATGCCTTGGACGGGACGCAGCCATAGTTCAGGCAATCGCCGCCCATCTTGTGCCCTTCGATAAGGACCACGGTGGCGCCCATCTGCACCGCACCTGCGGCCACGGACAACCCACCGGACCCGCCCCCGATGACGCACACATCTGTTTTGATCCGGTTCATGTCACAAACCTTTCTTGCCGCGCACGGCCTTGATCAGGATGGGCAGGGCGGCCAACAGACACAGGCCCAGAATGGGCAACAGGATCTGGGGTTCGAAAATGATGCCCAGATTGGGGGTCTCGCCGCGGGCGAACACCTCGCCCAGACCGGCACCGACCGAGGTATAGACCAGACCACCCGGAATGATGCCCAGGAACGTGGACACTACAAACCTGGACAACGGCACCCCGACCAAGGCCGGGATCAGATTGGCCACGAAAAACGGAATGGCGGGCACCAACCGGATCAGGAACAGCATGGACCACTGGTTTTCGTCCAACCCGTCCTTGACCCGGCGCACGGCACCATCGGCGGCGTCCATCCGGGCGGCCAACCGTTCGCCAAGGCCCCAGCGCACCGCAAGGAAAATACCCACCGCACCCAATGTGGCCCCGGTGACGTTGAACAAAACACCGGGAAAGGTTGAAAACAGGAACCCGCCCGTCAGGGTCGCGACCGAGGCGCCGGGCAGCGAAAACGCCACCACCACGACATAGGCGGCAATGAACATGGCGACTGTCAGACCATAATTCGCATCCCGAAACGCCAACAACGCCTCGCGGTTTTCGCGCAAGGCATCAAACGACAGGTAATCGCGCAGGAAATACGCCCCCGCCCCCGCCGCCACAACAATCAGGATCAACGGCAGTCTGCGCCAGATCGGGTGGCCTGTCGGGGTTTCGGTCATCTGGCTCATCTTTCGTTCCTGTGGGTCATGGGGCATGGCGCTGTTCTGATGGATCGGGACCAAATGCGCCATCCGCCTCACGCGGCCTTGATGGGGCGTCATTGCGGGAACGCTTTTACTGTGAACTCTGTAACAATAGATAGGGGACACCTGCGAAATGTTGCAATTTCCGCCGGACCGCGCGTTGACACCCGCACAACGTGCCTCTAAAGGCAGGGCTTCGAATGATACCGGGCCTCGAATCCATCATGGGTGCGGCCCCAACGATGACGGAGAATCGCGATGAAGCGCACGTTCCAACCTTCCAACCGTGTCCGCAAGAACCGGCATGGCTTTCGCGCGCGGATGGCGACCAAGAATGGCCGCAAGATCCTCAACGCCCGCCGCGCCCGTGGCCGCAAGGTGCTGAGCGCCTGATACCATGTCGGGCGGGGTCACGCA
>JBGSIZ010000192.1:0-1720 GCA_041742255.1 Marivivens sp. | reverse complement strand
CGATGGTGCCCGAACGCAAGACCCCGCTGGCACGGGTGCATGGCCCGCAAACCGGCACCGTCGTGGGCGAGGGCGAGATTGATTGCGACGAATATGGCCGCATTCTGGTGCATCTGCACTGGGACCTGGAGCGGGCGTATAGCTGTCGTGTGGGGAGGGCCTGTGACCCGGTCGCGATATTGCGCCATCGGATCGTCGCGGACAGGCTCCCCCCCCTTGCCAAGGCTATTCAGCCCAGCCTGTCACATTGTGGCCGCCGTAGACCATGCGCCGGATCATTGGTGTGGTCAGGCTGGCCGAAAATCCGCCTGATGGCGCGCTGATCTGATTCAGCCGGGTCATCTGATCGCTTGTGAGCGTGATTGCTGAGGCCCCGATGTTCGCGTTCAATTGTGCCACGCTGCGGGCGCCGATGAGGGTGGATGTCACCCCGCGCTGCGCCATGACCCATGCCAGAGCGACCTGAGCGGGGGTGCAATCCTGTTCTGTGGCCACCTCCTTTAGGATTGTCAGAATCTCCCAGTTGCGGTCGCTGAATTTGCTGTCGCCAAACGGGTTGGCTCCGCTCAACCGACCTGTGCCGGACGTGTCGTTGCGGGTGTATTTGCCGGTCAGGAAACCACCCGCGAGCGGGCTCCACGGCATCACGCCCATGCCGCCGTCCCGCGCGGCGGGAACATGTTCGGCCTCGATGTCGCGGGCGACGAGCGAGTATTCAACCTGGATCGCGATGGGTCCGGGCACCCGGCGCTCGGTTGCGATGGTTGCCGCCTTTGTCGCCAGCCATGCGGGCATGTCCGAAAAGGCGTAGTGGCGGATTTTCCCAGAGCGGACCAGATCGCCCAGCGTTTGCACAATCTCTTCGACCGGGGTGACCCCGTCCCAGATGTGCATCCAATACAGGTCGATATAGTCTGTCCCGAGGCGTTTCAGGGACGCGTCCAGAGCGCGGTGGATGTTCTTGGACCCCGCCCCGCCTGCATGGGGATTGCCCGCGCCGCCCCCGCTGGCGGCCAGTGGGCTGCGCGAGCCATTAAAGCCAAATTTGGTTGCCAGCACGATTTCGTCGCGCGAGCCGGTTTCCCGAAGGAAGGTGCCGACAAATTCTTCGCTGACGCCCCCCGCGTAAATATCTGCCGTGTCGACGAAATTGCCGCCAGCGTCGCGGTACGCATCAAAGATCGCGCGGGACCCGGCCCGGTCCACCCCCCAGTCGCCGGGACCAAAGGTCATGGTGCCAAGGCACAGCGGGCTGACGACAAGACCGGATCGGCCAAGTGCGCGGTAAGACGTAAGGAGCGTGGTGTTTCCTAAGTTTCATAGTGAATGTTATGAAATCTATTGCCGTCTTGCCGGGTGATGTCAAATGATTTAATATCGGTCGCTATGAAACAGAGTGACATACCGCTTCGCAAGGCCGGACGCCCCTTGTCGTTTGACCGTGACGACGTGCTTGAGAAGGCCATGCTGGCCTTTTGGCGCAGTGGGTATGAGACGACCGCGATCTCTGATTTGACGTCCGTGATGGGGGTGACGGCCCCGAGCCTGTACGCGGCGTTTGGCAACAAGCAGCAGTTGTTTCTGGAGGCGATGCGCCGCTATGCCGGGGATCGCGCCGCGCTGGAACAGACGATGGCCGATGCGCCAAGCGCACGGGAGGCTGTTGCCGCCATGCTGCGCGGTGCGGCGATGTTGTATACAGGGGAGGGGACGCCGCCCG
>JBGSIZ010000191.1:0-2343 GCA_041742255.1 Marivivens sp. | reverse complement strand
GTGATCAGCACCTGCGCCACCGCGTCACATTCCGCCACGGTCAGCCGCGCGGGCAGGCGCACGTCGCAAGCCTTCATCAGCATGGCGCGCGTCATGGGCAGGTCCGGGGCCGCCCCCAGAAATTCCCAATTCCAGAACGCGCGCGCGTTGTCGGTGGTCTGGCCGAACACCTGCACCTTGACCCCGGCATTGCCTGCCGCGGCGACCAGGGCTGCTGTTTCATCTGCCGAAAAGTCCACCAGATTGAACTGGATCGAATCCGGTGCCCGCAGTTCCGGTGCCAAAGACTGTGGCACGTCGAACCATGGTTGCGCGTTCAGCCGTGCCGCCACATGGTCGTGGTTGCGCCGCCCGTCCCGGACCCGCCGCGCGAGTTCGTCAAGCTGCGGACGGATCACAGCCGCCGACAGATTGTTCAGACGCAGGTTATAGAGCGGCAATTTGTTCTGCCACCGCGCAAATGCCGCCGACAGCGCCGCGTCCTGTCCAAAGTGTTTTTGCCAATTGTGTTCATAAGCCCCCGACATGATGACCGCCCGCGCGATCAGGTCGGGATTGTCGGTGACCATGATGCCACCTTCGCCCGCGTTCAGCAGTTTGTAGGACTGGAACGAAAAGCACCCGATGTCCCCGATGGTGCCGATATTGCGGCCGTCCCATGTGGTGCCAAGGCTGTGGGCCGCATCCTCGATCACGGGCACGCCCGCCGCGCGGCACAGGTCCATGACTGCGTCCATGTCAGAGGTGTGCCCGCGCATGTGGCTGATCAGGACTGCCTGCACGCCAGGGAGTTTGGCCGCGAAATCAGCCATGTCGATGCGGTAATTGTCGCCACATTCCGCCAGAACCGGCACGCATTCCGCATGCACCACCGAGGATGGCACGGCGGCAAAGGTGAACGCCGGGATCAGCACTCGTGCATCCCGTGGCAGGTTCAGCGCCTTGAGCGACAGGAACAACGCCGCCGAACACGACGATACCGCCAGCGCATACCGCGACCCAAGAGCCGCCGCGAATTCCTGTTCCAACAGCATCACGGGCGCGTTTGCCGCCGCCGTGTAGCGAAAAAGATCGCCCGACGACAATAGCTGCGAGACGGTTTCGAGGGCTGCGGCGGGGATTGGTTCGGCGTCGTAGGCGTTTCGGGGCAGGGCCATGTTTCGGATTTCCTGAACATTCAATTTAGACTTCCGTAACATGCAATTTGTGACGAGGCTATGACTGTGATTGTCGGGGGCGATCGAGGCGGGATTTTGCCCGCCGTCACAGGCCCAGTCGGTCCCGCAGTTGCGCCCAAAGCATGGCCAGCGCCAGCGTCCCCCCTTGGCCACAAGCCCCGAGTGGAAAGGCCCGCGTGGGCAACAGCCGCAGCGTGTCGAACCGCCCCGCCTGACCCAAGACCGCCTGACCCATGACTTGCCCCGCGAGGGTGGCCAACGCCACCCCGTGCCCGCTGTAGCCCGAAGCCGACAGCATGGATGGCCCCAGCCGCAGCACACACGGCAGCCGCGTCATCGTGACGCCGAGCGTCCCCCCCCAGACGTGACTGAACGGCACCTGCGCAATTTGCGGGAACATCTGCCCCATACGGGTGTGCAGGACGCCCCCCATATCGCGCGGAAACCGTAGCCGGTAATTCGCTCGCCCGCCGAACAACAGCCGCCCGTCATGACTGAGCCGGAAGTAGTTGACCACTTGCGAACTGTCGCAAGCCGCGATGTCCCGGGTCAGCACCTGCGCCGCGCGGTCGCCCAAGGGTTCTGTCGCCCCGATAAAGCTGTTGACCGGCATGACCCGTGCCGCCACCCGCCCCGACAACCGCGTGCCATAGCCATTTGTGGCCAGAATGACATGCCCCGCCCGCACCCGGCCCATGCCCGTTTGCACGGTGTTGGGGGTGCCGGGGGCCAGATGATGCACCTCGGACCGGTCATGCAGGATAGCGCCTGCCGCCTGTGCCGCCTGTGCCAGACCCAGCACATAGCGCAGCGGATGAATATGCCCCGCCCCGTGGTCGATCATGCCGCCGTGGTAGAGCGGTGAGCGCACCAGCGCCTGAAAATCGTCCCGGTCCAGTTTGTTGATCTGGGTGTAGCCGTAGGATTGCGCCAGATAGTCCGCATCCGCCCAATCATCCGCCACCGCCGCCCGGTTCAACCCGCCGTGCGCGATGCCGGGTTTATAACCTGCGTCCGCTGGCGCGTGGGCGCGCACCAAGGCCTTGCCGTCCTCGCTCAGGTCCCACAGACGACGTGCTGCGTCCGGCCCAAGCCGCGCGGCAAAGGAGCGTTGCGACGTGTTGTAACCCGATCCCACCTGCCCGCCGTTACGCCCCGACGCCCC
>JBGSIZ010000190.1:0-12721 GCA_041742255.1 Marivivens sp. | reverse complement strand
GACCTGCGCGACCACGCGGTCAGTTCACGCTCCGCAGGGGTGCCCGCCAGAATGGCATCTAATATCTCGATGGCGGCGGCGGCGCGGGCCCCCGGAGTCATCGCAAAACCACCGACACGCAGTCACCCGACCCTGTAATTTGGGCTCTCGCGGGTGATCTGAACATCGTGCACATGGCTTTCCTTGAGGCCCGCCCCGGTGATCTTCACGAACTCGCAATTCTGGCGCATCTCGGCGATGGTGGCATTGCCGGTATAGCCCATGGCGGCGCGCAACCCGCCGACCATCTGGTGCAACACGGTGGCCACGGACCCTTTATAGGCGACTTGGCCCTCGACGCCTTCGGGAACCAGTTTATCGCTGGCGGCGTCTTTCTGGAAATACCGGTCGGCAGACCCACGGGCCATCGCGCCAAGGCTGCCCATGCCGCGATAGGCCTTGAACGTGCGGCCCTGATACAGGATGACCTCGCCTGGGCTTTCGTCGGTGCCGGCAATCATGCTGCCAACCATGGCACAGGATGCACCTGCGGCAATCGCCTTGGCAAAATCACCGGAAAACTTGATCCCGCCGTCCGCAATGACCGGAACGGACCCGGCGGCGCGGGCGCAATCCATGATAGCGGTCAGTTGAGGAACACCGACCCCGGCAACCATCCGGGTGGTGCAGATCGACCCCGGACCAATCCCCACCTTGACGGCGTCGGCCCCGGCGCCAATCAGGGCGCGGGTGGCCTCGCCGGTTGCGACGTTGCCGGCGATGATCTGCACTTCGTTCGACATCGCCTTCAGGCGTTCCACCGCGCGGGCCACACCTTCGGAATGGCCATGGGCAGTGTCAATGACAACGATATCCACGCCCGCCTCAACCAAGGCGGCAGAGCGTTCAAACCCGGCATCGCCCACGGTAGAGGCCGCAGCAACGCGCAAGCGGCCCATGGCGTCCTTGCAGGCGGACGGGTTCAGAACGGCCTGTTCACTGTCCTTGAGCGTCAAAAGCCCGGTCAGATGGCCGCGTCCATCGTGGATCAACAGTTTTTCAATGCGGCGGGCCTGCATCAGGCTGCGGGCCTCGTCCAGATCGGCAGGTTCGGCCAACATGGCAAGGTTGTTGGAGGTCATCATGACCCGGATCGGGGTATCGTCCGACTGGGCAAAGCGCATATCGCGGTTGGTGACGATCCCAACGACAACGCCGCCTTCGCCCACGACGGGAAAGCCGGTGACGTTATACATGTTCATCATGGCCTTGGCATCGGCGAGGGTCTGATCAGGGGTCAGGGTGATCGGATTGTAGACAATCCCGGACACGAACCGCTTCACGCGGCGGACCTCGTCGGCCTGCTGGGCGATGTCCAGATTGCGGTGAATGACCCCAATGCCACCGGCCTGCGCCATGGCAATGGCCATCCGGCCCTCGGTCACGGTGTCCATGGCGGACGACAGCAACGGAATATTCATCGCGATGGATTGGGTGACCTGTGTGCGGGTATCCGCGGTGGACGGCAGAACGGACGACGCCGCCGGCACCAACAACACGTCATCAAAGGTGAGCGCCTCGCGAATCTCCATTTGGGGTCTCCATGGATTGTCTCGTTTGGCACGTCGCTATTGCATGGATGGACCAAGGGGGAAAGGCAAAAAGGCAGGGGGCGAATTCGGGCAATAATCCCTTGCGTCAGGAAGCACGGCAGCGCACAGAATCGACATGGACAGGGACCACGGCACCATGACCAAGTCAGACGCCCCCCAGCGGACACGGGCGCAGCAGATCGGGCGGATCGGGCTGCGGGTTGTGGTGTTTTGTTGTATTCTGGGGGCAATCCATTTCGGGGGGCTGTGGATCACCAACGAACTGGGCGAGCTTAACAGCATCGACCGGCGGCGGGCGTCGGTTGGGCTTTTTGCGTTCTTTCTGATGTCCTACGCGCTTCTTTTGGCGATCCCGTTTGTGCCCGGCATTGAAATCGGCATCGCGCTGATGGTGGTTCAAGGGGCGGCGGCGGCACCGATGGTCTATCTTGCGTCGGTGCTGGGGCTGCTTCTGGCGTATGCGATGGGGCGGTATCTGCCGCTCGGGTGGCTGCGGGCGACGTTCGAGGACCTGAACATGACGCGGGCCGCGGCGCTGGTGGCAAAAACGGAAACGGGGTCGCATCAGGACCGGCTGGACGGACTTGCGCACCTCCTTCCGCGGCAGTGGGGGGGGTGGGTATTGCGCTATCGGTATGTGATGCTGGCGGTGCTGATCAACACGCCCGGCACGGCGATCATCGGCGGGGGTGGGGGCATCCTGACCATGGCGGGGGTGTCGCGATTGTTCCGGGATGGCTGGGTGGCGGTCACGGTCATGCTGGCGACCCTGCCGGTGCCACTGGCAGTTTGGGTGCTTGGATCGGACGCCGTCCTCTAGATGCCGCAAGTGCGCGTTGATGTGACGCCGGGGCGCCTTTTACTTTGCAAACAAAACACTATGGTTCCCTCAAATCAAACCGCAGGCAGGTCCATGTCCAACGATCCTCTCGTTATTTTCACGCCCTCCGGCAAACGGGGGCATTTCCCGGTGGGCACCCCGGTTCTGACGGCGGCGCGGCAATTGGGGGTCGACCTCGACAGTGTCTGCGGTGGGCGGGGGATCTGTTCGAAATGCCAGATCACGCCGTCCTACGGCGAATTCTCTAAACACGGGGTGACCGTGCGGGACGACGCGCTCAGCGACTGGAACAGTGTCGAGGAGCGCTATGACAGCATCCGGGGACTGGCCAAGGGGCGACGTCTGGGCTGTCAGGCCTGCGTGCAAGGGGACGTGGTCATCGACGTGCCGCCCGAAAGCCAGGTGCACCGGCAAGTGGTGCGCAAATCGGCGACCCTGCGGGACATCATCATGGCCCCGGCAACGCACCTGCATTACGTCGAGGTGGCGGAACCCGACATGCACGAACCCACCGGCGACTTTGAACGGCTGCAACAGGCACTGCGGGACCAATGGCAGATCGACCATGTGACAGCGCCCATCGGGTTGCTGCGGCGGCTGCAACCGGCGCTGCGCAAAGGCAACTGGGCGGTGACGGTGGCGCTGCACCGGGGGCACCGGGACGACAGCACGCGGATACTGGACATCTGGCCGGGATTTTACGACGGGCGGCTCTATGGTTTGGCGATCGACCTTGGGTCCACCACCATCGCGGCCCACCTGACGGACCTGCGCAACGGAACGGTTCTGGCGTCGTCGGGTGTGATGAACCCGCAAATCCGCTTTGGCGAAGACCTGATGAGCCGAGTCAGCTATGCCATGATGAACCCCGGTGGCGACGTTGAAATGACACAGGCCGTGCGCACGGCGCTCAACGGGCTGACACTCGCCATCGCGACCGAAGGCGGGATTGATCCGTCCCAGATCATGGAGGCGGTGTTTGTCTGTAACCCGGTCATGCACCACCTTCTGCTTGGGATCGACCCCGTGGAACTGGGTCAGGCCCCTTTTGCCTTGGCCACATCCGAGAGCCTCTCGCTCAACGCCTCCGAACTCGGTCTGACGGCGATGAACGACAGCGCGCGGGTGTTCATCCTGCCCTGCATCGCGGGGCATGTGGGGGCAGACGCAGCAGCAGTGGCCCTGTCCGAAGAACCGGACAAATCCGAAGACCTCGTTCTGGTGGTCGATGTGGGGACCAACGCGGAACTCCTGTTGGGGAATACCAGTCGAGTGCTGGCGTGTTCTTCGCCCACAGGTCCGGCGTTTGAGGGGGCGCAGATCAGCTCTGGTCAACGGGCGGCACCGGGGGCCATCGAACGGGTCGAGATTGATACCATCACCAAGGAACCCCGGTTCAAGGTCATCGGCAGCGACCTGTGGTCCACCGACGACGGGTTTGCGGCGGCGACGGCGGCCACTGGCGTCACGGGCATCTGCGGCTCTGGCATCATCGAGGCCGTGGCCGAATTGCGGATGGCGGGGCTACTGGACGCGCGCGGGCTGATGGGGTCGGCGGACCAGACCGGAACCCCGCGGATGATCCCCGAAGGACGCACCCACGCCTACCTTTTGCACGATGGCACGGCGGACGGTGGCCCCCGGATCACGGTGACCCAAGGGGACATCCGTGCGATCCAGCTTGCCAAATCGGCGCTATATGCCGGGGCGCGGTTGTTGATGGACGAAATGGGCGTGGACCGTGTGGACCGGGTGGTGCTGGCCGGGGCGTTCGGGGCGCATATCTCGCCCCGGCACGCGATGGTTCTGGGCATGATCCCCGATGTGCCGCTGGACAAGGTGGTGTCGGCGGGCAACGCGGCAGGCACCGGGGCGCGCATTGCGCTATGTTCCGTCGAGGCGCGGGCGCGCATCGAAAAAACGGTGCGGCAAATCACCAAGATAGAAACCGCCATCGAGCCAAAATTTCAGGAACACTTTGTCAACGCCAACGCGATCCCGCACGCCACCGACCCGTTCCCGAACCTGCGGGGGATCGTTACGCTGCCGGATGTAAACTTTAACGCGAACGGCGGCGGGGACGGCGGACGCAGACGACGGCGGGGCTAGGACACCGCGCACTTACCCCGACCCCAGCCGTTTCCGGCTTGACGCCGGGCGCGCCCGGATTTACGCACCGCCTCACGCGGGTGTAGCTCAATGGCAGAGCAGCAGCTTCCCAAGCTGAATACGAGGGTTCGATTCCCTTCACCCGCTCCAACCTCCCCTCTTTAACTGTGATCCTCCGCGCGGTAAGGCTTTGCGATCTTATCACCCCCAAGGAGACGACCAGATGACCGACATCACCCGCATCGAATGTGGCCCCCGCATGAGCCAGGCCGTGGTCCACAACGGCATCGCGTATCTGGCGGGCCAAGTGGGCGCGCCGGGGGCGTCGGTCGGGGACCAGACGCAGGCGGTTCTGGATCAGGTGGACCGGCTTCTGGCGGCGGCTGGAACCGACAAGACGCGGATGCTCACCGCGCAAATCTGGCTCGCGGACATGGCCGACTTTGGGGCAATGAACGCGGTCTGGGACACTTGGGTACCCCAAGGTCACTGCCCTGCCCGCTGGACCGGCGAGGCCAAGCTGGCAACGCCCGACTACAAGGTCGAGATTATCATCACGGCGGTTGTCTGACACCGCCTGCCCACAAGATCACGCCAAGTTATTGAAAATTTTTGCGGCCTGCACATATGTTGCAGGTCGCAGAATGGAAATTTGGCCATGATGATCAGAGAATTCACCGCCGGGTATTGTGACAAGGACGACAGGATCGCGGCGCTGTCGTATTTCGGGACCTTTGCGGTCTATTTCGGGACACTTTGGCTGGCGGTTCAGACGGCGCACACCCCGTGGCTGTGCGCGCCCCTGGTGGTCGTGAATGCGTTTTCCGGGGTGCGGCTTTATGTGCTGCAACACGATTGCGGGCATCAATCGCTGTTCGCGACGCGGGGCTGGAACGATCTGGCGGGCTATGGGCTGTCGACGTTTACGCTGACCCCCTACAAGGCGATGAAATATAATCACAACGTCCACCACCAACATGTGGGGGACCTTGATGAACGGCGCTCGGGCGAGATTTACACGATGACGCTGGCGGAATGGCAGGCGGCCCCGCCGCTGCGGCGGTTGTGGTATCGGATTTATCGCAACCCGCTGTTCCTGATCCCGGTCGGGGGCATTTTCACCTATGTGATCCGGTATCGGTGGCCCAAAAGCGCGCGATTGGTGGGCGGCGCGGAAATCATGGCGCACAACGCAGGGCTGGCGGCGTGGGTCTTGCTCATCTGGGTCCTGTGGGGGGCGACCGGCCTGTGGGTCTATGCGGCGACGGTTGTGACGGCGGCGATGATCGGGGTGTTTCTGGTCTATCTTCAGCACAACTTTGAGGACACCTATTGGGACCGCAAACCGGATCACACGCTGAAAACGGCGGTGATCGAAGGGTCGAGCGCGCTGGACCTTGGCTGGTGGTTCGACCTCGGGACCGCGAACATCGCCTATCACGACTTGCACCACGACAATCCGCGCATTCCGTCCTACCGCTTGCGGCAATGCCACCGGGACGCGCGGGCGCGGTTTGACCTGCCAGTGATCCACTGGCCCAAGGCCCTGCACAGCTTCACGCTCAAACTCTGGGACGAGGATCAGGGGCGGCTGGTGCCGTTCCCGCCCGCGCGACATGCCGTGCCTGCGACACCGTAGGGCGGGCGCAGACCCGGCACTTCAGGCCCCGTTGCCCCGCAAATACGCAACAAGCCCGGCGGTGGACCCATCCTTGCCATCGGTCGGCTGGGTGCCCTCAATCACGGGCTGCAATCCGGTGGCCAGTTCCTTGCCCAATTCAACGCCCCATTGGTCATAGGAATTGATCCCCAGAACCACGCCTTCGACAAACACGCGGTGTTCATACAAGGCCACGATCTGGCCCAGCGTGAAGGGGTCCAACTGCGGATAGGCCAGCGTGGTAGAGGGGCGGTTGCCCGGAAACACCCGGTGCCGGGCTTGGCGGTCCAGTTCGGAACCCTCAAACCTTGCCGCCACCTTGGCGCGGGCTTCGTCAAACGTGCGGCCTTTCATCAAGGCCTCGGACTGGGCCAGACAATTGGCGATCAGCAATTGATGCTGATGATGCAGGTCGGGTTCATGACCGCGCGCGGCGATCATGAATTCACAAGGGACAACGCGAGTGCCCTGATGGATCAGTTGATAGAACGCATGTTGGCCATTGGTCCCCGGTTCACCCCAGACAACCGGACCAGAGGGCACGGTCAACGCGGCTCCGTCCATACTCACCCCCTTGCCATTGCTCTCCATCTCCAACTGCTGAAGATAGGCAGGCAACCGGGCAAGTCGGTTGTCATAGGGCAACACGGCGCGGGTGGCATAGCCACACACCTGATTGTGCCAGATGCCTACAAGGGCGAGCAGGGCAGGCATGTTCTCGGCCCATGGGGCGACGCGGAAATGGGTGTCCATCGCCTGCGCGCCGCGCAAAAACGCACGAAACGCATCCGGGCCAATGGCGATCATCAACGACAACCCAATCGGACCCCACATGGAATAACGGCCACCGACCCAATCCTCGAACCCGAAAACGCGGGTCGCAGGAATGCCAAACGCGCTGGTGCGGGCGGCATCGGTGGACAAGGCGGCGAACTGGGCGGCAGGATCGGCGACCGTCTGGGCCATCCACGCGCGGGCGGTGCGGGAGTTGGTCATGGTTTCGATCGTGGTGAACGTCTTGGACGCCACGATGATCAACGTGGTGGCGGGGTCACAGCGGCGCAACACCTCGGCAATATCGCCGGGGTCCACGTTAGACACAAAATGACAGCGCGGCCCGTCGTGATAGGGACCAAGGGCGCGGGTGGCCATGGCGGGGCCCAGATCGGACCCGCCGATACCGATGTTGACCACATCAGTGATGCGCCCGCCCTGCCCCACAAAACGGCCCTCACGGACATCGGCAGCAAACGCGGCCATCCGGTCAAGGGTGGTGCGCACGGCCGGAATGACATCCACGCCGTCCACCACCACCGGGTCGCCATCCAGATTGCGCAACGCGGTGTGCAACACGGCGCGGCCTTCGGTTTCGTTGATCACCGCGCCCGAAAACATCGCATCCCGGCGGGCGGCAACGTCCGTAGACTCCAGCAGCCCGATCAACAGATCACGGGCCGCGACATCAATATTGGTCTTGGAGTAGTCAAACAGGATATCGCCCGCCTGCACCGAAAAATCGGCGGCACGGCTGGCGTCCAGCATGGTTTCAAACCGACGGCTGGCAATGGTGGTGTGATAGGCGGTCAATGCGTTCCACATAATCTCAGCTTTCTGCCCAATGGACGGTGGCATGCGGCAAAAGGGCGGCAACCGGGGCCTCTTGCGGCGACAAGGTCAAGGCGCGGTCAAGGGCGGCACGCTTTTCCGGACCAATGATCAGGATATGACAGGCCATAGCACCCGTCAGGGCGGCCATGGACAACGACAACCGGGGTTCCAACCCATCAGGGGGCTGGACAGCAACCAAGGGGGCGGAGGTGGTCAGGGCCTCGGTCAGGTCGGGGGAATTGGGGAAAATGCTGGCGGTGTGCATGTCGGCACCCATACCCAGAACAACAATGGACAACGGCAGTTCGGGGATCACCAGCCGGGCCAGATCGCCAATTGGGGCACCCACAATGTCGCCTTGGGGCAAGTAGGACACAAACCGGGCGGCAGCGGCAGGGCCGGTCAGCAACCGCTGGCGCACCAGCCGTTCATTCGACCGGGGGGACGTTGCGGGCACCCGGCGTTCGTCGGTCAACATCACACGGACGCGGTCCCATTCCAATGCGGCCGCACTCAAACTGTCAAACATCGGACCGGGGGTGGTCCCGCCGGGCACGGCGATGGAGGCAAAATCATGGCGCAACAAATGGTTGGTCAATTCACCCGCCAACCGATTGGCAAGGTCCATCATCATCATTTCGGCGTCAGGATATTCAATCAGTTTCATCTGGGTTCCTATTGGCGGCAGGGTAAGCGCAGCCCCCCTACCCCTTGATGTCACGCCACCGGCGACCATCGCGATGCATCAACATCATCGCATCTTCGGGGCCAGCCGATCCAGCGTCATAAAGTTTGGGCACATCATTGCGCGCTTCCCAGCCTGCAATGATGGGATCGGTCCAGGCCCAGGCGGCTTCAACCTCGTCACCGCGCATGAACAGGGTCTGGTTGCCCCGGATCACATCCATGATCAGACGCTCATAGGCGTCAGGGGCTTCTTCGGCCTCGGGACCCAAGGCGTCGGCGAATGTCATATCCAACGGAACATCAATCAACCGCATACCACCCGGACCGGGTTCCTTGATGGTCACCTGCAAATCCATGCCCTCGTTGGGTTGCAGCCGGATCGACAAGATATTGCGGTGGCGGGCGGTATCACCTTCGAAAATGGAATGGCCCAGATCCTGAAACACCACGGCAATTTCCGATGACCGGGCCTTCATCCGTTTGCCCGTGCGCAAGTAAAACGGCACGCCGGCCCACCGCCAATTGGCGATGTGGCATTTCATGGCCACAAAACTTTCAGTAAACGACCGGGGGTTTTCGGCGTCCGTGCGATAGGACGGGTCATCGCCGTCGGCATCATACTGACCCCGGACCATGTGATGAATATCAACGGGTTGCAGGGCGCGGATCACTTTCAGCTTTTCATCGCGGACGGCATCGGCACCAAACTGGCTTGGGGGTTCCATGGCAATCAGGCACAACAACTGCATCAGATGGTTCTGCACCATATCGCGCATGGCACCGGATTTGTCATAATAGGCCCCGCGCCCGCCCACGCCGACAGTTTCGGCGACGGTGATCTGGATATGATCGACATAGTGGTTGTTCCACAGGGGTTCGAACAACACATTGCCAAACCGGACAGCCATCAGGTTCTGCACGGTTTCCTTGCCCAGATAATGGTCGATCCGGTAAATCTGTCGTTCGTCAAAATGGGCGGCCAAAACGGCGTTCAACGCCTTGGCACTGGCCAGGTCGCGGCCAAACGGCTTTTCAACCACAATTCGGCTTTCCGCGTCAGCAATGGCATGGACATGCAACCGCTCTGCCAGATCGCCAAACAACGACGGGGCGACTGAGAAGTAGAAGGCGCGCACGACATCCGGGCGCATCAACGCCTTCAACTCGGCCCAGCCGCCATCGCCCTTGGCGTCGATGGCCACATAATGCAGCATCTCAAGAAAGGTCGCCAACCCCTTGGCATCCTTTGTTTCCGCGCCGCCAAACTCGGCAATCGCCTCGGCAATCATTTCGCGGTACATGGCGGAATTCATGTCCGTGCGGGCGGCCCCGATGATGCGGGACACTTCGGGCATCTGGCCGGACAGAAACCGGCGGAACAGCCCCGGCAAAATCTTGCGCCGGGCAAGATCCCCGGTGCCGCCAAAGATCACAAGGTCAAAAGGATCGACCGGAATAACTCTCGAAACCATGGGCGGCCCCTTTTTGCTGACGTTAGCGCTAACGCGGCCGTCATACAAACCACGCCCCCACCTGTCTAGCGCAGACCGGCGTAAACGTCAGCAATTTGACGGCGCGATGCTGCACTGCCGCATAATCAGGCACCGCGCGGCCGTCAGGCCTCCAGCTCGGCGTCCCAATACAGGTAATCGACCCAACTGTCGTGCAAATGCCCCGGCGGGAACTTGCGTCCAAGGTTGCGCATCTCTTCGGACGCGGGCTGGCGCGGCGGACGGCGCAGGGACAATCCGGACTGGCGCAGCGATTTCGCACCCTTGCTCAGGTTGCATGGGCTGCACGCCGCGACCACATTTTCCCAGCTTGTAATCCCGCCTCGCGCGCGCGGCACCACATGGTCAAACGTGAGATCGCCTCGCGCTCCGCAATACTGGCAACAAAATTCGTCGCGCAAAAACAGGTTGAACCGGGTGAATGCCACACGTTTTTGCGGCTTTACGTAGTCCTTGAGAACGACAACCGACGGGATCTTGATCCTTGTGGACGGGCTATGCACAAACTCGTCGTATTCCGCGACAATCTCGACCCGGTCCAGCCACACGGCCTTGACCGCCTCTTGCCAAGGCCACAGCGACAGCGGGTAATACGACAACGGGCGGTAATCGGCATTCAACACCAACGCGGGGTGGTGTTTAAGCGCACCTGGCTCGCGAACGAACTCCGTCCTGAAATCGCCGTCCATCCCGTGACTCCGTCCTCGATCTGCTTGCCCGTGGCACCAGAGCGAGAGCCTCGCTCCTGCCGTCCTTCTCACTATATCTGGCGTTTGTGGCCTGACAAGCGCCCATGATGTCGCTGTGCATCCTGCAACGGCTGCGTAACGGGCAAGTGACGACTGGTTCGAAAATGAATGGTTTCCGCCTGCCCCTCAGGGCTGCGGCCTTCTGTCACTCATACCCCAACCGTTCCGCCATGAACGCAAGCGCGACCTGCAAACCGTCATTGGCTATGCCGTGGCCGGTGCCGCGCATGACATGGGCGAACACTTCTTGAAACCCTGCCCCTTGCAACGCCTCGACGGCTTGGGGCATCGCCTCGATCGGAACCACGCCGTCCTCGTCGCCATGCACCAGCAGGATGGGGGGCCAGCTTGCGGCCTCGTCGGGCAACAATTCAGGTTCCAGCAACCGACCGGAAAACGCGCACAGCCCCGCAACGGGGTCCTCGCGGCGGGGCAACACATGCAACGCCATCATCGACCCTTGGGAAAATCCGAACACCACGACCTGTTCGGGCAACAAATCTTCGTCAACCATCACGCCATCCAGAAACGCGTTCAGATCTTCGGCGGCGCGGTCCAGACCGGCGCGGGATTCCTGTTCGCTCGATCCGTCAATCCACGGGATCGGAAACCACTGAAACCCGAACGGGGCACCCGCGCAGGCTTCGGGGGCATCGGGGGCCAGAAACAAGGTGTCGGGCAAATGTTCGCCCAGAACATCCGCCAACCCCAGTAAATCGGCGCCATTGGCCCCATATCCGTGCAGGAAAATCACGGCTGACCGGATGTCTCCTGATACCGGTTCAACCCGGCCTGCGTCCAATGCGCGTGTCATGCGATCCCTTCCCGCGATTTCATGGCCTTGTAATAGGCCCACAGCATCCGGGCCGCAACCGACCGCCACGGCGACCACGCTGCCGACAGGACCCGCAACTGCTTTTCAGTGGGGCGGCCATCCAGTTGGAACACAACCCGCGCGGCTTCCTGCAACGCCAGATCACCGGGGGCGAACACATCGGCCCGACCAAGGGCGAACATCGCGTAAATCTCGGCGGTCCATGCGCCAATGCCGGGAACAGCGACCAACGTTCGGACCACCTCATCCGTGGCGGTTTCCCGCAGGGCGGCATAATCAATATCTGCTTGCGCCAGCGCGCAGGCATAACGGGCCTTCTGGCGGCTCAGGCCCAAGGCGCGCAATGCCTCCTCTGACGTGGCGGCGACGGCTTCGGGGGAGGTCATGCCCGCCCCCACCAACCGCGCCCAGATTGCATTGGCCGAGGCGACAGACACCTGTTGCCCCACAATCGCGTGCAACAACCGGTCAAACCCGTCCGACGTGCGGCGCAACGGCAAGGGGACACACGCGGCGTGAATGGCGGCAAACCGGGGATCGCGGGCAGACAACCACGCGGCCCCTTCGGCGACGCAATCGTCGGTCGTGATGATCCGTCCTACATTCATACCCGCGCGACCCAGTCGAGCGCGGCGGCCACGGTGGTCACGGTATCGCTTTGCCCCTGCTGTGGCCTGCGGATCATGACCACGGGCAATCCCAACGCCCTCGCCGTCGCGATCTTGCCATATCCAGCTGTCCCGCCTGCATCCTTGGCCACAACCCACCCGATCCCATGGGCACGCATCCATGCGGCCTCGTCCGGCGCATTGCCCCCCGGCGGCCCCACGACCCAGCCCCCGGCAGCAAGGGGGAACGGGTCATCGGGGGGATCAATCCGGCGGCAATAGGCGGTGATGCCGGGCAATGGTCCCAACCGGGGCAAGGTGCGGGGACCAACCGCCAGCAACGCGGTCGCGGGGCGGGGCAACACCGTGCCTACATCCTGCGCGCGGTCCACCCATGTCCACTGGTCGCCCGGCGCAGCGGCCCATCCGGGACGCAGCAGGCGCAGATATGGCAAGCCCAAATCGTCGCACACGACCTTTGTGCGCGGGCCGATCCGCTCGGCAAACGGATGGGTGGCGTC
>JBGSIZ010000189.1:0-4681 GCA_041742255.1 Marivivens sp. | reverse complement strand
CGCCGCGTCGCCCGTCGCGCAACATTCCGGCCTTGAGCGCGGCCCCGTTCAACGCGCCCGCCGAGGTGCCGCTGATGCCCGCAATCTCGATGTCGTCATCGTCCAGCAACCGGTCCAGCGCGCCCCATGTAAACGCCCCGTGCGCGCCGCCCCCCTGCAGGGCAAGGTTCAGACGAATGGGCATCAGATGGCCCCTTTGTGCAAAAATGACACCGACGCGATACCGACGGGAAACCGACGCGTTATCACAACGCGGTCCAGCCACCATCGACGCTGATCGTGGTGCCGGTGATCTGGGCGGCGGCGTCCGAACACAGGAACACAGCCGTCCCACCCAGTTGTTCCACCGTCGCAAATTCCTTGGATGGCTGGCGGTCCAGCATCACCTTCTTGATGACGTCGTCGCGGCTCATGTCATATTTCTTCATGGTTTCAGGGATTTGGGCCTCGACCAGCGGGGTCAGGACATACCCCGGACAGATGGCATTCGCGGTGATCGGCTCCTGCGCGGTTTCAAGGGCGGTCACCTTGGTGAACCCCACCACGCCATGCTTGGCCGCGACATAGGCGCCTTTGTAGGGCGAGGCGGTCAATCCATGCGCGCTGGCAATATTGATCACCCGCCCCCACCCCGCCGCCCGCATCCCCGGCAACGCGGCGGCGGTGGTGTGGAATGCGCTCGACAGGTTGATAGCGATGATGGCGTCCCATTTGTCGCCCGGAAATTCCTCAATCGGGGCAACATGTTGGATACCGGCGTTGTTCACCAGAATATCACAGGCCCCGGCCTGCTCGATCAAGGCGCGACAGGCATCGCCCTTGGACATATCGGCCTGAATATACCGGACATCGACGCCGTGGGTGCGGGCCATGTCAAGGGCCAGATCGTGATCCTCGGCGCGGTCCGTGAACGAATTGATCACCACATGGGCACCGGCCGCAGCCAGCGCATGGGCCACGCCCAGCCCGATCCCGGAATTGGATCCGGTGACAACGGCGGTTTTCCCGGCAAGTGGGCGCGGATGGGTCATGGCAGTCTCCTTCTGGGGGCATTGATTCTCCCCCAGACATAAGCACCGACCATGACGATTACCAACGCCCGCAGCCCATAAAAAAACGCCGGCACAAGGCCGGCGCTAAGTTATTGAGGCAGGTTTCATACAGGCAAGAAACCTATCGAGCAGTGCCCTTGTTATAAGCAATCCCCTGCCCGTCTCCAAGCTAAAAGTTTGAAAAGAGACAAAAGCCCGTCTAACGTCACACTCAACAAATACAGGGACGAGAGGGATTGTCGCCAAAATGAAACCACTGTTTTTCACAAAATCGTTAACAGGTGTGGCCTTGGCCGCGCTGTGTGCGGCGTCCCTGGCCCTGCCCGCCCGGGTGCAGGCAGAACCCCAACATGGCATAGCTATGTATGGCACCCCTGCCCTGCCACCGGATTTTGTGGCTTTGCCCTATGCCAACCCCAACGCGCCCAAAGGCGGGCGCATGGTCGAGGCGAACGTGGGCAACTTTGACAGCCTCAATCCGTTCGTGCGCAAAGGCGACAGCCCGTGGCAGGCGCGCAACCTGATCGGCGAAACGCTGATGGGCCGGTCGATTGACGAACCGTTCACGCTTTACGGTCTTTTGGCCGAATCCATCGAAACTGGACCGAATCGGGAGTGGGTGGAATTCACCCTCCGGCCACAGGCCCGGTTTTCGGATGGCAGCCCCGTCACCGTCGCTGACGTGATGTGGAGCTATGAAACGCTCGGCACCCAAGGGCACCCGCGCTACGCCGGTTTCTGGGCCGAGGTGGCGTCGATGGAACAAACCGGCGAACGGTCCGTGCGGTTCACCTTCAAATCGGAAAACCGGGAATTGGCGCTGTTGGCCGGTCTGCGGCCCATCCTGCAAAAGGCACAGTTTGACGGCGTGGATTTTGCCGAGGGCGGATCGGCGATCGTTCCGGTCACCTCTGCGCCGATGATCGTGGACAGTTACGAATTCGGGCGGTTCGTGTCGTTCCGGCGCAACCCGGACTATTGGGGCAACGGGGTCGTGCCGTTCCGCACCGGCACCTTCAACCTCGATGAATTCCGGGTCGAATATTTCGGCGATGAAACCGCCGCGTTCGAGGCGTTCAAGACGGGTCTGGTCACCACCACGCGGGAATTCAACGTGGCGCGCTGGGACAGCAACTATGACTTTCCGCTGGTGCAATCGGGGGATGTGGTCAAGGAAGTCCTGCCCCATCAACGCCCCTCGGGCATGACCGGGTTCGTGATGAACACCCGGCGCGATGTTTTTGCCGACTGGCGGGTGCGCGACGCGCTGATCCATGCCTTCAACTTTGAGTTCATTAACGAAGCCTTGACCGGCAGCCAGCAACCCCGGATCACATCGTATTTCTCGAACTCGCCGCTTGGCATGTCGTCCGGCCCCGCCGGAGGACGCGAACGGGCGTTTCTGGAACCCTTTGCCGCCGACCTGTTGCCCGGCGCGCTGGACGGTTACGCGCTCCCCTCGGGGGATGGCAGCGAACGCAACCGCGACAACATCGCGGCTGCCCTTGCCCAGTTCGAAGCAGCCGGATGGACCGTGCAGGACGGCGTTTTGAAAAATGCCGCGGGCGAGGCGTTCACCTTTGAAATCCTCGTGCAAAACGGATCGTCCGAAACAGCAACCATCATCGACATGTATGTGCAGGCGCTGGAACGGGTCGGGATCACCCCTACCGTGCAAAGCGTGGACAGCGCGCAATTCACCGAACGGACGGACCGTTATGATTTCGACATGACCTATTACCGGGTGGGGCTGTCGTTGTCGCCGGGGAACGAACAATACCTGTATTTCGGCACGGAACAGGCCGATACAGGCGGGCGCAACCTGATGGGGGTGAAATCGCCTGCGGTGGACGCGATGATCGGGCACTTGTTGACCTCGACCGACAACGACGATTTTCTGGCCGCGGCCCGCGCGCTGGACCGGGTGTTGACCACTGGCCGGTATGTGATCCCGATTTACCAGTGGAACATCAGCCGGATCGCCTATGACAGCCGGCTCAAGCATCCGGAAACCATGCCGATTTTCGGCGACTGGCCCGGCTGGCAGCCCGATGTCTGGTGGTCCGAGGAATAACTGCCACATGACGGTTACATCCAGACCCTAGGCCAAACGCCCAATCACAGGGGACGATGATGCAAAAACTGATGTGCGAAGGGCTGGGGACAGCCTTTCTTCTTGTGGGGGTCGTAGGCTCCGGGATCATGGGCGAAACGCTCGCGGCGGGAAATACGGCCGTGGCGCTTTTGGCCAATGCGATTGCCACGGGCTGTATCCTTTTTGTGCTTATCACCACGCTTGGGCCGCTGTCTGGGGCGCATTTCAACCCTGCTGTGACGCTGGCGTTCTGGGTGCGGGGCGACATCCGCGGGGCGGCAGCGCTGTCGTATGTGGGGGTGCAGATCGTGGGCGGCGTGCTGGGCGTCTGGTTGACGCACGTCATGTTCGACCTTGCGGTGTTGCAAACCTCGGACACGGTGCGCACTGGCACCGCCCTTTGGACGTCCGAGGTCGTGGCGACGTTCGGGCTGCTGTTCACCATATTCGCGGGCCTGCGGTCGTGCCCCGATGCGGTGCCGACGCTGGTGGCACTCTATGTCACGGGGGCCTATTGGTTCACGTCGTCCACCAGTTTTGCCAACCCTGCGGTGACCATCGCACGCAGCCTGTCGGATACTTTTGCCGGGATCGCGCCGGGCAATGCGCCAATGTTCATCGTGATGCAATTGGTGGGCACGGGGATCGCGCTGCTTGTCCTGCCGCGCCTGCTGAAATAGCGGCGGCGCGGATCACGCCAGCGACGTCACCCACAGGATGGTGGCGTCTTCGGTGCTGGTGCTGACCACATTGTGGCCCATGGCCGCGTCATAATAGGCGCTGTCGCCACGCTTCATCTCGACGGGTTCATAAAATTCGGTGAACAGGCGGATAGTGCCGGTCAGGACATACAGAAATTCTTCGCCGTCATGGCGCACCCAGCCATCGAATTCATCCATCGACCGGGCACGGACGCGGGCGCGATAGGGCAACATCTGTTTCTTGACCAACCCTTCGGCCAGCATTTCGTGTTCATAGGTGGTAGTGATCTGGGCACTGCCTTCGCCGGCGCGGGTCACATTCATGCGGCCCATGACCTGTTCGCGGGACGGCGGCGTGAACAATTGCGGCACCGAAATACCCAACCCCACCGCCAACTTTTTCAAGGCGTCATAGGTGGGGGACATCTGCCCGTTTTCGATCTTGGACAGGGTGGACCGGGCCAATCCGGCCTGCCGGGCCGCCTGTTCGAGGGTCCAATCGCGGTCCTTGCGCAACTGTCGGACCCGCACCCCAAGGTCAAGCGGTGGGACGGTCTCCATCGCGCCGTTGTCACGGGCAATGCGGATCAGGGATTTGGGATCGGTTCCAGCCATGGAAATGGGCTATATCCGGGCGCTGTCGCCCTTGCAACAGACCCCGCGCGGCGCTAGCCAAGGCGCATGACACAGGATGGTTTCAACCTCGCGGCGCATGTGCTGCACCACGCCCCGGCGCAACCGGACAAGGTGGCGTTGGCCATCGTGGGACAGGACGGCGCGGAAATCTGGACCTATGCCCGGCTCGCTGCGGCGGTGCGGGGCACGGCCACGGG
>JBGSIZ010000188.1:0-8159 GCA_041742255.1 Marivivens sp. | reverse complement strand
CAGCGCGCCGGACGGCAGCCGCGCCGTTCCCGCCGACTATGAACTGGGCCGCGATGTGGCCAGGTTGTCTCCCCAAGGCGGCATGCGGATGTCGATGCGCGGGATGCTGACGCTGGCCCGCGCGTTGCCCAAGGGGCCGGACCGCCGGTTGTGGACCCCCGATATGGGCCACAGCGATCTGGATGGTCCGTTTGACGCCTATGGCTGGGGTACGCAATTTCTGGACGCGCCCGCATTTTATCCCCGGCCCTTGGTCGGCCATTTCGGCAACGCCTATGGGTTTCGCGGCGGCGTCTGGTGGGATAGGGTGGCGCAGACGGCGTTCGCCTATGCCCTGAACGGTGCCGCGGTGGGCGACGACACCGACACCCTGCACGCCGACGAACGCGCAATTTTCCAGACCGTGGCGCAGATGGCCGGGTGACCCCGACCGAGCCGCAGATAGACGACAAAGGACATGCGATGACCGAAAAACGCCCCCTTCTTGCCGTTCTGATCGACGCCGACAATACCACCGCCAAGGCCGTGGGGCCGATTTTTGACGAGATCGCATCTCTGGGCGAGGCGTCCGTGCGCCGCGTCTATGGCGATTTCGCCAGTTCCCACATGAACAACTGGACCAAGGTGCAGGCCGAACACGGGTTGGTCCCCCTGCATTCCCCCGCCAATACGGTGGGCAAGAATTCCAGCGACATCAGCCTTGTCATTGATGCCATGGACCTGCTGCACACGGGCCGGTTTCAGGGCTTTGTTCTGGTGTCGTCCGACAGCGATTTCACCCGGCTGGCCAGCCGCATCCGCGAACAAGGGCTGGATGTGTATGGTATCGGTCAGAAAAAGACCCCCGAGGCGTTTCGCAAGGCCTGCAAGCGGTTCATTTTCCTTGAAAACCTTGTGGATGCCCCGAAAACTGACACCCCCACCGCGCCCGCGGCCCCCGACGTCCAACACGCCGAACAGCGCGCCGCCCAAACCGCCGCTCAAGAGGCCCGCGATATCATCCTGCGCGCGATGGATGCCATCGACCAAGAGGACGAATGGCACGCCTTGGGCGCGTTGGGCCAATACATCACCGCCGCCAACCCGGATTTCGACACCCGAACCTATGGCAAAAAGAAACTGAGCGATCTGGTTCAGTCGCTCAAGGTGTTCGAGACCAAGCGCGGGGCCACGAACCAGTTGCTGGTGCGCAGGGTCGATTAGAGGGCTTTGATGCCGTAACGGGCCAGGAACATATCCACCGCGCCGCGCACCACCCGCGATTTTTCAGCCGCCGAAAACGTGGTGGCCATGTTGAACATGAGGCGCGGAAAGATGTCCGCCTTGCACAATTCGTGGAACTGGTCGGCGGCGAGCGCGAAATCGTCGATCTGCAGGTCGCCCCGGTCCACGCCTTTGCGGAAAAACATAATCAACCGATCCTGTATCAACCCCGGGCCGCAGCGATAGAATTGCTGGCCAAGGTCCGGGAAACGGTCGCTTTCGGCCACGCACATGCGAAACATCCGTTGCCCGAACCGCGAGGCAAAGAATTCGACCATGGAGGTGGCGATGTCCGTCAACACCCGGTCAATCGGCTGGGTCATGTCGATGGTGTCCACCGCCCGGTCTGCCTGTGTGCGGCATTCGGCGCTGGCCACTTCCATGAACAACATCCGTTTGTCCGGGAAATAGCTGTAAAGCGTCGCCTTGGACACGCCCGCCGCCCGCGCGATATCGTCCACGCTGGCCCCTTCGAAGCCGTCCGACAGGAATATTTCCCGCGCGCCCCGCAAGACCTGATCGAACTTGCGTCCGCGTTTGATCTGGCTGGGGGGGATGGTGGCGGTGTGGTCTGCCATGCCGTGGTCCTTTGATCCGGTCCGGCACCATAGACCGAACCGTTCAGAACGGGCAAGCGGCGGCACGGCTGTTCAGGAGGCGGGGCAGGCCGTATCGGTCAACGTCGCGGGCGCAAGGCAGCCTTTGGTCGCGTCGGGCGCTGTGGGTGCGGGCCATGTCAGGGTCGGCAGGTCAAACACGAACGACGATGCCTGTGCGGGCGAAAATGCGGTGAGGCCAAAGGCAGCGGCGAGAAGGAGAGAACGGATGGTCATGGACGACTCCTGTGGTTAAAGTGAACTGCTTGGTTCAGAATCTTATCTAAACCGTTCGGTTCATTTTGCAACATGATTCTGAACCGAACGGTTCAGATATTGCCCTTGCCAATACGCCCCATCCGCCTATTTTAGAACCATTCTAAAGCGGAGCCTCTCATGATCCCCGGCATTTCGTCCCGACGCCGTTTTCGCGACCTGAGCGAGCAGGAAATCCTCGCACTTGCCATTTCGTCCGAGGAGGACGACGGGCGCATCTATCGCAGCTATGCCGAGCGGCTGCGTGCCGAATTTCCGGCCTCTGCCGCCGTGTTCGATGACATGGCCAAGGAGGAGGACGAGCATCGCAAGCGTCTGATTGACCTGCACAGCGCCCGATTTGGCGAGGTGATCCCGTTGATCCGCCGCGAACATGTATCCGGGTTTTATGCCCGCCGCCCTGTGTGGCTGATTGAAAATCTGGGTCTTGACCGCATCCGCGACGAGGCCGCGCAGATGGAACGCGACGCCGAACGGTTTTACCTGACCGCCGCCGCCAGCACCAAGGACGCCGCCACCCGCAAGCTGTTGGGCAGTCTGGCCGCCGCCGAAGCCAGCCATGGTGCCATGGCCACCGTTCTGGAGGACAAACATCTGGGCACCGATGCCCGCACCGAAGAAGAAAGCGCCGCGCACCGCCAGTTCGTGCTGACATGGGTGCAGCCGGGGTTGGCCGGGTTGATGGATGGGTCGGTGTCCACACTGGCCCCGATTTTCGCCACCGCCTTTGCCACGCAGGACACCCACACCACGTTGCTGGTGGGTCTGGCCGCGTCCATCGGGGCCGGGATTTCCATGGGGTTCACCGAAGCGGCGAGCGACGATGGCCAGATCTCGGGACGTGGTTCCCCGATCAAGCGGGGCATTTCGGCGGGGGTGATGACCACCTTGGGCGGGCTGGGCCACGCCTTGCCCTATCTGATTTCGGATTTTTGGACGGCGACGATCATCGCCTTTGTCGTGGTGTTCGTGGAATTGTGGGCCATCGCATGGATCCAGAACAAATACATGGAAACCCCGTTCCTGCGCGCCGCGTTTCAGGTGGTTCTGGGCGGTGGGTTGGTGTTTGCGGCGGGGGCGCTGATCGGGTCCGGTTGACCCCTCAGGCCAGCGCGATCCGTCCGGTTGGCGTCAGGGTCCACGCCTGCCCATCCTCGAACACGGCGGGGACCAGAGGGCGGCCATAGCCTGCGCCGCCGTCCATGTTGACCCGGTTGCCGTGGTGCTGCGGGGCGTCAAGTGCGGTGTGCCCATGCACAACCAGCGCCCCGTGGTCGCGGGTATCGTCCAGCCATCCGGTGCGAATCCACAGCAGGTCATCTTCGACCTGCGCATCAAACGGGATGCCGGGGCGAATGCCCGCGTGCACAAACACCAACCCGGCCTCGCAATGCATCAGGGGGCGGGATTCCAGGAATTGCAGGTGGGCATCGGGGACTTGTTCCCGCGCCGCTGTCACCAGCGCGGCCAAGGCATCTGTGTTCACCGGGCCTTCGTCGGCGACGGCGGCCTGCACCCCGTAGGATGCCAGCGTCGTGGCCCCGCCCAGTGCCGGATGCAGCCAACCCTTGCCCGACAGGATCGCGTCATCGTCCACTGTCCCGTGCCGGATGAACCGGGTGAACAGGCGGTCATGGTTGCCCATTATCGCGGTCCAGTTGCGCCCGGCCGCGATGCCGTCTGCCAACAGGCCAACCACCCGCGCGCTGTCTGCGCCGCGGTCGGTGTAATCGCCCAGAAACACGATCCGGGCATCCGGCCCGCCGTCCGCGTCAATCAGGGCGAGCGCCTGTTCCAACTGGCCCAACTGGCCGTGAATGTCGCCGATGGCATAGATCATGGTGTCTGCCTTTGGGTTCAATCGGGCCGTGGACCCGGCAAAACGGGCCGCCCGGATCAGGCGGCCCGCAGTTGATTTGTGAAGGAGTGTAGCGCCCCGTCAGTTCACATCAAACGCCAGCGGTTTGACCTGACTGAACATGCCCGTTTTTTCGAGCTTGGCCACGACCGCCGCCGGGATCGGTTCATCGACGTAGAGGATGGCAATTGCCTCGCCCCCGCGTTCAGACCGCCCGAGGGTAAAGTTGGCGATGTTCACGCCGTTTTCGCCCATGGTCTGTCCCAACATGCCGATGATGCCGGGCACGTCTTCGTTCGTGGTATAGAGCATGTGCGCGCCGATTTCGGCGTCCACATTGATCCCCTTGATCTGGATGAACCGGGGTTTGCCGTCGCTGAACACGGTGCCCGCGATAGACCGTTCGCGGCGTTCGGTGACGACCGTCACCTTGATATATCCCTCGAACATGCCGGATTGATCCTGTTTCGTGGTCGAAATCTGGATCCCGTTTTCCTTGGCAATCACCGGCGCCGATACCATGTTCACGTCCGGGTTGCGGCGGCGCATGATGCCCGCCACCACCGCGCAATCCAGCGCGCGCAGGTTGAGGCCGGACGCCGTGCCGTCATAAAGCACGTTGATCGCCGTGATCGGTTCATCGGTCATCTGGCCGATGAAATTGCCCAGATGCACCGCCAGTTTGATCCATGGCCCCATGATTTTGGCTTCTTCGGCCGAGATGGAGGGCATGTTGATCGCGTTGCTGACGGCCCCGGACAAGAGGTAATCCGCCATCTGTTCGGCCACCTGCAACGCCACGTTTTCCTGTGCTTCGGTGGTGGCCGCCCCAAGGTGGGGGGTCACGACGACGTTGGGCAGGTTAAAGAGCGGGCTGTCGGTTGCCGGTTCCACCGCGAACACGTCAAACGCCGCCCCGGCCACATGCCCGGATTTGAGCGCCTCGGCCAAGGCCGCCTCGTCCACCAGACCGCCCCGCGCACAGTTCACGATCCGCACGCCCGGTTTCAGTTTGGCGATGTTGTCTGCCGACAGGATATTCTTGGTCTGATCGGTCAGGGGGACGTGCAGGGTGATGAAATCAGCCCGGCGCAACAATTCCTCCAGTTCGACCTTTTCCACGCCCAGCGTGTCGGCGCGGTCCTGGCCAAGGAAGGGATCATAGGCCACAACCTTCATCCGCAGGCCGTGTGCCCGGTCGATGACGATGGACCCGATATTCCCCGCCCCGATCACGCCCAGCGTCTTGCCCGTCAGTTCGACGCCCATGAATTTCGACTTTTCCCATTTGCCCGCGTGGGTAGAGACCGACGCTTCGGGGATTTGCCGGGCGACGGCCATCATCATGGCAATCGCGTGTTCGGCGGTGGTGATCGAATTGCCAAAGGGGGTGTTCATCACGATGATCCCCTTTTTCGACGCGGCCACCAGATCGACGTTGTCCACCCCGATCCCGGCCCGGCCGATGACCTTGAGGTTGGTCGCCGCCTCGATCAGTTTTTCGGTGGCTTTGGTCGCCGACCGGATCGCCAGACCATCGTAATTGCCGATGATCGCGGCAAGCGCGTCCTTGTCCTTGCCCAGCTTGGGCTGGAAATCCACGTCGATGCCACGGTCGCGGAAAATCTGCACTGCGGCGTCGGACAGTTCGTCAGAAATAAGAACCTTGGGGGCCATGATCGGCTCCTTCAACTAAAGGGAAAAGGGGAAGGGTAAGGCGGGGGTCAACCCACCTTACGCGGCTTGGGTCAGCGCCTCGATCTCGGTCGTATAGGCCCATTCGAGCCATGGCAGCATCGCCTCGATATCCGAGGTTTCCACCGTGGCCCCGCACCAGATCCGCAAGCCCGCAGGCGCGTCCCGGTAGGCCCCGATATCCAGCGCGATCTTTTCGGCCTCCAGCCGTTTCGCCACGGCCTTGGCGAAGGCCGCCCCGTCGGTGATCCGGGGGTCGGTGAATTTCAGACACACGCTGGTGTTGGACCGGGTCGCCGGGTCCACCGCCAGATTGTCGATCCAATCCCGCGCCGCGCAAAAGTTCCAGATCGCCCGCGCGTTCGCGTTGGCCCGGTGCATCAATGCGTCCAGCCCGCCGATGGATTTCCCCCATTTCAGCGCGACAAGGTAATCCTCGACCGCGAGCATGGAGGGCGTGTTGATCGTTTCGCCGACAAAGATGCCTTCGATCAGCTTGCCCTTGGACGTCAGGCGGAAAATCTTGGGCAGGGGCCATGCGGGCGTATAGCTTTCCAGCCGTTCCACAGCGCGGGGCGACAGGATCAGCATGCCATGCGCCGCCTCGCCCCCCATCACCTTTTGCCAGGAGAACGTGACCACATCCAGTTTGTCCCACGGCAGGTCCTGCGCGAATGCCGCGCTGGTTGCATCACAAATGGTCAGCCCCGCACGGGTTCCCGGGATCGCGTCGCCATTGGCCATCCGCACGCCCGATGTTGTCCCGTTCCAGGTGAACACCACGTCGTTGTCGTAATTCACGCGCGTCATGTCCACGATGTCGCCATAGGCGGCGGTGTGGACGGTCGCGTCAAGTTTCAACTGTTTCACGCAATCGGTGACCCAGCCTTCGCCGAAACTTTCCCAGGCGACCATGTCCACGGGGCGCGCGCCCAACAGGGTCCACATCGCCATTTCGACAGCGCCCGTGTCGGACGCGGGCACGATGCCGACCCGGTAATCGGCGGGCACGCCCAGAATTTCGGCGGTCAGGTCGATCGCCTCTTTCAGTTTGGATTTGCCCACGTTGGCGCGGTGCGACCGGCCCAAGGGGGCATCGGCGAGCGCATCAAGCGTCCATGTCGGGGGTTTGGCGCAGGGGCCGGAAGAAAACCGCGGATTGGCGGGTTTGGCTTGCGGTTTGCGCGCGGGGTTCCGCGGCGCGGGCGTGGTCGTCACCATTGCTGGTATCCTCTCAGATATGCGCCCTACGTTGGGGTAGGGTGTCCCACTGCCGCAACTACGGGGGGGCCGGGTTACCCGCAAGGTGGAAAATGTCGCAGGGACGCCCCTTTGGCGCGAATTTCCGACATGCTGTGACGCGGATCGGAAACCCGGATCCCGGCCTACCTTGCCCATCATCGCCTTTGCACCTTTTGGGCAAACATGGCAAAAGCCGCCGATCCCAACAGGCTGGACCCTGCCCATGTATGCCGTGACCCTGATGACCTCTCCTGCTGACCCGACGTTGGAGGCCCCGTTGGTCACGGCCCTGTCCAATGCATGGGGCGGTGGCGATATCCGCTGGCTTGCCCCGCGTGAGGCCGCAGAGTTCATGATGCCCGCCCTGCCCGACACCGCCGACACCGTCTGGGCCGACCTGCAGGCCCAAGGGATCGACCTGATCGTGCAGCCACAGGCGGGCCGCCGCAAATCCATGCTGCTGGCCGATATGGACAGCACGATGATCCAGCAGGAATGCATTGACGAACTGGCCGCCGAGGCCGGTGTCGGCCCCCATGTCGCCGCCATCACCGCCCGCGCGATGAATGGCGAATTGGAGTTCGAGGCCGCACTGGACGAACGCGTCGCCTTGTTGGCCGGTCAGCCCGAGGGCATCATTGCCCATGTTCTGGCCACCCGCATCACCCATATGCCCGGTGGCCGCACCCTGCTCGCCACGATGACGGCGGCGGGGGCCCATACCGCCCTTGTGTCGGGCGGGTTCACCGCGTTCACCGGGCCGGTTGCCGTCGCCCTCGGGTTTGCCGAACACCATGCCAACACGCTGGAGGTTGCAAACGGCCACCTGTCCGGCACCGTTGCCCGCCCGATTCTGGGCCGCGAGGCGAAACTGGCCGCCCTGCACGCCATCACCGCCCGGCAAGGGCTGACCGCCGCCGATGTGCTGGCCGTGGGCGACGGGATGAACGATCTGATGATGTTGCAAGCCGCCGGAACCGGCGTCGCCTTGCATGGCAAGCCTGCGTTGCAGGCCCGGTGCCGCGTTCGGGTCAACCATGGCGATCTGACCGCCTTGTTGTTCCTGCAGGGATATTCCCGCGCCGAATTCGTCGCCTGACATGTTCGAGGTGTCCGGCGATATTGTGGCCCTTCTTATGCTCGCGGCATTTGTTGCAGGGGTCATCGATTCCATTGCGGGCGGGGGCGGGTTGTTGACCTTGCCTGTGTTGCTGCTGGCGGGCGCGCCC
>JBGSIZ010000187.1:0-2874 GCA_041742255.1 Marivivens sp. | reverse complement strand
ACGCCCAGCGCGAACACCGCCAGCGCCATCAACAGGCACACTGCCGCCACCCCCGCAAACACCGACACCGACAGGCCCAGCGCCACAACCACCCCAAGGATCGCCGCATGCGCCGTCGCGTCGCCGAAATAGGCCATCCGCTGCCAGACCACAAAACAGCCCAGAAACCCGGTGGCCAGCGCCGTGCCAAGGGCGGCCAGCCCCGCCCGGACCATGAAATCGTCCAACAGCATGTCCAGCATCAGGACGCCGCCCGATGGGGGTGCGCATGGTCGTGCCCGTGGTTTTGCCCGTGCCCGTGGTCGTGACCGGGACCATCCCCGTGGTCATGCCCGTGGTCGTGGTCATGACGATACAGCGCCAGCGCCCCTCCGGTGCCCGTCCCGAACAATTCCCGATAGGCGGGGGCCGCGCTCACCACCTCGGGGGTACCTTCGCAACAGATGTGGCCGTTCAGGCAAATCACCCTGTCGCTGGCGCTCATCACCACATGCAATTCATGGCTGACCATGACCACGGCACAGCCCAGCGTGGTGCGCACCGTTTCGATCTGCCGATAGAACGCAGCAGAGCCGGGTTGATCCAGCCCTTGGGTCGCCTCGTCCAGCAGCAGGATGTCGGGCTTGGACAGGATCGCGCGGGCCAGCAGAACCCGCTGAAACTGCCCCCCCGACAGCCGCGCCATCGACTGCTCGCCGATAGCCGCAACGCCTGCGTTTTCAAGGGCGGCGCGGGCGGACGTGTCGCTGACACGGGTGGGCAGGTCCAGAAACCGCCGCACGGTCATCGGCAAGGTCGCGTCAATATGCAGTTTTTGCGGGACATACCCGATCCGCAGGCCGGGTTTGCGTGTGATCGTCCCCCGCGTGGGCGTTTCCGCCCCGATCAGCACCCGCAACAGGGTGGTTTTGCCGGACCCGTTGGGACCGACGATGGTCACAATCTCGGCGGGTTCAATGGACAGGCTGACGTTGTGCAAAACGGTTTTGCCGCCTTGCCGGGCTTCCAGCCCTGTCACGGAGATCAGGCTCATGATTGCACCGATGGCGCGGTTTGGCAGGCCGGGCACAGCCCCTGCACCTCGACCACGGTGTGTTCGATGACAAAGCCGCTGTCGGTCGCGGATTGGCGCAAGGCCCGGTTGGCCCCGGCTGCCGTGTCGGTTCCGGTTTCGGCGACCGTGTGGCAGGTCCGGCAGATCATGAACGCGGGGTCGTGCGCCGTGCCCGGCTGCGCGCAGGCCACAAAGGCGTTCAAGCCTTCGATCCGGTGAGCGAATCCTTGTTCCACCAGAAACCCCAGCGCCCGATAGGCCACGGGGGGTTTGGACCCGAACCCGTCCGCATCCAGCCGCGACAACACGTCATAGGCCCCCATCGCTACATGCTGTTCCAACAAGATCTCCAACACCCGCCGCCGCACCGGGGTCATCCGCGCGCCCGTCGCCGCACAGGCCGCATCGGCGGCCCGAAGCGCCGTCGTTTTGCACAGATGATGGTCGTGCCGTGCGAACCCTTGGGGCGCAGGTGGCGGGGTTGATTGGGCCATGCGACTTTACCTGTTGTTATGTTATAACATATCAACTATAGCCACCAAATCAGAAATGCACAAGGTGCCCCATGTCCAGATTACCCCGCTTTGCCGCCATGACCCTGTTGACGACAACCTCCCTCGCCACGGGCGCGCTTGCAGCGCCGCCGTCGGTGGTCACCGACATTCCGGCGGTCCACAGCCTTGTGGCGATGGTGATGGGCGACCTTGGCGCGCCGGACCTGTTTCTGGACCCCGGCGCCGATGGCCACGACACCGCCTTGCGTCCGTCCGATGCGGGCCGGATCGCGGTTGCGGGCTTGATCGTCTGGGTCGGCCCGGAGTTAAGCCCGTGGTTGACCGAACCGATGGACGCGCTGGCCCCGGATGTTCCCCGGCTGGCCCTGTTCCAGACCATAGGATGGGAGGTCTTGCCGGCCCGAGAGGACTTCGGGCACGACCATACCGCAGAAGGGGCCGAGGGTGCAGACGCCGGGCATAGCGACGAACATGCCGAAGGACACGAGGAGGAGCATGGTGACGAACACGCCGAAGACCATGCGGGCGAACCCGATCCCCATGCATGGCTGAACCCTGATATCGCGGCCCTTTGGGTGGCCGAAATCGCGGCCGCCTTGGCCACCGTTGATCCGGACAATGCCGCCACTTATGCCGCCAATGCTACCACCGCCGCCACTGCCCTGCGCGCCCTTGGGGTCGAGGTGGACGCCGCGCTGACCCCCGTGGCGGGCCGCCCGTTTGTCGTGGCCCACGACGCCTATCATTACATCGAACACCGCACCGGGGCCGAAGCGATGGCGGCCATCACGCTGGGCGATGCCGCCGACCCCGGCCCCGCCCATGTGGCGCAGGTCATGGCAACCCTTGCCCAAACCAACGCCGCCTGCATCCTTGCCGACAGCCACACATCCCCCGATTGGATCGAGCTGGTCCGCGATGGCCGGGAGGTGACGATTGTGCAGGCGGACCCGTCGGGGGCGGGTCTGCCGCTGGGCCCTGACCTGTATCCTGCAATGATACGCGCGATTGCGACGGGCCTGTCCACCTGTCTGGCACAGGGGTAACGCAAACAGGGGTTGCAAATACGCGGCGCCATGGTATTCATGAACAGTGTTCAAGGAGTTGCCATGCGCCGTATCCTGTTTGCCGCCCTGATTGCCCTGATCGCCGCCGGAGCGAGCCTGCTGCGCCCGGACGCCTTGTATCTGTCGGCCACAACGCCGGAATACGCGGCGGCGATCCCCATGGCCCAAACCGCCGCAGACCGGGGCATCGTGGCCTTTGCCTATGGCGACTGGGGCGCGCTGACGTCCCACGCGCTGG
>JBGSIZ010000186.1:0-8365 GCA_041742255.1 Marivivens sp. | reverse complement strand
TGGCCATGGGCCCCGTGCGGCATGTGGGCGAGGCCGTTGCATTGATCGTGGCCGACAGCGTGCAGGCCGCCAAGGACGCCGCCGAATTGATCGTGCTGGAGGTGGACGACTTGCCCGTGCATCTGGCGGTGACGCCGGGGGGCACCCCACTGCATCCCGGTGTGGCCCCTGATAACGTGGCGTTTGACTGGGGCATGGGCGACAAATCACGGGTCGCTGCCGCGATTGCGGCGGCGGCCCATGTGGTCACCGTGACCGTTCCCGACAACCGGATCATCGTCAATTCGATGGAGCCGCGCGGCTGTTATGCCGAACCGATGCCGGGCGACCGCATTCATGTGGCCGTGAACGGCCAAGGCGTGTGGGGCCCGAAAAAGGACATCGCCCACCATCTGCGCCTGTCGCCCGAACAAATCCGGGTGACCAACCCCGATGTAGGCGGCGGGTTCGGGATGAAGGGCATGGGATATGCCGAGACCGCGTTGGTGGCCCACGCCGCCCGCACCCTTGGCCGCCCTGTCCGGTGGATGTCGGAACGGACCGAGGCGATGCTGTCGGACAATGCCGGGCGCGATCTGACCTCGACCGCGACGCTGGCGTTTGATGCAAGCCACCGGATTGTCGCCTACAAGGTGGAAAGCCTTGCCAATATGGGCGCCTATAATTCCCAGTTCGCCCAAGCGATCCAGACTGATTTGTTCAGCAAGGTCGCCCCCGGCGTTTATGATGTCCCGGCGATCTGGCTGGGATGCACCGGAATTTATACCAACACGACCCCGGTCGATGCTTATCGCGGCGCGGGTCGGCCCGAGGCGATTTTCGTGCTGGAGCGCGCGATGGATGCGGCGGCCCGCGCCCTTGGGGTCGATCCGTGGGCGTTGCGGCGGATCAATTTTGTCCGGCCAGCCCAGTTTCCCTATACCTCGGCCACGGGGATTACCTATGACGTGGGCGAATTTGCCCGTGTTTTGGACCGGGCCGGGATTGAGGCCGATTGCGCGGGCTATGCCGCCCGCAAGGCCGCGAGTGCGGCGGCGGGCAAACTGCGGGGGCAGGGCCTGTGTTACTATATCGAAAGCATTCTGGGCGATCCTGAGGAAACCGCGCGGGTGGATTTCAACGCCGACGGCACGGTGTCGATTTTCGTGGGCACGCAATCCAACGGGCAGGGGCATGAAACCGTATTTGCACAGTTTCTGGCGGATCAGACCGGCATCCCCGCCGACCGTATCGCCGTGGTCCAAGGCGACAGCGACGCCATTCCCACCGGCGGCGGCACGGGCGGGTCGCGGTCCGTCACGGTGCAGAACACCGCCACATTGGCCACGGTGGCCAAGATGACCGACGCCTTTGCCGCGTTTCTGGCGCAGGTCGAGGGCGCGGACCCCGAAAGTATTGCGTTTGACGATGAACGGTTCCGGATACCGGGGTCCAACCTGACCCCTACCATGCTGGACGTGGCCGACATGGCCCGCGCCGCGAACCGCCCGGATTTGTTGACACATTCCGCCAAAATCAAGCTGGACAACCGCAGTTTTCCAAACGGTGCCCATGTCGCCGAGGTCGAGATTGACCCCGAAACCGGCGTTGTCCGCGTGGACCGCTATACCGTCGTGGATGATTTTGGCAATCTTATCAATCCGATGCTGGCCCAAGGGCAGGTGCATGGCGGGGTGGCGCAGGGGTTGGGGCAGGCGTTGACCGAACGGGTGGTGTTTGATGACCAGACGGGGCAACTGCTCACTGCATCGTTCATGGACTATGGGATGCCACGCGCCGATGATGTCCCCATGATCCACTTTACTTCGGAACCGGTGCCGTCGTTGTATAATCCCATGGGCATGAAAGGCTGCGGCGAGGCGGGCACGGTGGGCGCGTTGGCCGCGCTGACCAATGCCGTTCTGGATGCGCTGGCGGCGCGGGGGGTCACGCAGGGGGCCATGCCCTTTACCCCGCACCGCGTCTGGACGTTGTTGCAACAGGGGAGCGATGGCACAGGTTCGTGACTGGTTTCTTGGCCTTTTTGGCCGTCGCCCGGTTGCCGAGGAAAGCAGCGGGCGGCGGCGCGGCCCGGCTGTGCATGTCATCATCCTTGACGGGACCATGTCCACGCTGGACCCTGGATACGAAACCAACGCGGGCCTCACGTTCAAGCTGTTGTGCGAGGCCGGCCGCCACGCCAACCTGACCGTGTATTACGAGGCTGGCATCCAGTGGCGCGACTGGTCCGGCACCTATGGCGTGATGACCGGCAAGGGGTTGAACCGCCAGATCGAACGCGCCTATGGCGTGCTGGCGTCCCGGTATCGCCCCGGCGACAAGATCGTTCTGGTCGGGTATTCCCGCGGGGCCTATGCCGTCCGGTCGCTGGCGGGTGTCATCGACATCATCGGCCTTGTCCGCGATGACTGTGCCACCGAACGCAACATCCGCCAAGCCTATCGCCATTACCGCACCGGCGGACGGAGCCGGTTTGCCCAGACATTCCGCGCCTTGTATTGTCATGACCGGATCGAGATCGAGGCCGTCGCCGTCTGGGATACCGTCAAGGCGCTGGGCCTGCGGTTGCCCATCCTGTGGCGGTGGTCCGAGGCGCAGCACAATTTCCACAACCACCGTTTGGGCCTGATTGTCCGACACGGGTTTCATGCCCTTGCGTTGGATGAAACCCGCGAGGCCTATGTCCCGATCCTGTGGGACTGCACGCCAGACTATCGCGGGGATATGCAACAGGTGTGGTTTCGTGGCACTCATGGCGATGTCGGCGGCCAGATTGGTGACCGGATGGTCGCCCGCCCGCTGGCCAATATCCCGCTGGTGTGGATGCTGGACCGGTTGGAGGGTTGCGGCCTGCCGTTGCCCGACGGGTGGCGCGTCCGGTTCCCGTGTGATCCCGCCGCCCCGTCCATTGGCGCGTGGTATGGGTGGGGCAAGCTGTTTTTGTCCCGCAGGCGGCGCGTGACTGGCGTGGACCGGTCCGAATGTGTGCATCCCACCGCCCAGGGTCACCGCCGCGCGGGCACCTTGCGCGTGCTGGCGCGCGATGGGTGACCCCGCCTGTCAGGCGACGTTTTGCAACCGCACCTTGGGCGTGATCCCCAGCGCGTGACACACATCCCGGGTCAGTTCGGGTCTGTTGAGTGTGTAGAAATGCAGGTGGTCCACCCCGCCTTGCAACAGGTTGTCGCACAGCTGCGTGGCCACGGCGGTGGCATAAAGGTCTGCAACCCCGTCCCGCTGTGCATTGTCGAACCCTTGGGCCAGCGTTGCCGGGATCGAGGTGCCGCAGCGGTTGGCAAAGGCCCGCGCCCCGGACCAGTTTTCCACCGGCAGGATGCCGGGGATGATCGGTGCGGTGATCCCGGCCGCCACGCAGGCATCGCGGAACCGGAAGAACGTATCGGCCTCAAAGAAAAACTGCGTCAGGGCCGCCGAGGCACCCGCGTCAATCTTGCGTTTGAGAAAGTCGATGTCGGCGGCGGCATTCGCGGCCTCTGGGTGGGTTTCGGGATAGGCCCCGACCCGCAAGGTGAATTTGCCCGTGTCCGCCAGCGCCGCGATCAGGTCCACCGACGACGCGAACCCGTCCGGATGCGCCGTGAATTTCGTCGCCCCCTTGGGCGCGTCGCCGCGCAGTGCCACGATGTCCGTGACCCCCGCCGCCGCATAGCTGTCGGCGATGGCGAGCGTGTCGGCCCGTGTGGCGTCCACGCAGGTCAGGTGCGCCGCGACCCGCAGGCCGGTGGTTTTGTGGATCGTCGTCACCGCCTCGTGCGTCAGTTGCCGGGTGGTGCCGCCTGCCCCGTAGGTCACCGACACGAATTCCGGTGCCAATGGGGCCAGCGTGGTCACGCAATCCCACAGCCGGAACGACCCTTCGAGCGATTTGGGCGGGAAGAATTCGAAGGAAACGGTGGGACGGGTCATGACATGCCTCTGGTTTGGTTGATGCCCTTGTGCCGGAAAAACCGATGTGAGACAAATTCATAACTTTCACCACTATGATGAGTTTCATTCACATGGCCATGCATATCGAGTTTCGCCATCTGCGCACGATCAAGGCCATTCACGACACTGGCGGGTTGGCCCGCGCCGCTGAATTGCTGGGCATGACCCAATCCGCGCTGAGCCATCAGATCAAGGGGATCGAGGATCAGGCGCGGGTGGATTTGTTCGTGCGCCGGTCCAAGCCGCTGCGCCTGTCGGCGGCCGGATTGAAATTGCTGGCCGCGGCCGAGCGGATTTTGCCGCAGGTTGCCGCGCTGGAGGCAGAATTTGAAGGGCTGGTGAGTGGCCGCGCGGGCCGGTTGCACATCGCTATTGAATGCCACGCCTGTTTTGAATGGCTGTTCCCGGTGTTGGAACAGTTCCGCAAGGCCTGGCCCGAGATTGATGTCGATATCCGCCCCGGACTGGCGTTTGACGCCCTTCCCGCCTTGCGCAAGGAGGAGGTTGATCTGGTGGTGTCGTCCGACCCCGAGGACCTGCCAGAGGTGCAGTTTACCCCCCTGTTCGACTATGAACCGGTGTTCGTGGCGTCGTCCCAGCATCCGTTGGCCGCAAAATCGGTGATCGTAGCCGAGGATTTCCGGGGGGAAACGCTGATCACCTATCCGGTGGACCGCGCCCGGCTGGATGTGTTCACCCAATTGCTGACCCCGGCCAAGGTGGAGCCTGCCGCGATCCGGCAAGTGGAATTGACCGCCGTTATCCTGATGCTGGTGGCGTCAAACCGGGGGGTGACGGTGTTGCCCGACTGGGTTGTCCGGCAGGTCAAGACATCGACCGATTATGTCACCCGGCCCCTGTCGTTTGGGGGCAAGACGGGGGTCACCAAACGGATGTATGCCGCCACCCGCGAGGAGGACACGCAGCGCCCGTTCATGGCTCATTTCACCCGGTTGGCCCGGCAGGAAGCGGTCAAGTTGCAGCGCGGATAGCCGCCCCGGTTTATGCGGCCCCGCTGCCCATTGCCCCGCCTGATTGTTCGGTCATCAACCGCACCTTGGTTTCTTCAAGCGGAAGCGCGTGGCCGAACAGGAACCCCTGACCCACAAGGCACCCGGTGCGCCGCAGGAACGCCAGTTGTTGCGTGGTTTCGATGCCTTCGGCGATCACTGCCACCCCAAGCCCTGCCGCCATCGACAGGAATCCCGCCACCAGAATCCGCGCCGACCGGTCGTGGGCGAGGTCGGCGACAAAGCTCGCGTCGATTTTCAGTTCGTCAAAGTCAAGCTGCCGAAGGTGTTGGAACGACGCGAACCCGGTCCCGAAATCATCCAGCGATATGCGCTGCCCCGCCCGCCGGAAATGCGCGATCGAGTTCTGGATCATGTCCGCCGCCCGCGCGATGAACACATCTTCGGTGATTTCCAGCGTGATATGGGGCCGCGCCCGAGGGTAGCGCGCCAGAAGCTGGTCCAGTTCTTCGCGGCCCGTGTGGGTGGCCAGCGCGATTTCGGGCAGGTTCACTGACACCTCGCCGGGATCCAGCCCCTGGTCCACCATGTCCTGCACATCGCGCAGCACCTGTTGCGTCATGTGTGCCAGAAATTCCCCCTGTAGCCCCAATTCGTTGATCCGGGGGATGAATTGCGCCGGGGGCAGGATGGTGCCGTCCGGATTGACCCACCGCGCGAGCGCCTCAAACCCGCAGGTTTGCAGCGTGCCCAGCACCACCTTGGGTTGGTAATAGGGCCGGATATCGCCGTTGCGAAAAGCGTCGATGATCCGCTGCCGGTCCTCCAGACTGGGCGTGCGGTCATAATGGGCGGGGTCGAACAACAGCGCCTTGACCTCGCTGTCGGCCTTGGCCCGATACATCGCCCGGTCGGCCCCGCTGCACATTGCCTCGACGCTGCGTCCGGCCAGACGGGTGACCGCCACCCCGATGCTGGCCGCGATCCGCAGCGATTTGTTCTGCCAGTCGATGGGCAGCTCGATTTCCTGTGTGAACAGCCCCGCCATGCGCAGGACCACGCCTTCGGCCTCGCGACCGGGAATGGCGATGGCGAATTCATCCCCCCCCAGCCGCGCCACCAGCCCCTGACCCTGCATCAGGACGCGCAACCGGTCCGCCACCGTGCGCAACACCGCATCCCCCGCCGAATGTCCGTAGCTGTCGTTGATCGGTTTGAACCCGTCCAGATCTATGATGTAAACCGCCACCGGCTGCGGCAGCGGTTTGTCCGACAGCATCCGCCCCAGTTCGTCGTCAAAGGCCGCCCGGTTCAGGAGCCCCGTGAGGTTGTCATGCCGCGAAACGTATTCCAGCGCCCGGAGCCGCACGGTCGCCTCTTGTCGTGCAAGATCGAGCGCCGCTTGCGTATCCTTTTGTTTTGTCAGCGTTTCAAAGGTGTTGGCTCCATAAACCCCAAGCAGCGCCACCGTCACGATCCATTCCCCCGACGTCGAGGGCGCATAGCTGGACTGTCCCGCCTCAACAATGAGCGCGACCGTCATGCCGAGCGACGGCACCATCAGCGTCCAGTTGTAAAGCGGCAGGGATGCAAAGGAATTGCTGATGTGGACGATGACCCCGAACGTCCACAACATCGCCGCCAGCAGCATCGCCGTCGAGGAATGTTGCGCGAGAAAATAGGACGGCGACAGGTAGGCCATCACCGAAATGCTGTTTTGCACCCAGATCCACGCGATGTAGCCCGCCGTCATGTCCCGGTCCAGAACCGGCAGGTGCCGCCGCGCGTGATAGGCCAGAAGTTCGATCGCCCCGATCACCACCCCGACCCACAGCGCCGCCTGACCGAACCCCGCAAAGGCGCAGACGCCCAGCATCATCACCGCGGACGCCAGCCGTTTGGGCATGTCCCGGCTTTCCAGCTGAAGGACAAACCGTGTCTGATACCGAAGTTCGTCCAGTGAAAACTTCATGACCCCAACATTTCACACCCCCTATCGGTCTAGACCGCCTTTCCAAAGAAAGTGTTAACAAGTCGCAAACCATGCGGACCGGGCGAGGGGCAGCCGCCCAAAAACCCCGGCCTTGCCCCGGCGCGGTCAAGCGCCTATACGCGCGGCCTGTCTGGTGCCCTTGTCTGCCGCCGCACCGCTTCTGCCCAAACCCGCCCGACCGGAGGCCCCGATGCCCGCAAGTGCCAACCTGAACGTGATGATCAAGACCGCCCGCAAGGCCGGTCGCCAACTGCTCAAGGATTTTGGCGAGGTCGAACAGTTGCAGGTGTCCACCAAAGGCCCCGGCGATTTCGTGTCCCGCGCTGACAAACAGGCCGAACAGACCATCCGCGAAGACCTGATGGCCGCCCGCCCGACCTATGGGTTTGTGGGCGAGGAAGACGGCGTCATCGAAGGCGAAGACCCGACCCGCCGCTGGATCGTGGACCCGTTGGATGGCACCACGAATTTCCTGCATGGTTTGCCCCATTGGGCCGTGTCCATCGCGCTGGAACACAAGGGCCAAGTCGTGGCTGGCGTCATCTATGACCCTGTCAAGGACGAGCTGTTCTGGGCCGAAAAAGGCCAGGGCGCGTGGTTGAACGAAAGCCGTCTGCGGGTGTCTGCCCGGTCCAAGATGATCGAATGTTTGTTCGCCACGGGTCTGCCGTTTGCGGGCCGCGCCGATCTACCGCTGACCATCCGCGATCTGGGTCGTCTGTTGCCCGCCTGTGCCGGTGTGCGCAGGTTCGGGGCGGCCGCCCTTGACCTCGCGTATGTCGCCGCGGGCCGCTATGACGGGTTCTGGGAACGTCGGTTGAATTCATGGGACATGGCCGCCGGATTGATCATCGTGCGCGAAGCCGGCGGGTTTGTTGAGCCGTTGCGCGCCGATGGCGACATCATCGCCGATGGCGAGGTGATTTGCGCCAATTCCGAAATTTTTGCACAGTTTGCCAAGGTGATCCGCGCCGCCTGACGCGATCCGGGCAGGGGTGCCAAATTCTTGCCATAGTGACCGGGTATCGCGCGGGCATGATGATCCTGACCCGCCTTTGCGCGCGTTTGCGCGCCTTTCACGCCGATGAAAGCGGTGCCGCCACTGTGGATTGGGTGGTGGGCACAGCATTGGCTGTGACCATGGGTCTGGCTGTCATGGACAGTGTGTCCGAGGGCGTCATGGCGTTGTCGGACCGGGTCGCCAACACGATTGCAAACCTTGAATTCGACTGGTCCGATCCGCCTGCGCCGCCCCCATCCGGCGCGGGCGATTAAAGCGGCGCGAAAAGGTCGATCCTCGTGCCGTCCGGGTCGCTGACCGTCGCATAGCGTTGCCCCCAGAACGCGTCCCATGGTGGCACCGGCACGGTGTGCCCTGCGTCCGCCACAGCCCCCGCCACCGCGTCCACCTGTGCCGGGCTGTCGCACAGCAGCGCAAAGGCCGAATGGGTCG
>JBGSIZ010000185.1:0-1516 GCA_041742255.1 Marivivens sp. | reverse complement strand
GGTCGGGGTGCGCGAGGACCCGCCGGGGTCCAACGACGGCCCCCGCGTGCGCGAGTATCAGCGCGGGTCGGGCGGCAATGCGTGGTGCGCCCATTTCGTATCGTGGTGCGTGGCGCAAGCGGGCAAAAGCCCGTTTGGCCATATCGGTCTGGTCGCCGATTTGCGCCGTTGGGGGCAACAGACCGGGCGCTATACCCCCGCCGCCAACGCTGTGCCCCAACCCGGCGATATTTTCACCAAGGCCCGGTATGACGCCACCGGCAAACTGGCGGGCGGTCACACCGGATTTGTCATCGAATTTGACCCGAAAACGGGCCGGATGCGCACGGTCGAAGGCAATGTGAAGGATGACGTGCGGATCACGTCCCAGACCCTGACCACGATTGATGGGATTATCCGGCTTTAGCCGGTCCTGTCGATCCGGGTGGACAGATGGATCAGCGTTTCCATCGCCTGCACCCCGTCAATCGCCCCGATCCGGTCGAGTGTGTCATCGAGCGCCAGCGTGGACGCCGTGCGCAGCATGCAGGCCAGATCGAACCGACCCGAGGTCGTATGCACCTGCTGCACGGCGGGCAGCCGGTCCAGTTGCCGCAGAACCGCCGTTTGCGCCGACGGCGTGAGGTGGATCAGCACGGTCGCCTGTATCTGCCCGGCCCGCGCCCCGTCCGACAGCCGCACGGTGTAGCCTGCGATGGTCCCGGACCGTTCCAACCGATCCAGCCGCGCCTGCACCGTGGTCCGCGCCAGCCCCAAACGCTGTGCGATCTTGGCCACGGGCATCCGCGCGTTGGTCCCCAAAACCGTCAGCAGCGCCCGGTCTGTGTCGTCCATATCTGTCATAGTGGCGAACATACGGACGAAATGCCGAAACTTCGAGTCTTTTTGCACAATGTGCCGCGATGATCTGGCGCGATGGGGCGGTAGCATCGGGAAAACGCCCCACAAGAGGTCTCCATGTTCGAGCGCCGATTGACTGCCCCCACCCCAGTTGCCGATCTGATTGCCCGGCAGCCCGATATTCCGGTCCATTATTTCGCGCCTGCGGTGTTGGCCCAGACCGTGGCCCGGTTTCGCGCCGGGTTTCCGGGGCTGGTCACCTATGCGGTCAAGGCGAACCCCGCCCCGGAGGTGTTGCGCGTTTTGGCGGCGGAGGGCATTGCCGCGTTCGATGTGGCATCCCCGCAGGAAATCGCGTTGGTCACCCGGACCTGTCCGGGGGCCGCGTTGCATTACAACAACCCGGTGCGCGCCCGCACCGAAATTGCCGCAGGCGTGGCGGCGGGCGTGGTCAGTTGGTCCGTGGACGATCCCGGCGAATTGGCCAAGCTGGTGGAGGGCGGTGCCCTGGGCGAGGTCGCGGTGCGGTTCAAGCTGGCGGTGCGCGGTGCCGCCTATGACTTTGGCGCGAAATTTGGCGCGTCCGAGGTCGAGGCCGTGACGTTGCTGGCCCGTGTCGCCGCGTTGGGGTTCACCCCCGCCCTGACGTTTCATGTGGGCACGCAATGCACCGATC
>JBGSIZ010000184.1:0-6012 GCA_041742255.1 Marivivens sp. | reverse complement strand
CTTGGCCACGCTGCCGCTGCGTGAGGCGCGCGAGCTGTTCGAGCGTGAATACCTGCTGACCCAGATCAACCGCTTTGGCGGCAACATCAGCCGCACCGCGGCGTTTGTTGGCATGGAACGGTCGGCCCTGCACCGCAAATTGAAATCGCTGGGTGTGGTCACCACCAACAAGGCAGGCGCGCGCGTCGCCTATATCGAGGACGACATGGATGATTGACCCCCTATGCTGCCTCTGGCACGACGTCGGCGTGCGGTATGAGGAACAGATATGAAAGTCATCATTTGCGGCGCGGGGCAGGTCGGTTGGCAAATCGCCCGGCATCTGTCGGGTGAACGCAACGACGTGACCGTGGTGGACCACAACCCGGACCTGATCCGGCGGGCCATCGAAACGCTGGATGTGAATGGCATCGTGGGCCATGCGTCCTATCCCGATGTGCTGGACCGGGCCGGGGCCGGGGACGCCGATATGGTGATTGCCGCCACCCATTCCGACGAGGTCAACATGGTCACCTGTCAGGTGGCCCATTCGGTGTTTTCGGTGCAGCGCAAGATCGCCCGCATCCGCAGCCAATCCTATCTGGAGGCGATGTATTCCGACCTGTATCGCCGCGATCACATGCCCATCGACGTGGTGATTTCCCCGGAAAAAGAGGTGGCCGAGGCCGCCTTGCAACGTCTGGCCGCCCCGTCTGCCTTTGACACTGAAAGCTTTTTCGGGGGCAAGGCGCAGTTGCTGGGGATCAACATTGACGCGGATTGCCCCGTGATCAACACGCCCCTGCGCCAGTTGTCAGACCTGTTTTCCACCCTGCGCGCCATTGTGGTGGGCATCCGCCGCGAAGGCACATTGTTCGCCCCGGCCCCCGGCGACCAGATTTTCGCGGGCGACGATTGCTATGTGTTCAGCGACACCGCCGATGTGGGCCGGACGCTGGAAATCTTTGGCAAAAGCCACGCCAAACAGGAACGCATCGTCATCATCGGTGGCGGCAATGTTGGGCTGGGCGTGGCACAGGCGCTCGAGGCACAAACGTCCCGCGTCCGAGTCAAGGTGATTGAACGCGACCGCGCCCGCGCCGAACTGGCCGCCGATGCGCTGGACCGAACGATTGTTCTGAACGGCGACGGACTTGATGCGGCCTTGTTGACCGAGGCGAACGTGGCCACCGCCGACGCCGTTCTGGCAGTGACGGATGACGACAAGACCAACATGCTGGTGGCCGTCCGGGCCAAGGCAATGGGCAGCAAAATGGCGATTTGTCTGATCAACGATCCGACGCTGATCCCATTGATGGCCGCGCTGGATGTGGACGCCTATATCAACCCCCGCGCGACCACGGTGTCGTCCATCCTGCGACACATCCGGCATGGCCGGGTGCGGGGCGTCTATTCCATCGGCGATGCCGAAGCCGAGATGATCGAGGCGCAGGTGCTGGGCACATCGCCCATCGCAGGCCAAAAGGTGCGCGATATTTCCTTCCCCGAAGGCGTGTTGTTGGGGTCGGTCATGAAAAACGGGGTGCCGACCAAACCCACCGGAACCCTGCGGATCGACGAAGGCGATGTGATTGCCCTGTTCACCATGGCCGCCGATGTGCCCGAGGTGGAGCGGCTGTTGCAGGTCTCCATCGACTTTTTCTGACATGATTTCGCGGATCGCCTCGGTTCCGTTCTTTGTTCTCCTGATGGGGATCGGGTCGCTGGCGATGCTGGTGCCTGCTGTTTACGGGGCGATGATCGACGATCTGGCAACGGCGCGGGCGTTTCTGTATGCCGCGATCCTGTTTTTCATGCTGACCGTGCTGATCGGCATTGCCATGGGCGGCTATCACCCCAGCAGTGCGGCGCGGTCGCACCTGACCACCTTGCTGGCCGCGTTCACCGTGTTGCCCCTGATGCTGGCCATTCCGTTCCATGAGGCGGTGGGGCGCACCACGCTTCTGGATGCATGGTTCGAAATGGTCAGCAGCCTGACCACCACGGGGGCCACGATTTATGACAATCCATTGCGCCTGTCGCCTGCATTGCACCTGTGGCGGTCGGTTGTTGGCTGGCTTGGTGGATTGTTCGCTTGGGTGACGGCGGTGGCCATTCTGGCGCCGATGAACCTTGGCGGATTCGAGGTCCAGTCGGCAGGCACAATGGGCGACGGGACCCGCACCTTCAGCCAGATCGCTCGCATCGTGGACCCTGCCGAACGGCTGGTGCGGTTCACGTTCCGGCTGGGGCCGATCTATGTGGGCCTGACATTCGTGCTGTGGCTATGCCTGCTGCTGGCGGGCGAGGTTGGGTTTGTCGCGCTGTGTCACGCGATGGCGGTCATGTCCACGTCAGGCATATCGCCCGTGGGCGGCACCTACGCGGCCAACAGCGGTTTCGCGGGCGAGGCGTTCATGGTGCTATTCTGGGCCTTTGCCTTGTCGCGGCTGACGTTCAGCCGGGGGATACTGGGCGAGACCAAGGTCTGGATCGGGCGCGATCCAGAGGTCCGGCTGGCCGTCGCGCTGATCGGGTCGGTTACCGCGTTGTTGTTTTTGCGGCATTTTTTCGGGGCGGTTACGGAAAACACGCCCACGGGCTTTGGTCCTGCGGCACAGGCGCTCTGGGGTGGGTTTTTCACGGTTGTGTCGTTCGTGTCCACCACGGGGTTCGAATCCCGCTACTGGCTCGGCTCCACGGATTGGTCCGGATTGTCGCAACCGGGGCTGTTGCTGGTCGGGTTGTCGCTGGTTGGGGGGGGCATCGCCACCACGGCGGGCGGGGTCAAATTGCTGCGGGTCTATGCGTTGCTGCGGCACGGCGAACGCGAATTGGAACGGCTGGTGCATCCCCATTCGGTCGGCGGTTCGGGCCGCGAGGCGCGCCAGATCCGGCGGCAAGGGGCCTATGTGGCGTGGATATTTTTCATGCTTTTTGCGCTGTCCATCGCAGGGGTTTTGGTGGCCTTGTCGCTGGCCGGGGTGCAGTTTGAAAACGCGCTCGTGCTGGCGGTTGCGGCCTTGTCCACGACGGGCCCCCTTGCGGTTGTGGCGGCCGAGGCCCCTATTTCCATCGCGGGAATTCCGGACGGGGCCAAGTTGATCCTCGCGGCCGCCATGGTGCTGGGCCGGCTCGAGGCGCTGGCGATTATCGCACTCTTGAACCCCGATTTCTGGCGCAACTAGGGCCTTGATTTTGGGGCTGGAAACTCCGCCGCTGGTTGGACATACTCGGACGCGGAACAGGGGGCCGGATGGTCCCGCACGACACACGTCAAGAACAAGAAAAGGGATGCCAAATGGCAGCTGACAAGCAAAACCTTCAGGACGCTTTTCTCAACCACGTCCGCAAGACCAAGGTGCCGGTGACGATCTTTCTGATCAACGGTGTCAAACTTCAGGGTGTCATCACCTGGTTTGACAGCTTTTGCGTGTTGTTGCGCCGGGATGGCCAATCGCAACTGGTCTACAAAAGTGCCATTTCCACGATCATGCCGGCCCAACCGATCAGCCTGTATGACGGTGAAGAATAATCACTATGGAAACCGATAGGCCCGCCACCCGGGCCTGGGTCCTGCACCCAGACATCAAATCCGACCGGCGACGCCGTGCGGCCGTTCCCGCCTTGGCCGAAGCCGTGGCGCTCGCCGAGGCATTGCCCCGGATCGAGGTCGTGGGCGAAGAGATTGTGCCGCTGCCCCGCATCCATCCGGGCATGTTGTTCGGCAAAGGCAAGATTGCCGAGCTGAAAACCCGGTTCAAGGCCGCCGAGGTGGAATTGGTGCTGGTGGACGGGTCCGTCGGCCCCGTGCAGCAACGCAACCTGGAGGAAGAATGGGGGGTCAAACTGCTGGACCGGACCGGCCTGATCCTTGAAATTTTCAGCGACCGCGCCCGCACCAACGAAGGCGTCATTCAGGTGGAAATGGCCGCACTCAGCTATCAGCGGACGCGGCTTGTCCGGGCCTGGACCCACCTTGAACGGCAACGGGGCGGTTTGGGGTTCGTGGGTGGTCCGGGGGAAACCCAGATCGAATCTGACCGCCGCGCGATTGACGATCAACTGCTCAAACTGCGGGAAAAGCTGGAAAAAGTGGTGAAAACCCGCGCGCTGCACCGCGCCGCACGGGCCAAGGTGCCCTATCCGATTGTGGCGCTGGTGGGCTATACCAACGCGGGCAAATCGACCCTGTTCAACCTGTTGACGGGCGCGGATGTGTTCGCCAAGGACATGCTCTTTGCCACCCTTGACCCGACCATGCGCAGGATTGATCTTCCCACAGGCGACGAAATTATCCTGTCGGACACCGTGGGATTCATTTCTGACTTGCCCACCGAACTGGTCGCGGCCTTCCGCGCCACGCTCGAAGAAGTGCTAGAGGCCGATCTGATCCTGCACGTCCGCGACATCAGCCACCCCGCGACCGAAGAACAGGCGCGCGATGTGATGACCATTCTGCACACGCTTGGCGTGGCCGAAACAGCGCCCCTGCTAGAGGTCTGGAACAAGATCGACCTGCTGGACGATCTGGGCCGCGCGGCCATGCGCACCCAAGGCGAGCGGACGGAAAACCTGATTGCCATATCCGCCGTCACCGGCGAAGGCATCGACGATCTGACCGCCGAAATCAGCGCGCGGTTGCGGCCGACCCAAGTCACCGAAGTTCTGACCGTGCCCTATGCCAATGGGCGCGGCCGCGGCTGGTTGTTTCAAGAAGGCGTGGTGGTGAGCGAGGACGCGCGCGACGATGGTTACCACATCACCGTGACTTGGACCGACCTGCAAAAGGATCGGTTCCTGCGGCTCTGACCTGCCTGTTATTGGTCCGCGGCGCGGGGGGTCAACATCGTGACCCCCACCGCCGCCGCCCGTGCCAGTTGCGGGTCCAGCGACATCGGGATGTATTCGCCGCGCCGCCACAACTCGCCTTGATCGTCGTAATACCGGCTGAGCGGGTGACCCGATTGGCCGGTTGACGTGACAAACACCGAACTGTCCGGATCGGCGAAATCATACACCCCACGGTAAGCCGCGCCATGCACATTGGCAAAGGGTTGCGCGCCCGTGCCCGCCGTGCGGCCCCGCATCAAGGTGTTGTCGCCGCCGCTGGTGGATTGCCGGATATTGACGAACCAGTTCAGCACGCGCACCGATCCCAGAACCGGATGGTCCTGTTTGGCGACATGGGCATCGCCCCACCGCAGGGATTCGAGCGCGGGGCCATAGCTGTCTTCGATCCACACCAGCGCATCGTCCAACGCGGCCTGCGCCATCTCGGTGCAGGTTTCGACAGGCGCGGACTGGATCACGTCGCACCACACGCCCGCGCCGTCCACATTGCGGAACACCCGTTCGATGAACACCGGTTCCACCTGCGGAAATTCGCGGGCCAGCGGCCCCATTTCGTCGCGGATCAGACGATCCTGCAACGCGCGCAGCCACGCGGCATAAATCAACGGTTCGGGCAGATGTTCGTTCATCTCGCCGTTCCATTCGGCCAGCAGGGTCAGGGCGCGCTGCCGCTGCCGTTCGGGCGTGCCTGCAGGGGCGGCGTCGCCGGTGAACCACAGATCGGCCCCGATCAGGGGCAATAGCGACCGGGCGGTGAAACTGACCGTGTCCAGTTGCGCCTCGATGAAACTTTCGCGGGTATGCACCTCGCGGCCCTGCATCAGGAACAGCCAGCGGTTGATCCGCTGGGTATCGCCCCATTCAAACGACACATGGTTGGGAAACGGGCGATCCACGGTCTTGTTGGTGGTGTTGCCCACGATGCCGCCCACCGGGTCCACGAATTCGGGGTTGTCGGCATAGGGCATCCGGCCCAGCCACCGGTTCTCGGCCCGGTAGCCAAAGGTTGGCAGGCGGCCCAGACTTTGGTGGGCCGGATCGCGGCGGGGAATGACCCCGATGGTTTTCAACGCGATGCGGTTGCGATCGGCGAGCGTCAGGTTCTGGGCCGGGGCCACAAAGGCCTCGGCGGCGGCGATGGCGTCGGTGACGGTCCGCGCGCCCATGACCCCCATCGCC